>JBIOEJ010000011.1:0-70359 GCA_044445965.1 Hyphomicrobiales bacterium
AGCGCAGTCAGCCCCTTAGACCGCCTCTCCACCAAGCGACCGCACGCTACCCCGCCAACCACCCGGCGGGGCTCTTCTTTGCGAGACCCCATTGACGGGTCTTCACCGAAACGCGAATTTTGCGCCAGAAAGTAGCTAGTGCAGCGAATCCGAAATTCGCATCACATTGGAGCAACGCGCGAGGCGAATTTAGGATTCAAAAGCTGCACTAGCAAGTTATTGTTTCTAGTGTGGTTTTCGAATTTGAAGTTCCTACCGCGCGCATGCCATCCATGTGATAGGAACTTCAAATTCACCACACTAGCCAAGCCGGCCAAGCCCGGCCATGACGTTGGCGCCACCTACACCAAGCCGCGTTCGCGCGCCGCCGCGACCGCCTGCGTCCGATTGCTGCAACCGAGCTTGCTAAGGATGGAGCCGACATGGAACTTCACTGTCCGCTCGCTGACCGACAGCTCGCGGGCGATCCGCTTATTGGGATCTCCGCGCGCAATCAGGACGAGCACCTCGCGCTCGCGTTGCGTCAACGGATCATTGCTCTCGCGCATTCGCCGGAGCAGCTTCGCGGCGACCTGCGGTTCGATCAGGGAGCCGCCGGCCTCGACGATGCGAATCGCTCGGAACAGCTCGTCGCGAGGCGCTCCCTTGAGCAGATAGCCGCGTGCGCCGGCCTTGAGCGCGCCCATGATCTGCTCCTCATGGGCGAAGGCCGTGAAGACGATGACCTTCGCGGGTGAATGCTGCGCCTGCAAATGTTCGATCACCTCGGCTCCATTGCCGACCGGCATTTCGAGATCGAGCAGCACGATGTCGGGCCGCAGCTCGATGGCCTGCCGTATCGCCTCGGAGCCCGTCCCCGCCATGCCGACGACGTCGAAACCGACCTGCGTCCCCAGCATGGCGGCAAGCCCGTCCCGAACGACCGGATGATCGTCCACCACCAGGATGCGGATCGCTTGCGTCATCGAAGCACGTCGCGTTCAGCCCAGAGGGATGCGGGCTTCGAGGCGCGCGCCGCTGCCAGGCCTCGCCTCGACGCTCAGTTGGCCGCCGAGCAGCCGCACCCGTTCGCGCAAGCCCACGAGGCCGAAGCGATCGGGCCTGCGGTCATCCGCCGCGAAACCCCTGCCATCATCCTCGACGACGAGGACGGCCTGGTCCGGCTCGATGGTCAGGCGCAAGGCAATATTGCGTGCCCTCGCATGGTTCATCGCATTGGCGAGCGCCTCCTGGGCCACCCGATACAAGCCGGACTCGGCGCGCGCCGATAAGCGGTGCTCGCCTCCCACCGACTCGAAGCGCAGTTTCGCTCCTCCTTTGTCGCGAGCCTCCTCGATGAGTGCCGCAAGGGCCTGGTTCAGGGTCCTTCCTTCGAGCGGGGCCGCGCGCAGATCGAGAACCGAGCGGCGGACCTCCTCGAGATTGGCACGCGTCACCCGCAGCGCCTCGCCGAGCGCGGCGCGCACCCGCGCGGGCTCCGCCCCCGCCTCGATGAGCGCGTCGGCGGTGTCGAGCTGCAAGGCGGTTGCCGCAAGCCCCTGCGCGACCGTGTCGTGGATTTCGCGCGCCAGCCGGTTGCGCTCCCCGACGGCGCCGGCCTCGACGCTTTCCGCATAGAGCCGGGCCCTGTCGACGGCGATGCCCAGCATGTCGCCGACCGTGTGCAGGAGCCGCAGATCATCCTGCGAGAGCTTTCGCCATTCGGGGCCCGCCAGGTTCATGACGCCGAGCCGGCGGCCATGGGCGTAGAGCGGAATGCTGGCATGGAAGCGCAGGCCCGCGGTCCCTTCGCCGGCGAGCCATTTGAGGCGGCTGCAGGTCACCACATTGACATTCGCGGCCCCGTTCAAATCGCCTTGGCGAAAGGTATCGAGGCAATAGCAGGAGCCGGTCATCCGCTCGGGGTCCCGCGCCAGGCCGGGCGGCAGGTTCTCGGCCGCGGCGAGAAAAGCTTCGCCGGTCGTCCGGTCGAGGAGAAAGACCCATCCGGTGTTGAGATCGAACAGAGCTGCCACTTGCGACAAGGCGGCGCCGAGCGAGGCCTTGAGATCGACCGACGCGTTCAGGGCGGCGGCGATCGAATTCAAGATCGCCAGTTCCCGCTCGCGCGGGCGCGGATCGGGAACCTGGTCTTTCGCCTCTTTCGTCGACAAAGCTCGCATCATGGGGATATAGCGCGGGGCGGCTGTCTTTTCACCATGAGGAACCCTATGCCCATCGGCTTTCACGTCCACGAGGCTCCGCCGCGGGCCGCGCCTCAGCTCATCGAGCAATTCCGCGATGTCGTGACGGCGCATGTGAGCGACAATATGAGCCGGATGAGCGGTACGGTCGGGCTGCGCCGCTATAATCAGCGCGGCAAGCTGGTCGGCGTAGCGCTCACGGTGAGGACGCGGCCCGGCGACAACCTGATGATCCACAAGGCGCTCAACCATGCCGAGCCCGGCGACGTCCTCGTCGTCGACGGAGGAGGCGATATCAGCCAAGCGCTGGTCGGGGAGCTGATGAAAAGCTTCGCCGAAACGCGCGGTGTCGTCGGCTTCGTCATCGACGGGGCGATCCGGGATGTCGCAGCCTTCATGAGCTCGGACTTTCCCTGCTACGCGCGCGGCGAAACCCATAAGGGTCCCTATAAGGACGGGCCCGGCGAGATCCACGTGCCGGTGACGATCGGCGGCCTCGTGATCCACCCCGGCGACATCGTGATCGGTGACGAGGATGGCGTGGTCGCGGTCTCCCCCGCCATGGCGCCCGAGGTCCTCGCGGCGGCGCGTCGCCAAGCCGAACGTGAAGACAAGGCCAAGGCCGATATCGCGGCGGGCCGCTACGACCGCTCCTGGGTCGATGCCGCCTTGCGCGCCAAGGGCGTGCTGCCGGGCTGAGTCGACGAAAGACGGCGGAGGACGGACGACAGAGGAACCAGCTCTCCCGCGCCGGCTCCTCTGTCCTCTGTCCTCCGCTAAGGGCCGCTGGCGCGCTCATAGGCCGTGATCGCCGCCATCAGGTCGAGATGGCCGCCGCCGCCATTCTTGAACAAGGTGATCTCGTCGGCCGATTGGCGGCCCGGATGCTGGCCGCGGCTCAGCCCGAACAGATCGGCGCGGATATCGTCTTCGTGGATCACTCCCGCGGCGATCGGGATCGCTAGGTCGCCGGTCACGGCGACCGTGAAGCGCCGAGTGTCGACGAAGAGGCTCGCCCGGCGGACCGCCTCATCATCGGTTTCGCGCATGAGGGGGGTGAAGGAGCCGACGAGATCGACATGGGTTCCCGGCGACAACAGCGCGCCCTCGAGGAGCGGGCTCGTCGCCGCGGTCGCCATCGAGACGATCGAAGCTTGCGGCACGGCGCTCGCGAGATCATCAGCCGCCTCGATCGAGACACGGTCCAGGCCGCCCTCTTGCGTGAGCCTTGCGGCGAGCGCTTCCGCCCTGGCGGCCGTGCGGTTCCAGATCCGCACCTTGTGTATCGAGGGACGGACCGCGCATAGGGCGCGAATTTGCGGCCCCGCTTGCGCGCCAGCCCCGATCATCAGCAGGGACTCCGCGTCGGTGCGGGCAAGATACCACGCCCCGAGCGCGGAATCGGCCGCGGTCTTCCGCAAGGTGAATTCCGAGCCTTCGATGGTGGCGAGGGGGCGCCCGTCGTGCCCGTCGAAAAGGACGTAGACCGTGGCGTTCGTTGCCACACCCTCGACATTGCCGGGATAGACGGTGGCGAGCTTCGCCCCGCAATAGGCGCCGAAGCGCCAGGCCGCCCAGATCAGTAAATGGTTCGGCCCTGGCGGGCCATCCTTGGCTTCGCTCAGGAGCAGTCGTTCGACGGCATCGACGCCCTCTTGATGCCCGGTCCGCAACGCCTCGACGAGGGTTGGCCATGCGAGCAATTCGCCAATGGCATCATCCCGGAGCAGGATCATGTGCGGATGCTGTCGAGCCTCAGGCGTGTTCCGCCTCCGCCTCGGACGCCGCCT
Source organism: Hyphomicrobiales bacterium (assembly GCA_044445965.1). GTDB lineage: Bacteria > Pseudomonadota > Alphaproteobacteria > Rhizobiales > Beijerinckiaceae > GAS188. The sequence continues at coordinate 3,974 of JBIOEJ010000011.1, forward strand.
CCCGCGGTTCAATCGTGATCACCGGCTTCATGGCGCGCAACGTCGCCTCGTCGAGGTGGCAGGCGATGACATGGCGCGGAGCAATTTCGCGCTGCGGCGGTGCCAGCGTGTCGCAGACGCCTTTAATCATGTAGAGGCAACGCGTCGAGAAGGGGCAGCCCGGCGGAGGATTTGACGGAGACGGAATTTCGCCCGTCAAGACGATCTTGCGCTTCTTGACGCTGGTATCGGCGATCGGCACGGCCGACAGCAGCGCTTCCGTGTAGGGGTGATAGGGCGATGAGAATATCTCTTCGGTCGTCCCCTTCTCCATGATCTTGCCGAGATACATGACGATGATGCGATCGGCGAGATAGCGCACCACCGAAAGATCGTGGCTGATAAACAACAGGGTCGTTCTGTGCTCGCGCTGAATGTCCATCAGCAAGCCGGTAACCGCCGCCTGCACCGACACGTCGAGGGCCGATACGGGCTCGTCGGCAATCACGATCTTGGGGTCGCCTGCAAAGGCACGTGCGATACCGACGCGCTGCTTCTGTCCACCCGAGAGCTGGCGCGGACGACGTTTGGCGAAGTCACGCGGCAGCTTGACGATGTCCATGAGCTGGTTGACTCGTTCCTCGACTTTGGCCGGATCGCGCTCGACACCGAACTTCCTGATCACCCGGGATATCTGCGATCCGACCGAGTGGCTCGGATTGAGCGTGTCGAACGGGTTCTGGAAGATCATCTGCAAACGGGAAATCACCCTGTCGTTACGCTTTTGTACCGGCACATTGGCAAGATCGATTTCGCCGAGTTGAACCTTGCCGGTGGTCGCCCCTTCGAGTCCCATCAGCACCTTGGCGAAGGTGGATTTGCCGCAGCCGGATTCGCCGACGATGGCGATCGTCTCCGCTTCATGAGCGCGAAAGCTGATCCTTTCATTGGCCTTGACGGTCCTCTTGGCGCCGACCAGGATCGCGCCACCGCTGTGGACCGTATAGTGTTTCGAAAGATCCGACACGCTGAGCACGATATCGCCGGTCTTTACCGGTTCGCGCTGCTCGGTCCTGGCCTTGGCCAGCCAGTCGATTTCGGCGAAGCGCACACACCGCACGGTATGAGTCGAGCCTGCGGCGACCGCCTGCATCGGCAAAACCCCGAGGTCGCAGCGACCGGCGGCGAAATAGTCGCAACGGGGTCCAAAATAGCAACCTTTCGGCCGGGCATGCGGCAGAGGTAACTGGCCTCTTATGGCCGTCAGCGGCCGAGCGTTCTTATCTGCACCCGGCACCGGGATCGAATTGAACAGACCGCGCGTATAGGGGTGCCGCATCTCCGTGAAGACACTTTGGGTGTCGCCGCTCTCTACAGCCTCGCCCGAATACATGACGGTCAAGCGACTACAGGTTTCCAGAATGAGCCCGAGATTATGAGAAATATAGATGAGCGACGTACCAAATTTGGCTGAAATCTCTTTGATCAGCTCGACGATGCCAGCCTCGACTGTCACGTCGAGAGCGGTGGTGGGCTCGTCCAGCAGCAGAAGCTTGGGGTTCGACAACAGCGCCATCGCGATCACGACGCGCTGCTGCTGACCTCCGGAAATCTGATGCGGGTAGGAATCCATGATGCGCTGCGGATCCGGCAGCCGCACATTGGCAAGCATTGCCTTCGAGCGCTTGATCGCCTCTTCCTTCGTGGCGCCTTCATGATAGATCGGCACTTCGGCCAGCTGCTCGGCGATCTTCATCGACGGGTTGAGCGAGGCCATCGGCTCCTGATAGACCATGGCGATCTTCGAGCCGCGGATCTGGCGCAGTTCCTCCTGCGTCATGGTGCGCATGTCGCGCCCCTCGAACAGGATCTCGCCACCGACGATGCCGCCGTTCTTGCCCATGAAGTTCATGATGGCAAGCGCGACGGTGGACTTGCCGCAACCGGACTCGCCGACGATGCCATGCGCTTCGCCGGGCATGAGCTTGAGGTTGAAGTCCACCACCGCAGGAATTTCGCCTGCGCGGGTATAGTATGAAATCGAGAGGTTACGGCATTCGAGAACGGGAATTTGCTCGGTCACTGCCGCATACTCCCAATCAGTCCCTGAGGCTCATTTCGCGCAAGCCATCGGCGATCAGGTTGAAGCCGAGGATCAGGCTCGACACCGACAAGGCCGGAATGAGCAGCATATAGGCGAACTGCGGAGACTTGGCGACGTTCGCGGCCTCCTTGATCATCAAGCCCCAATCGGGATCGGGCGGTTGCAGGCCGAGACCAAGGAAGGTCAGCGTCGTGATCGCGACCGTCGTGTAGCCGAGCCGCAGGCAGGCATCGACGATGATGGGTCCGCGCGCATTCGGCAAGAGCTCGTAAATCATGATGCGCAGCGGATGCTCGCCGCGCGTCTGGGCCGCGAATATATAGTCTCGACTCTTGGTGTCGAAGGTCAGCCCGCGCACGATGCGCATGATGGCCGGCGCCGAGGCGAAGGTGACGGCGATGACGATGTTGAAGCCGCTCGCGCCGAGATAGTTCAAGATCAGGATGAACAGGACCATCACGGGAAAGGACAAAAGGATGTTGGCCAGGAAGGAGATGGCCTGATCCCACCAGCCGCCCAGATAGCCGGCGAGGAGCCCGAACATGCAACCGACGACGTAGGCCGCGAGCGTCGCGGTGACGCCCCAGACCAGAACGCGCTGGCAGCCCCAAAGATCGCGCGCCAGCATGTCCCTGCCCTTGAAGTCGGCGCCGAGGACGAAATAGTGATTGGCTTTCACGGCGCCGATCGCGGCAAAGGGTGCGAGCGGCTTGTTCGGGTCGACGAGCGGCAGGAACGGCACGGTGACCGCGATGACGAGCCAGAAGAAGATGAGCGTGACGCCGATGACCGCGATGGGCGATTCGCGCCAGGACCAGACGGCGACCGCATAGAGGATGAGGGTCGCCGGGATCGCCGGCACAAGCAGATAAGGCCTCACATCCGCGTCGATCGAGCCCGCCAGCATGACGTTCACGGTGAGCGGGATCCAGGCGAGGAGGATGAGCGCTATGACGGCGCGCGGCCGCTGCAGATTCTTCAAGACCGCGAAGGGCGAAGCGGGCGGTGCTGGCGACGCGATGACGGACACGGGATGCCCCCTCAGCTGAAACGGATGCGTGGATTGAGGAAAGAATAGCCCACATCCGAAATGATCTGGGACACGACGGCGACGAAGACCGCGACCAAGGTCGCGGCCTGGATCACATAGATGTCGCCGAACAGGGCCGCATCGAGCAAGAGCTTGCCGAAGCCCGCATATTGAAAGAAATACTCGACGACCACCACGCCCGACAACAGCCAGTTCAGCTGCAGCACGATGATGGTGAAGGGCGCGATCAGCGCGTTGCGCAAGGCATGGCGCAGGATCACCCGCTTATAGGGCAAGCCTTTCAGGACCGCCGTGCGGATGTATTGGGCCGTCATGACCTCGGCCATCGAAGCCCTGGTCATGCGCGCCACATAGCCGAAATCGTAGAGCACCAAGGTCATGACCGGCAAGATCAAAGCCCGCCAGTCCCATCCCCCGACCATGGCGGAATTGCTCGGCATCCATTTCAGCCATAGAGCGAAGACCGACATCAGGATGACGGCCGTGGCGATCTCGGGCCAGGAGGTCGTCACGATCGAGATGAAGGAGGTTATGCGATCCTGCGCCGAGCCCTCCTTCATGCCGGCGATGATGCCGAAGGTGAGCGACAGGGGGATCATCAAGGCGAACACCCAGAAGCCCAATATGCCGGTCTTCTTCAGGCGCTCGAAGACGACCGTCGCCACCGGCTCGTTGGTCTGGTACGACTTGCCGAGATCGCCTCTGAGTATGCCCCCCACCCATTTGGCGTAGCGTTCATAGAAGGGGACGTTGAGCCCCTTCCTCTCGAGCCATCCCTGGTAGTCCTGGTCGGACAGCGCCGAAACCGCAAAACCGCCGAGCTCGGCGACGGCGATCTGCTTCTTGAACTTGTCGCTGTCGAAGATGAAGAACAGCACGGCGGACACGACCGCCATGATCAACACCATCTGAAGGAGGCGGTTGGCGATCAGCTTGAGCATGGGCTCTCTCTTTAGTCTTTACGCATAATCTTATCCGAAAAGCGGAGCCACTTTTCGGGATCATGCGCTAATGTTGAGGGGCGCGGCCGAGCATGCGTCTTCTCTTCGGTGGGAATGATGATCCGCCATTCTGCCTCGATCGCCGCCGAAAGGAAATAACGCTTTCGGGATCGCGCCGAGCCCGGCTTGGCGCGAAGCTCGGCACGGCCGCACACAAGCGCTCTCCCCTGCGAGGAAGCCCAACACCCACCCTCATGGCGCGGCGGTCGCGCCATATCGCGTTTCCAGTCGGGGCGCCGGCTCCGAGGCTCGGAACCGGCGTTCGACGTCAGCTCTTCCAGAGTTTGTTGAACTGGTGATACTGGGTCGGGTGCCCCTCATATCCGTTCAAGTTCTTGCTGGCGATCGTATAGATCGGGCGATATAGCGGCAGGATCATCACGGCATCGTCCTGCAGAATCTTCTCCGCAACCCCGAGCTTGCCCTTGCGCTCATTGGGATCCAGGACGCCCTCTGCGGCATCGAGCGCCTTGTCGAAATCGGGATTGGCGTAGTGGCTCTCATTCCAGGGAGCGCCCGTGCGGTAGCCGAGCGACATCACCATCGTGCCGAGCGGTCGATGCGTCCATGCGGTGCACCCGAAGGGCGTCTTGTCCCAGATCTCCCAATACTTGGCGGCAGGCATCACATTGATCTTGAGCGTGACGCCGGCCTCCTTCAACTGGTCGCGCATGGCCTCGCAAGCCGTCTGATGCCAGGGCCCGTCGGTGTTGCCGACGTCGATGGTCACCTCGAGGCCCTTCTCGAAGCCGGCCTCCTTGAGCAGCTGCTTCGACGCCGCGACGTCGCGCTTCAGCGGCGGCAGCGCCGCATAATCGGGATGGATCGGCGCGACATGGTGGTTCTCGCCGACATCCCCGCCTTCCGTGTAGATGAGCTTCTTGACGACGGCATTGTCGACCGCCTTGACGATGGCCTGCCGGACGCGTTTGTCGGAAAACGGCTTCGCGGTCGTCTGCATGCGGCAGCAGATGGTCTGCGCCGTCCGCGCCACGTGGATGACGCCGGGCAGCGACTTCGCCATGTCGATCTGCTCCACTCCGAAGGCGTAGAGCGTGTCGACATCGCCCGAGGCGAAGGCATTCAGCTGGTTCTCGGCATCGAAGTTGTAATAGTGGATCTCGTCCAGAAAGACCTTGCCGCCCCAATAGGCGAAGTCCTTGCCGTCCGCGGTCTTCTTGACGCGCTTGAGGATGCATTTGTCGGCGACCTTCAGCTCGGCAAGCGCAAACGGCCCGGTGCCGATCATGTTGTCGGAAAGCGGCGCCTTGAACGAGGGATGCAGGATGGCCGTCGGGTAGTTGTAGAGATCCTCCGGCACGGACAGCACGGATTTGTTTAGATTGAGCCGCAGCGTGTATTTGTCGACGACCTCGAGCGCCCCCTTGATCATCCTCTTGATCGACTTGCCCTTGGCGTCGTTTTCGCCGCTGTCCTCGACCATGGCGCTCGCGAAGGAGAGGCCGATATTGGAAGACGCCGTCTTGGGGTCGAGCCAACGCATGATGTTCCATGCGATGTGGTCGGCGGTGAGCTCCTCGCCATTGTGCCACATGACACCCTTGCGCAGGTTGAAGGTCCAGGTCTTGAGGTCCTCCGTCGGCTTCCAGCTCTCGGCGAGCATGGGGCGCGTAATATTGTCGGGACCCGTCATCGAAATGTATTCGAGCGTATGGCGGGTCTGGTTCGACATCTGCACCCATGAATAGGTCGCCGGATCCTCCATCTTCTGGACTTCCATGGCGATCTTCAGGATGCCGCCCGACTTGGCCTTGGGGTCGTCGGGTGGGAAAGGTAAGCTCGTCGCGGCAAAGGCAGGGCTCGGAAGGCCGGCCATCGCATACGCCGCCGCCGCCGAAGTTCCGAGCAGGGCTGCGACACGCACGAACTCCCGCCGGTCCATGCGCCCATCTCGAAGCATCGTGAATGCTTCGCCAACTTTCGGGTGGTCAAGGCTTGAAGGCTTTTTCGATAGCATACCTGGTTCCTCCTCTGGAGACCTGTGTCGGCTGCATACGATCCACTCTCTTGTTATCCGATGGAGTATGCGACAATCTGTCGGGCTTGTCACGTTGAGCCGCTTGCCGGGCAGGGGGCCGCAACTCGGCTCCGGCGAGAGCTTGAACCGCGACCGCGCGGCATCGCGCCGGGCAAGGTCAGGGGATACCCGGAAGCGGGGCGGATCGGTTCCCTATCAATCCCATCAGGACGACGGCGAGGAGGATTACGCCTCCACCAAGAACGGTCGCCAGCGGCGGCGCTTCTCCGATGAACAGCCAGACCCAAAGCGGGCCGAAGATGTTCTCGGTCTGGGCCAACACAGTCAGTCCGACCGCCGGTATGAAGGCGGCTCCCTTGATGAACAGCGTCGAGCCGAGCCCCATGAACAGGAAGCCGTTGAGGACGGCAGCGGTCACGTCCACCGGCGGCGGCAGCAAGGGTTCGCCCGCCAGGAAGGTGAATAGGGCAGCGACGATCATCGTCCAGAGCGAGGACACGAAAACCACGGGACTGAGGTCGCGCCCTCGCGCCCGCCTGAGGCAGGCAATGTAGCCTGCGAAGGACAGCGCCGATCCCAAGGCCATCGCATTGCCGAACGCGGAACCGGAGGGAATCTTCGTGGTCACCGTTGCAAGGCCCGATGAAGGCGTGGTCACAAAGGCGTCCCCCCAAATGACCATGGCGGCTCCGATCAGGCCCACGGCGACTGCGACGAATGCGAGCGCATTGACCCGCTCGCGCAAGACCACGAACCCGATCACGGCCGAGAGAAGCGGAGCGCAAGCCGCCAGGAACAGAGCGTTCGCGACGCTCGTCGATTTCATGGCGAGGATGAAGCAGATCATGGCGCAGCCCACCATGCCGGTCGCCACGGCGCCGGCCATCCCCATGGCCCGCACTCGTGTGATGACAGGGATGGCGTGGCCCAGGCGATTCCACAGGAGGAACACCAGCACCGTGCCGAACGACCGATAAGCGAGGTATTGCATGGCGTCCGTGTCGGCGGCGACGCGTGTCAACGTCCCGGTGAAGCTCCAAAGGATTCCGGCCGAAAGGACGAGTACGCAGCCTTTCACATAATGCGTCCGACCGGCGTCGGCGAAGGCTAGTTGCGTGCCGTCGCTCCTTTCACGTGAGTCGATGCTTCTGCCGTCAAAATAGCCCATCGTGTCGCTTCCGCGTGATCAGCATAGGCGCTCAGAAATCCTTCGCCAGGCGCAGCGCGTCATAGACCGCAGCATGAATATTGCGGGAGGCGACGGCGTCGCCGATGCGGTAGAGCTGGAAGCGCGCTTCCTTGTTGCGAGTGACCGCCTGGGGCCGGTTGGCGATCAGCGCCGCATGGTCGATCTCGCCCAGATTGCGCGACAGTGGCTTCAGGGCGAAATACAATTCGTCATTCGGCAAGGTGCCGTGCTCGATCACGATCTGGTCGGCGCGGCGCTCTTCATGGCGGCGGCTATAATCGTTGAAGAGGCGAGCCACGAGCCGGTTGCCCTCGCGCGACACGGCTTCCAGGCGAAGGTTCAGGGTGATCTTGGCGTCGGCGGCCGAGATCGCCTTGAAATAGGCCGGGTAGTTCGTGCCGCCGACCTCGGGCGCGAGCACGCGCTCGGGCGTGACGATTTCGAGCCGCGAGCCCGCCTCGACCAGGTATTCGGCGGCCGTCATGCCGGGATGGGCGCCGTTGTCGTCATAGAGGAGCACGCTTTCGGCGGGCTTGGCGCTGCCTGAAAGAATGTCCCAGCTCGTCGTCACCAGCTCTTCGCCGGCCTCGAGGAAGGAGGTGTTCGGCACGCCTCCCGTCGCGATCACCACGATATCGGGCTCCTCCGCCAGAATCTCGTCCGTTTCGGCCAAGAGGTTGAAGCGCAACTCGACATCATGCTTCGCGCATTGGTCGAGGCGCCAATCGACGATGCCCATGATCTCGCGGCGGCGCTTGAGCTGCGCCGTCAGGCGCACCTGGCCGCCGGCCTCGGTGGCAGCCTCGAACACCACGACGCGATGTCCGCGGCCGCCCGCGACGCGCGCCGCCTCGAGCCCTGCGGGCCCGGCGCCGACCACGACGACCGTCTTCTTCGGCCCGCTCGTGCGCGCGATGTCGTGCGGCATCGTCGCCTCGCGGCCGGTGGCGGCGTTGTGGATGCACAGCGCCTCGCCGCCGAGATAGATGCGGTCGATGCAATAGCCCATGCCGACGCAGGGGCGGATCTCATGCTCGCGCCCTTCGATGACCTTCAGCGCGATATGCGGGTCGGCGATATGGGCGCGCGTCATGCCGACCATGTCGAGCTTGCCGCTTTCGATCGCATGGCGCGCCGTCGCCACATCTTGGATGCGGGCCGCGTGGAAGACAGGTAGCCTTGCCGCCTTCCTCACCTCGCCCGCGAAGTCGAGATGGGGGGCCGAGCGGGCGCCCATGCCGGGAATGACATGGGACAGCGCCTCGTCGGTATCGATATGGCCGCGGATCACGTTGAGGAAATCGACCTTGCCGGTCGCTGCGAGGCGTTGCGCGATCGCCACTCCCTCCTCGCGCGAGAGCCCGCGATCCCAGTCCTCGTCGCAGACGAGCCTGCAGCCGACGATGAAATCCGGCCCGACACGCTCGCGCACCGAATCCAGTACCTCGAGCGAAAAGCGCAGCCGGTTGTCGATCGGGCCGCCATAGGCATCCTGTCGCTTGTTGGTGGCCGGCGACCAGAACTGGTCGAGGAGATGGCCGTACATTTCGAATTCGAGCCCGTCGAGACCCGCCTCCTTGCAGCGCTCGGCCGCGTCCGCATAGGCGGCGCGGATGCGCGCGAGGTCGAAATCCTCCGCGGCTTTCGGAAAGGCGCGATGCGCCGGCTCACGGATCGGGGAGGGAGCGAGGACCGGGAGCCAATCCTCCTTGCTCCAGCTCGTGCGCCGCCCGAGATGGGTGATCTGGATCATCACCGCCGCGCCATGCGCGTGCACATCGTCGGTGAGCTCCCGGAGCCAGCGCACCACCTCGTCGCGATACAAAACGATATTGCCGAAGGCCGGCGGCGAGTCCGGCGCCACGATCGCCGAGCCGCCGATCATGGTCAGCGCGATGCCGCCCTTGGCCTTTTCGCGGTGATAGAGCCGGTAACGCGCCTTCGGCATGCCATCTTCAGTATAGGCCGGCTCATGCGCGGTCGACATGATGCGGTTGCGCAAGGTCAGGTGCTTCAGCCTGAAGGGCGAGATCAGCGGGTCGGAAGGGGTCATCGGCCAACCATGTTCGAGGTCACGGATCTGACGTTTCGGTGGTGCACGGCCTCATAGGCTGGAAAATAGCGGATAGAACCCGAAGCGAAGTCTTCGGGCGCGAAGCTCCGGAGGTCCTGCTGTGCCAGCTCGGGCTCGGCCGGGCAGCGCATGAGCTTTTCGACATATCGCCTCGTGGCGTCGATGAGGCTCGGCCCGTAGCCGCCGCCTTCGATCACCTCGGGCGCCCCATGATTGGGCAGGATACTGCGGATGTCCCACGAAGCCATGCGCCGCAGATCGACGAGATGGGTCGCGAGCCGGCCGGGTTCCGACACATAGGTTATCGGGTCCTCGAGCGTATCGCCCGCCAGCATGAGACCGCGATCCGGCAGCAGCAGCACCGATCCGTCATGGCTATGGATGTCGGCCTGGCGCAATTCGACGGGGATGGTGCCGACGTGCAGCGTCAGCTGCCCGGTATAGGTGCGATTGGGAAGGATGAGCGGTTTGACGGCAGGCTTTCTCGCCTCGATCGCCTCCTTGTTGGCGGCGAGGGTCTGCGCCGTGAGGGTGTTGGAGATGATCTCGCAATCGGCGAAGACTTCGTTGCCGGCGACGTGATCTGCGTGCCAATGGCTCAGCACGACCCGCAGCGATGCGGCTCCGGCATCGGCGAGCGTGCGCCTGATGATCCGGGCGTGCGGGCACGAGATATGCGTGTCGAACATCAGGGCTTCCGCCCCGTCGACGATCGCGTAGGAGCAAGCACCGAGCGAATAGGCGCCGTCGTCGAGCCAATTCGCCTCAGCGCCATAGGCGCGCACCCCTTCGACCCGCCCGTCATAGAAGGCGAAAAGGTTTGGCGCAGGCCGCATGACCCGCATCGTTGAGCCGAGCTCGGGCAAAGCGCGATGTCCTTCGACGATGGCGATCCTCTCACGAGAATTGCAGAGGCGTAGGCGCAAGTCCAACGGGTCCCGAGCCGGTGCGGCGGAGGAATGCCTCGCCGACATACTTTCCTTTCCGCCGCACCTGGGCTCGCGCGCCTAGAAAAAGGGCGCGCAAATCGGCGTCGGAATGAGAGACGACGGGTCATCGCCACCTGCCGTCCGCATATGGAAGCCGGCCCGAGAGACGGATTGCAGATCGAGCCGGTGATCGTCTCAACGCAGGAGAAGGTGCGCCTCGTCGAGCGCTTGGCCGAGGCCGGGGTCAAGGCGATCGAGGTCGGCTCCTAGCTGTGGGTTAGGCCGCGAACCTCTTCCCGTAGCAGCGCATCGATCGTCTCGGCATTCGGGCAATACTGGCCGTAGCGCAGCCAAGCGCTGCGCTGGTCGAGCTCCCGGCGACAACGCTTCACCATCGTGCATCCGGAGCAGATGACGGCCATGTCACGCATGACGGCGCGTCGCTTGCGCAAGAGGTCTTTTCGATCCAGCGCGACGGCCTGAAGCAGACGCGGCAGCAAATCCTCCTCGACGGCTCCGCAATCGACAAGCCGGTAAAGAACGTCATCGGGCACCGCGATGTCTCTCGCAACGACCCCAAGGCCGTTAGGCCCGAGAGCATCCAGCTCGCGCAAGTTGGAGCGGCGCTGCCGCCACCGACGCACGATCGATGAGAAATCCATGACTCACCTCCCAATGAGAGCAAGCTTATTCAATCCAGGCTCTGGATCGTTGTGCCAGCGCAAACCGATAGCGAGGTGGCCTGGGCCCGGCCGATCCGGCCTGCGAAACCTTCCGGATCTTTCTTTGCGAGTTTGCGGGGGATCAAAGAGTGCGCGCCCTTCTCATGGCAAATGGCCCTCGGTCCTTTGCAGCCACGGGAGAGCCATATGTTTCGCGCCATCGTCCTCGCCGTCGCCAAGGCGGTGCCGCGGCCGGGCAAGGCAAAGGCGGTATTCGGCAAGCTGTTCGACACGCCGGATACGCAAGAGACCGCGGCGCGGTAGGGGGTCGGCGAACGAGGCGCCAGTATGGTTCGCCATCTCGCCATCGTCCTGCTCGGGCTTCTGCTCGCGTCGCCGGCCTGGCCGGCGAGCGCGGAAAGTCGGCTCGAGGAGTTTCTGACAGGCGTGGCGCCGGCCGAGATCGTGCCGGGCGCGGATCGGTTCGGTCCGGCCGAGGGGCAACCGCCCCTGGTAGCCGCAATGGCCGGCGCTCGCTTGCTCGGATACGTTTATGTCAACGCGGACTGGGTCAACTCGACGGGCTATTCCGGCCGGCCAATCCAAATCCTGGTGGGGCTTGCCACCGATGGGCACATTACCGGCACCCGGCTGATGGACCATCACGAACCGATCGTGCTGATCGGCATCGCGCCCGCACGGATCGAGAGCTTCATCAACGGCTATGTCGGCCGCAACGCGTTGGAGATCGCCCATGCAGGGCCCGCCGCGCGGCCGCCGGTGGACATCGTGAGCGGCGCCACCGTGACCGTGACGGTGATCGCCGACAGCATCATCCGCTCCGCCATCCGGGTGGCGCGCGCCAAGGGGCTCGACGGTCCGGCAACGGCCCCGCCGCAGGCGAGGCGCCAGCTCGATCCCGCCATCAAAATCGCCGAGGACTGGCCGGCACTGGTTTCCGACGGGTCGCTGCATCGGCTCGCGCTGAGCGTCGGGGAAGTCAACGACGCCTTCGCCAGGGCCAACAATCCCGAGGCCGCCGCGCATCCGGAATCGGTATCGTCCGAGGCGAGCTTCATCGATCTCTATGTCGGATTGGCCAGCGTGGCGTCGATCGGCAGGAGCCTGTTGGGCGAGGATGGCTACGATCGCCTGCTGCAGCGCCTCAAGCCTGGACAGCAAGCGATCATCATCGCGGGCAACGGCGCCTATTCGTTCAAGGGTTCGGGGTATGTGCGAGGCGGCATCTTCGACCGGATCGAGGCGATCCAGGGGGAGACCAGCGTCCGATTCCGCGATCGCGACCATATACGGGTGGGCGATGTCGCCGCCGCGGGCGCGCCATCGTTCCGTGACGTCGACCTGTTCGTCGTGCCCGACGGCACGACGCTCGATCCGGCCGAGCCGTGGCGCCTGCAGCTTCTGGCGCAACGCGCCTGGGGCGCGCGGGACAAGGCCTTCCTGACCTTCGATGTCGGCTACCAGGTGCCGGCGAAGTATTTGCGCGCCGTGCCCGCGGCAGCGGCCGCAACGGCAGTACAGGGGCCGGGATCCATGAGCCAAGGCGAGGCGGCGGAGCAGCCGCTGTGGGAAGGTATGTGGCGGGCGCGTCCGGTCGAGATCGGCATCCTCTGCGCGGCATTACTGGTATTGTCCACGATCTTCTTCTTTCAGGATTGGCTGGCCAAGCGGCCAATCCTCTACGATCGCGTGCGCCTGGCCTATCTCGTCTTCTGCCTGTTCTGGCTCGGCTGGTATGCCGATGCGCAGCTCTCGGTGGTCAACGTGCTGACCTTCCTCAATGCGTTGCGCACGGATTTCCGCTGGGACTACTTCCTGATGGCGCCACTGATCTTCATCCTGTGGTTCGCCGTCGTCGCCTCATTGCTGTTTTGGAACCGCGGCGCCTTCTGCGGCTGGCTCTGTCCGTTCGGAGCCTTGCAGGAGTTGCTGAACCGCGCCGCCAAGAAGATCGGGATCCCCCAATTGCCGATCCCGTTCGGCGTGCACCAGCGGCTCGTGAGCGTCAAATACATCGTCTTCCTGGTGCTGTTCGGCATTTCCTTGGGCGCCCTCTCCACCGCCGAGCAACTCGCCGAGATCGAGCCGTTCAAGACCGCCATCATCTTGCGCTTCGCGCGTTCCTGGCCGTTCGTGCTGTATGCGGCGGCGCTGTTGGCGGCCAACCTCACGGTGGAGCGCTTCTTCTGCCGCTATCTCTGCCCGCTAGGCGCCGCGCTGGCGATCCCGGCGCGACTGCGCATGTTCGATTGGCTGCGGCGCTATCGCGAATGCGGCAATCCTTGCCAGCGCTGCGGCAACGAGTGCCCGGTGCAGGCGATCCATCCGGAAGGACACATCAATCCGAACGAATGCATCCAGTGCCTGAACTGCCAGATGCTCTACCACCACGACCAGAAGTGCCCGGTGATGGTCGCGCGACGACAGAAGCGCGAACGGCGAGAGGCGCTGGCCTCATCGCCGGAGGCGATGGCCGCGGCACTCGCCAAGCGCCCGACGACCGTGATCCGACACGTCGCTGGACACGACGCATGAACCCACAAAGGAGGCGGCCATGACCGACAAGATGCAAACCGAACGTGAGGGCCTCGACCGACGCAGCCTGCTCGGCCGCACCGCAACACTGGCCGGCATTGCCGGGTTGACTGCGGGCGCCGGGTCGGTGGCGATGATGCGGCAGGCGCTGGCGCAGCGGGCCAGCGCCGCCGAGGTGAAGCCTGGCGATCTCGACGAATATTACGGCTTCTCGTCGGGCGGGCAGTCGGGCGAAATCCGTATCATCGGCCTGCCATCCTCGCGCGAGCTGCTGCGCATTCCGGTGTTCAACCGTTGCAGCGCCACGGGCTGGGGCATCACCAACGAGAGCAAGAAGGTCCTGACCGATGGTCTCTTGCCTGCGACCAAGGCGTTCCTGCAAAAACGCGCCGGCGGTTACGACTACTATAATGGCGACACCCACCATCCGCACATGTCCTTCACCGACGGCACCTATGACGGGCGCTACTTGTTCGTCAACGACAAGGCCAATTGCCGCGTCGCGCGCATCCGCTGCGACGTGATGAAGACCGACAAGATCATTGAAATTCCCAATGCCTCGGACATCCATGGCTTGAGGCCGCAAAAATTCCCGCGGACCGGCTATGTCTTCGCCAACAGCGAGCACGTGATCCCGATCCCGAACGACGGCTCGGTGCTCGACGATCCGCAGAAGAATTATTGGTCGGTCTACACGGCGATCGACGGCGACGCGATGCAGATCGCCTGGCAAGTGCTTGTCGACGGCAATCTCGACAACACCGACGCCGACTACCAGGGTAAATACAGTTTCTCGACTTGCTACAATCCCGGCAAGGGCGTGACGGTCGCCGAGATGACCGACCACGAACAGGCTTGGGCCGTGATCTTCGACATCAAGGCTATCGAGCGCGCGGTTGCCGACGGCGATTACAAGCTGACCAACGGGGTCAAGATCGTCGATGGCCGCAAGGGCTCGAAATACACGCGCTACCTGCCGGTGCCGAACTCTCCCCATGGCTGCAACACCGCGCCCGACGGCATCCACGTCGTGTTCAACGGCAAGCTGTCGCCGACCGTCACGGTGATCGACGTGCGCAAGCTCGACGACCTGTTCTCCGGCAAGATCGCAGAGCGCGATATCGTGGTGGCGGAACCGCAGCTTGGCCTTGGCCCTCTGCACACCGCCTACGATGGCCGCGGCAACGCCTATACGACCCTGTTCATCGACAGCCAGATGGTGAAGTGGAGTATCGAGAAGGCCAAGCGCGCCTTCCAGGGCGAGAAGGTCGATCCCATCATCCAGAAGCTCGACGTGCACTACCAGCCGGGCCACAACCACACCTCCATGGGCGAGACCAAGGAGGCCGACGGCAAATGGCTGGTGTCGTTGAACAAGTTCTCCAAGGATCGGTTCCTCGACACCGGCGTATTGAAGGCGGACAACGACCAGCTCATCGACATCTCCGGGGACGAGATGAAGCTCGTGCATGACGGTCCGGTATTCGCCGAGCCGCATGACATCTGCATCGTGCACCGCTCCAAGGTGAAGCCGATCAGCGTCTGGAAGCGCGACGACCCGATGTGGGAAGAGGCGCGGCAATCGGCTGCAAAGGATGGCGTGAAGCTGGAGGAGGGGGCGAACGTCATACGTGACGGCAACAAGGTGCGCGTCTACATGTATTCCGTTGCGCCGGCCTACAGCCTCGACATGTTCGAGGTGAATGAAGGCGACGAGGTAACGGTCTTCCTCACCAATATGGATGACGTCGAGGACTTGACGCACGGCTTCACCATCATCCGCCATGGCATCGCCATGGAAATCGGTCCACAGCAGACCTCGTCGGTAACGTTCGTGGCCGATCGTCCGGGTGTTCACTGGTATTACTGCCAGTGGTTCTGCCATGCCCTGCACATGGAGATGTCGGGCCGGATGATCGTGCATCCGAAGAACAAGGCCTGACCATGCGCGCCCTGCTTGCCGCCGCGGTCGTTTGGCTCGGCGCCCTCGGCGTGGCGCCGGGCGCGGCGACGCAGGCAGGCGCCGCGGCTGTAGAGGTGGCGCCGGGCGAGTTGCCCGCCGCCCTGTCCCGAGCCGCGCCCGGCGACACGCTGCGCCTGCGGGCCGGGGTGCATCAGGGCGGCTTCAGCATCGAGAAGGCGCGACTGACGCTCGAGGGTGAGCCCGGCGCCGTGGTCGACGGTGGTGGCCATGGCCGTGTGCTTTGGGTCAAGGCGGAAGACGTTACGATCCGTCATCTTTCCGTGCGCCATTCGGGTGTCAGCCTGTTCGACATGGATGCCGGGGTCTTTCTCGACAGGAGCGCCGATCGTGCGACGGTCGAGGACGATGCGTTCGAGGATAACCTGATCGCGGTCTATGTCTGGGGCCCGCGGGACGCGACCGTGCGGCGCAACGAGATCCGCGGCCTGACGACGTTGCGCCGATCGGAACGCGGCAGCGCCATCCAATTATGGAACGCTCCCGGCGCGCGTGTCGTCGACAACGCCATCGTCTCGGGCCGCGACGGCGTGTTCAGTACCTCCAGCCGGCAGGACATCGTGCGCGGCAACAGCTTCCATGATGTCCGCTTCGCGGTGCACTTCATGTACACCAATGACAGCGACGTCTCCGGCAACACGTCGGTCGGCAACGATGTCGGCTACGTGATGATGTACTCGAACGGTCTGCGACTGACCGACAACGTATCCGATCATGACCGCGACCACGGCTTGCTGTTCAACTACGTCAACGCTTCCGAGATCGTCGGCAACGTCGTCCGCGGTGGAAAGAAATGCGTGTTCATCTACAACGCCAACAAGAACCGCTTCGCCGACAACTGGTTCGAAGGCTGCGATATCGGCGTGCATTTCACCGCCGGTTCCGAGCGCAATGAAATCACGGGCAATGCTTTCATCGGCAACCGCAAGCAGGTCATGTATGTCGGCACCCGTTCCCTGGATTGGTCGGTCGACGGGCGCGGCAATTACTGGAGCGATAATGCAGCCTTCGACCTGAACGGCGACGGGATCGCGGACGAGGCCTACCGCCCGAATGACGTGATCGACCAGGTGGTCTGGCGCGCCCCCGCCGCCAAGCTGTTGCTGAACAGCCCGGCGGTGCATGTGGTGCGTTGGGCGCAGTCGCAATTCCCGGCGATCCACCCTGGCGGCGTGATCGACAGCGCGCCCTTGATGGCGCCGCCCCATCCCGCGGCGCTCGCCCGATTGGAGGCCGAGCGATGAACGGGCCGACGATCATGCTGCGCGCGGTGAGCAAGCGCTTCGGCGCGCATTGGGCGGCGCGTGATGTGGATCTGTCGCTGGACGGTGGCGAATGCGTCGGGTTGGTCGGCCACAACGGTGCCGGCAAGAGCACGCTGATCAAGCTGATGCTCGGCCTCATTCGCCCGACCGAAGGCAAGGCGCAGGTGCTCGGCGAGGATCCTGCGTCCGGTCGCGCCAGCGCCCGGCAGTTTCTCGGCTATCTGCCGGAGAATGTCGCATTCCATCCGGCGATGACAGGGGAGGAAACGCTCGCCTTCTATGCTCGACTGAAGCGGCAGGACACCCGGCGCAATCAGGCGCTGCTCGATCGCGTCGGTCTCGGAGCTGCCGCTCGACGCCGGGTCGGCACCTATTCGAAGGGGATGCGCCAACGGCTCGGTCTGGCGCAGGCGCTGCTCGGAAGGCCCCGCGCCTTGCTGCTCGACGAACCGACGAGCGGGCTCGATCCTGCGTTGCGCCACCGATTCTACGAGATCATCGGCGAGCTGCGCGATGAAGGTGCCGCCGTGCTCCTCTCCTCGCACGCGCTCGCCGAACTGGAGGGCCATGTCGATCGCGTGGTGGTCATGAACCACGGCCGGAAGCTGGCGGACGGCGACGTTCGACAACTGCGCCGACTCGCCGGGATTCGCCCGCGATTGCGCGTGCGGTTGGCGCGCGCGCCGCGTGCCGTGGTCAATGGCCGCGACCCATGGAGCGCCTGGCAGCGTCTCGGCGGCGACGTGCTCGAGACCGAATGCGACGAGCGCGAAATCGCGGCGCTGCTGCGCACCATGCCCTCGGGCATCGACGAGGTGGAGATCCTGCGTCCGAGTCTCGACGAGGTGTATGCCGCATTCGGGCGAGCCGGGGACGTGCCGTGAGGCAAGTCGGCATCATCGTCGGCAAGGAAGTGCGCGACGGGTTGCGCAACCGCTGGGTCGTCGCGATCACGTTCCTGCTGGCGGCTTTCGCGCTGACACTCGCCTTCCTCGGGGCCGCGCCCACCGGCCTCGTCAAGGTTGCTCCGCTCACCGTAACCATCGTCAGCCTGTCCAGCCTGACGATCTTGCTGCTGCCGCTGATCGCGCTCCTGCTCTCCTACGATGCGATCGTCGGTGAGATCGATCGTGGCACGATGGCGCTGCTATTGGCCTATCCGGTGGCGCGCTGGCAGGTCGTGCTCGGCAAGTTCGTCGGCCACGCGCTGATCCTCGCCTTCGCAACCGTCGTCGGCTATGGCGCTGCCGGGGGCGCAGTGGCGCTGACCGGCGGCGCCGACCCGGAGGCTTGGCGCGGGTTCGTGTTGCTCGTCGCTACGTCAATCCTGCTGGGCGCCGCCTTCATCGCCATCGGCTATCTGGTCAGCGCGTCGGTGCAAGACCGCGGCACGGCCGGCGGCATCGCGGTCGGCATCTGGCTGCTGTTCGTGCTGATCTACGACATGGTGCTGCTCGGCGTCCTGGTTGCCGATCAGGGCCGCACCCTCACGGCCGCCATGCTGAACTGGTTGCTGCTGCTCAATCCGGCCGATGCATTCCGCCTGTTCAACCTCGCGGGCACGCCCGGTGTCGGCAGCTTCTCCGGGATGGCCGGGCTTGCGGACCAATCTCGCCTGGCGCCGCCCGTCCTCTTGACCGCAATGACGCTTTGGGTTGTCGCGCCGCTGGCAGCGACCGTGGCGCTGTTCTCACGGAGGCAGTTGTGACACGTGTCTTGGCTACGTTGCTGCTACTGGCACTGGCGGCCTGCCATGAGGAGCCGCAGGAGAGTGCCGCGCCGCCGCCTCAGGAAATCAGCGACGAGGCGATCGGCCAGTTCTGCGGTATGATCTTGACCGAGCACCCTGGACCGAAGGCCCAGATATTCGCGCGCGACCAGGCGAAGCCCGTCTGGTTCGCCTCGGTGCGCGACGCGATCGCCTACACCATGCTGCCCGAGCTGCCGAGGGATGTGACGGCGATCTACGTCAGTGACATGGCGCGCGCGCATGATTGGGACCAGCCCGAGCCTGGCACTTGGGTCGAGGCGCACAAAGCCCTCTACGTGATCGGCAGCAGGCGCAAGAGCGGCATGGATACGGACGAAGCCGTGCCTTTCGGCGAAGAGGTCGCCGCGCGCCGTTTCGCGATGGAGAATGGCGGACGGGTCGTGCCTTTCGCCGATATTCCGCAATCCTATATTCTCGGCTCCGGCGGAAACGGATCATGAGCCGGAACCTCGGAGCGACCCTTCAAGCGAGGCTCGGAACGATTCCGCGGCGGCGCTTCATCACCATCGCGGCGGCTGCCGCCGGCTTACCACTGCTGATGCTGCCGCGGGGGCGGGAGGCTACGCCGGAGTCGCAGCTCCGGATTTGGACCGGCAGTGCGCTGGGCGCCGACGCCATGCTGCAGATCGCGCATCCGGATCCTGCCGCCGCCGACCGGCTGATCGAGCTTAGTCTGCAGGAGGTGGCGCGGCTCGAGCGCATCCTCAGCCTGTATCGGGAAGACTCGGCGCTGTCCCGGCTCAATCGCGACGGATATCTGGACGATCCACCCTCCGATCTCTTGCGTCTGCTTGCCGCGAGCGAGCGGTTCAGCGTGCTGACCGCAGGCGCCTTCGACGTGACGGTGCAGCCTCTATGGGAAGTTTACGCCGGTCATTTCGGGCGGCCGGGCGCCGATCCGGCCGGTCCACCGCGGACTGCCGTCGCCGCTGCGTTGGCGCGCGTCGGCCATGGCCGCGTTCTCCTGGATGCGCGGCGTATTGCCTTCGCGGCGCCTGGCATGGCGATCACGCTCAACGGCATCGGGCAGGGCTATATCACCGATCGCGTCGTCGAGCGTCTGCGCGCTGCGGGCGTCGCGCATGCGCTGGTGGACATGGGAGAAACGCACGCGATCGGCGATCATCCCGCCGGCGCGCCGTGGACCGTCGGGCTCGAGGATCCGCGTGCGCCTGGAAAGGTTTCGGAGCGCGTTCACCTGGTGGACTGCGCCGTTGCGACCTCCGGCGGCTACGGCACGCAATTCGATGCGGACGGCCGATTCAATCACATCTTCGATCCGGCGGATGGCAGGACGAGCTGGCGCTGCCTGTCCGTTTCCGTCATCGCTCCGGATGCCACGACCGCCGACGCGCTCTCGACCGCGTTCACGCTGATGCCGCTCGACGAGACGCAGCGTCTGATCACGACGCTCGATCTGCGCGCGCATTTCGTTTTGGCGGACGGCTCGCGCTTGATGCAGGCGCGAGCTGTCCGAACTCGCGCCGGCTAGGCTTGCGGCCCGAGCAGGAGGTTTCCATGCCGATTACGTTCGACCAGCTGGTCGATGACGTTATGCGCCGATGGCCGGGAACCATTCGCGTATTCCTCGATCACAAGTTCCTGTGCGTCGGATGCCCGATCGCCAATCTTCACACGGTCGAGGACTCTTGCAGCGCGCACGGCGCCGACCTTGCCATGTTCCTGGCATGTCTCAACGAGCTCCCCCAAAAGAACCGCGCCGAGCCGCCGGAATGCGAAAACTAATCTACCGAGCGCTCCGCCAGCGTGAGCAGCTTATGCGCGTCTCGGATCACGATCTTCTGACGCCCACCTTCGACGAGGCCCCGATTTTCCCAGGCGCTCAGGATGCGGCTCACCGTATGCAGGGTCGTTCCGGTCATCTCGGCAACGTCTTGGCGGCTGATCGGGAAATCGATCTTGACGCCATTCTCGGTCCTGCGGCCGGCCTGCTTGGCCAGGCGCAGGAGAGCGTGGGCGACGCGGCGCTCCACCTCTTCGGTCGACATCTCGACCACCCGGGTGTGTGCATCCTGCAACCTCGAGCCGATCGTCTGCAATGTGGTGAGCGCGAGCGACGGGAATTTGCAGACAAGGTCAGGCCACAAGCGCGAAGCCCAGACGAGCGCT
The DNA here is from genome assembly GCA_044445965.1 of Hyphomicrobiales bacterium. Lineage (GTDB taxonomy): Bacteria > Pseudomonadota > Alphaproteobacteria > Rhizobiales > Beijerinckiaceae > GAS188. Next base: position 24,665 of record JBIOEJ010000011.1, read on the forward strand.
ACGCTGTCGACGACGGCGGTGGCGGTCGCGGGGTAGGTCGAGCGGCCGATCGCCTTGGCGATCCCGAACAGTTCGCCCGGGACGACGTAGCGCACCACCACCTGTTGTCCCGCCGGGGTCAGTCTCACGACGCGCAGGTGGCCGTGCAGCAGGACGAAAAACCATTTGGCCTCCTGATCCTGCTCGAAAACATCCACGCCCTTCGGGTAAGAGACGGACCGAGCTTCGACGAGAATCTCGTCGATATCATTCGAGCCGAGACCCTTGAAGAGAGGCAGCTCCGCGATGAGCGAGGCGTCAAGCGCGGCCATTCAATTGAACTCCCGGGTTGATGGCGGTTCGGAGCCTTTGCCGATCAGCATGGGCCGACATCCAGCACCTCCGAGGGCGTCACCGGTTTGACCCAGCGCAAAGATGAGCGAATGCGAAAGGCCTACGCGGTTGCGTCGAGTGCAGCGCGACGGGAGCCTTGAGTCTAGTGACGCTCAGACGACATGATTGCGATCGCAGCTCACCGCATCTTTTTCCCTGCCGCCTTGGCCCAGGCGATGGTCGACATCGGCGTCTGGGTTTTTGCGCCGCCTCCTTTTGTGCTTCCGCTATGGCACGCGCATGAACTCGTCTTCGGCTATGGGCTCGCGGTGGCTGCCGGTTTCCTGTTCACGAAGACGACGCCTCGGGCAATCCTCCTCGCTGCCGCCCTGTGGACCACCGCGCGATTGGTCTGGCTGACGCCCAACAGCTCGCCCATGCTTCGCGCGGCTCTGACCGTCCTGGCGACGGGCGTGATCGTCACGATCGCCGCAGGGAGCTTCTGGCGGGGGATCAAGCGCGGACAGAATGTCGTCTTTCCGACTCCCCTCCTGGTTCTCGGCCTTTGCGAGCTTGCGTCCCAATTGCCGGCGCTCGGAGTGGGCGCCGAGGTCGAGAGGCCGGCGGTGCTGACGGCGCTTTTTGCCATGGTCGGCCTCATCCTGGTCATGGGAGGGCGCATCGTCGGTGCGGCCCTTTCCGGCTTGGTGCAGCGCTTGGGCGGCGCTCGCATGGCGCCTCGCCTTGGACTGGAGATCGCGATCCTGGCGGCCCTGGCCGGCGTTGCCCTTTCGTTCGCCCTCGACGCGCCGCCACTGATGCTCGCCGCCTTCGCCTTTGCGGGCAGCGGGGTGGTGCTGTTTCGGGTCGCTTCCTGGCATGCGGCCTTGCGCCTGGCCGGCCTTGATCTCCTGACATTGTTGCTGGCGCAGCTCTTCATCGCCGCGGGCCTTGCCGGGATAGGCGCGAAAGGCCTCGATCCGGCTTGGCCCGGGAGCGCGCCGCTCCATCTCGTCACGATCGGCGGGATCGGAATGACGACCCTCGCCATGATGCTGAAGACGGCCGCTCAGCGCGAGCGTCGGAAGATGCCGATCCGGATTATCGGCGCGACCGCATTTCTTCTGGCCGTCGCGGCGGTTCTGCGCGCGGGCTTCCATGCCTTTCCCGACATAGCCTATCCGTTGGCGGCATCGGCTTGGATCTTCGCGATGGCGCTCTCCTCAATCTGGCTGGTGTGGCGCCGCTGAGGACAACGGCGCCGGCTCTCCCAAGCCGCGCACCGTTTGCGCAGCTTTCGATCGCCTTCTTTGTTCCACGACAATCAAAGGTCGGGATGGACCGTGTACGCCAGCAATGGAGGTCGCCGGATGCCGTGGTCGCGATGAGGTCTGAACCATGATCACGGCCCAGCGAGCGCCCGGCGAATGACGATGCAGCCGATCTGATCAACCGGTTGCGGAATTTGCTGACGCGGGTCGAACTCCAGTGCAGCTGCCGCGCATCCCTGTGCGAGGCGCTCGATCGCTTCGCGGCGCTCGAACGGCGTCGCTTGATGCGCGGCTCGCTCGCACAGGCCCGCGGTCACAAGGATCGTATCATCGCCATCCTGGCGTTCCTGTCGGAGCTCGACCAGGTCACGGAAGGCGAGAGCGACCACTCGGTGTTCGAGGAAATGGCTCTCGTTTTCCTCGAGATCGCCAAATGCGCCGACGCCGGCGCCTCGGCGCTACGAGCCATGTGCGGAAAGACTTGAGGCGGAACGCGATTGCGCGGCGGCGGTTGCGGCGCCTGGAAACCTTCGGCGACAAAAGCGAGCCTTCGCCATGTCGCCGATCGCTGTTCTCATTTGTCCGTGAAAGTATAGCATTGCTCGCTCATTTGAACGATTCTAAACCTCACGAATACGTTGACACGCCCATCGGCCCGCCCTATTTCGGCGAGGCTCTTCGTTTGGCGAAGATGAGGCTGCCGGATTTAAGGAGAACGCGATGCGCAGAATTGTCGCGACGGGACTATGCGTCGCAGCCATAGGCCTGTGCTCGGCGGCGGCCGCAAAGGAATATCCGATTGGTCAGCCGCAGAACGTTTCGGGCATGGAGATTGCGGCAGTCTATTTGCAGCCTATCGAGATGGACCCGCCCGGCATGATGCGCGAGGCCAAGGATTCGGATGTCCATCTCGAGGCCGATATCAAGGCGGCCAAGGACAACAAGAACGGCTACGCCGAAGGGGACTGGATCGGTTATCTGTTGGTCAACTACGAGCTCGCCAAGATCGGGGAGAGCCAGGCCCTCACGGGCGAGCTCATGCCGATGGTGGCCAATGATGGACCCCACTACGGCGACAACGTCAAGATGCGGGGGCCCGGCAAATACAAGCTCAAGCTCACCGTCGTTTCGCCGAGCGAGAACCCGCATGCCCATTTCGGTCGGCATGTCGACAAGGAGACGGGCGTGGCGCCCTGGTTCAAGACATTCTCGGTCGAGTACGAGTTCACTTTCGCGGGGGTTGGGAAGAAGGGCAGCTACTGAAGGATTGATGGCGACTGACAAAGTATCGGGTGCCGGGATTGACGATGAAAGCTCGCGCGACGTGGAAGGGTCGGCGCGCCGCGCGGCGTCTGACGCTACTTTGGCTGTGCGCGGCCGCGGCGGCCCTTGCCAAGCCTACGCAGGGGAGCGCGGAGGATGATCCGGTGTTTCGCATCGACTTCAAGGACGGCACGGTGACGCCCGCGCGCCTGGAGGTGCCCGCCGGGCGACGCTTCAAGCTCGATTTGCACAATCTTGGCCAAACTCCCGCCGAGTTCGAGAGCCGAGACTTGCGGAAGGAAAAAGTCCTGGCACCGGGCTCGGTCTCGACGCTCGTGATCAGGACCCTCGATCCGGGCGAGTACGATTTCTTCGACGATTTTCATCCCGATGCCCCTGCCGCGGTGCTTGTCGCCAAATAGCGTAGTGGAGATGAGATTGCGTGAGCCCTCGGCAAGGCAATTCGGCACCGACCCCCGCAGCCATGCTCTCGAGTAGGGGACGAGGGGTGGGTACTGTTGCGGGCCAGCCCGGAGCCGGCACACAGGCGCAGCCGATGGTCCAGGCCTCGCGCCCGACGGCGGTAGACGAGACGCTGCGTGCGATCGGCGATTGGCTGATGCGGCACGAGCCTGTGATCCGCAGGGGTCAATGGATGGTGGTCGGCACTTACATCGCCTTGATCTCGGTTCCGGCTTTCCTGCCCTTGCCGCAAGGAACCGCGCATATCTGGACCAATTTGACGCTATTCGCACAGTTCGTATTCTGGGGGGTGTGGTGGCCGTTCGTGTTGCTCAGCATGGTGCTGGTCGGACGTGCCTGGTGCGGCCTCCTGTGCCCGGAAGGCGCTCTCTCCGAGGCGGTCAGCGCGCACGGCAGGGGTCGTGCCCTGCCGCACTGGATCACGTGGAAGGGCTGGCCTTTTATCGCATTTGCTTGCACGACCGTTTATGGACAGATGGTCAGCGTCTACCAGTATCCGAAGCCTGCCCTCGTGATACTGGGCGGTTCCACGCTTGCAGCCATGGCGGTCGGGTATTTCTACGGGCGCAACAAGCGGGTGTGGTGCCGCTACCTTTGCCCCGTCACCGGCGTCTTCGGCCTCCTCGCGAAGCTCGCGCCTCTGCATTTCCGCGTCGACCAGGGCGCCTGGTATTCGTGGCGAAAGCCGAGGGGCGCTCATTTGCCTCGGGTCAACTGCGCCCCGCTCGTTCCCATCCGCACCCTGAACGGCAACAGCCTCTGCCACATGTGCGGCCGTTGCAGCGGCTTTCGCGGCGCGGTCAGGCTGGCGCGCCGATCGCCCAACCACGAGATCGTGAATGTCGCCGGCCACGAGCCAAAGCCCGTCGAGACATTGCTGATCGTCTTTGGGCTATTGGGCCTCGCCGCGGGCGCCTTCCATTGGGCGTCGAGCTCGTGGTTCGTCGACGTCAAGCAGGCAATCGCCGAATGGCTGGTTGATCGCAATCTCGTTTGGCCGCTGGAGCCGTTGGCGCCATGGTGGATACTCACCAATTACCCCGATCAGAACGACGTGCTTTCGCTGCTCGATGGTGCGGTTCTGATCGGTTATGTCGTCGCATGCGCGGTGTTCATCGGCGGCGCCGTCGGCGCGTGTCTGATGATCGCCGTCCGTCTGCTTGGGCGATGGTCGACGCCATGTTTCCACCATTTGACCCAGGCCTTGATTCCGATCGCGGCTTGCGGGGTTCTCTTGGGCCTGTCGTCTCTCACGGTCACGATGCTCCGGGCCGAAGGCCTTGCCCTCGACTTCATCTCCACGTTGCGCGCTGGTTTGCTCGTCGGCGCGAGCGCTTGGTCCCTATGGCTCGGCTGGCTGATCGCGGCGAAATACGCGACGAGCCGCGGTCGTCGCGTCGTCGCCATGCTGCCGCTCGGCCTGGCGGTCGTGGTGAGTTGCTCGAGCTCGGCCACGCTGTTCTGGCATCTCTAAACCAGGTGCGGAATTACGTTCCGCTGCCCTCGCGGATGCGGTAGCTGCGCCGCGCACCCGGATCGTCGAGTCCAGCCATTCATCGACCGGCCTGCCTATCGGACAAGCGGGTTCGAAGCCGGGAGGCCTTCGCGCCGGGCGGCAATGAGCTCACGGACCATCCCGCCGGCGATGACGAGCCAGACGAAGAAAGCAAGCCAGACGAAGCCGCGCGGGACGATCATCAGGAAATCGAGCTGGAGCGCTTCGGCCAGCCGGAATGTACCCGTCGTATACATGGCGAGTGGGAAGGCCATGGCCCAGTATTGGGGCTCATAACGAAGGGGGTGATGCATGACGCCATGGCGCCAGACCATCAGAATCAGCAACAAGGGGACCCACCATGTCGCGGCCGACCAGAAGAATAACGTGAACCCTTCAAGGAACGGCAGGATGGCCGTCAGAAGCGGGGACAGGGGGGCGCGCAGAATGAGGGTCGCCCCTGCGAGCGTCGTGATCGCCACCGCTCCCATGTTGATCTAGTATGGCGGCGTGAAGGTGGCGCTGGTGAGCCGTATGAAGGTGAGGCGATAGAAGATGAGCGTGATGATGCTCAGATAGAGCATGCAGCCGATCAGGTACATCACCAGGCAGAAGAACAAGGGGATCTCCGGCGCAGCGAAGCTGGGAGCAAGCACTCCGCCGAGAACGGCGACCGACTGCGTCGCCACGGCGGCGATGAGCCAAGCGCCGTTGATGCCGGTTTCGAGATCGGGCTTGTTGGACCGCGTGACCACGGCTGCGAAGAAGCTGTACATGACGATGAACCAGAGCAGGATACCGACGCCCCACAACGGCGTTGCGACCTGCAAGCACTGAGTGGTCACGGCGATATCGGTTCCGAAGACGCAGGTGCCGGCGACAAGCGTGAAGAAGCCTGGCGCCCGCGCATGGTCGAGGAGATCGGCCTTGATGCACCTCGGGAAGAAAAGAATACGCAGGAGCAGCAAGCCGCAAAGCGCGCCGTAAGCGACGACATTGAAGGCGAGGAGCGCGTAGGCGATGCTCGCATGGCGCAGAAGCCAAAATGCGATCGAGAGCGCGCCCGTCGCCATCACCAGCGCAAAATATCCCGGGAAGAGCGTCTTCGCCGCGGTCAGAATGCGCGGGGGCAAGAGCGTGGGCGCCATCGCGGCGAGCCGCTACGGCGCGAGCCGAACCGCCGCCGCATCGAGGCCGAAAGCCTCTGCCTTGCCGGCCGGCAAGCGCGGGCCGTAACACGCAATCCCGGAGGCGGGCGCGATCGGGGCGCATTCGGGCGGGGGTAGAATGATCATTCCGCATCGGCTCATCGCGGGATTCTCCGTCGGGTACGGATTATTCAACCGGTCCTGAGCGTCCTTGTCTTTGCTCCGGCGCAAGGAAAGCATCGCCCCCCGGTCTATGGGGTTCCAACGACCTTGCCGTGCAAACGCGGCGACGCCCGTGGATTGCGCACTTCCCGCCTCGCCGTGACGGATACCGCCGAGCTTCGCCGGGATGCGGCCAAGGCCGCAATCTTGCGAAACGCGCTCGAACTGCCGCGAAAAGGGTCGCATAGTGGTGTAGAAAAGAGTGCACACGACCCGACCGAGTGAGTTGAGATTGTAGAAGAATGCCACCAAATCAAGAGTTTAGATGTAGCGTTGCGCCTATGATGGATTGGACGGACAGCTATTGCCGTCTGTTCCACCGGGCGCTGACGCGCCGGGCGAGGCTCTATACCGAGATGGTGACCGCAGCCGCGATCATCCATGGGCCGCGCGGCAAGCTCCTGGCCTTCGATCCGAGCGAGCAGCCGCTCGCCCTGCAGATCGGCGGAGCCGATCCGCGCGACCTCGCGCTCGCGGCGCGCTTCGGCGAGGAGGCCGGTTATTGCGAGATCAACCTCAATGTCGGCTGCCCCTCCGACCGCGTATTGGATGGGCGCTTCGGCGCCTGCCTGATGCGCGAGCCTCTGCTGGTCGGCGATTGCGTCTCGGCGATGAAGGCTTGCGTCTCGATCCCGGTGACCGTGAAGTGCAGGCTGGGCGTCGACGAGCAGGACACCGAAGAAGCGCTCGACCGCATCGCCGATGCGGCGATGGAGGCTCGCGTCGATGCGCTCATCGTGCATGCCCGCAAAGCCTGGCTCGGCGGGCTTTCGCCGAAGGAGAATCGCGACATTCCTCCGCTCGATCACGCGCGCGTGCATCGGCTCAAGGCGAGGCTGCCTTCGCTCGTCATCGTCATCAATGGTGGCATCGCGACGCTTGCCGAAGCCAAGGCACATCTTGCGCATGTGGACGGGGTGATGTTCGGGCGCGCCGCCTATCACACGCCCGCGCTCCTCATCGATGTCGACGCCGAGCTGTTCGGTGCGCAAAACCCGGTCGCCGACCCCTTCGAGGCCGCTCGCGCCACGCGCCCGCTGCTGGCGCGCATGGCCCGCGACGATATCCAGCCGCACCGCTTGACCCGCCATATGCTCGGCCTCTTCCAGGGCGTGCCCGGCGCGCGTGCCTATCGCCGCAGCCTCGCCACCGAAGCGAGGAAGCCCGGAGCCGGGCCCGAGGTTCTGGACCGGGCGCTTGCCCAAGTCGAGCCTCGCGATCCGACGGTGGCCCATGACGAGGCCGCGTGACGAGGTGGCCGCCCGACGGGTGAGGCGGCTCTATCTCCTGGCGCCAAGGGAGCCGAAGGGAGCCTGGCGCCACTTGCACCGCGCTGGACAATGCCCTATCAACCCTCGCTTCGCGTAGCGCGACCCCGCTAAGACCCTATTCATGGCGTAAGCAATTCGGGGCGTTCGCTAAGTGACTGAAGACAAAGCAAGCGCCCGTAGCTCAGCTGGATAGAGCACCAGACTACGAATCTGGGGGTCAGAGGTTCGAATCCTTTCGGGCGCGCCACTTCGGTACAGAACTGGGCACGCCAAAACCCGCCGTTTTTGCGCCTGAAGCGGCAACGAGCGTACGCAGCAGTACGCTTTTGGCCCCTTTTATGCGAGCTTCTTCCGCGTCGACTTCGACGCATTGGACGAGCGCGCGGAGATGATCGCGGCGGTAGCCGCCGCTCTCGGTGCGCATGCGCCTGCGGGCCTGCCTGGCGAATGTTTTGAGGACCTGCGGTGTGATGCTCGGCCCGAGCCGTTCAAGCGCACCCTCGGCCCGCTCTGCGTCGGCGCGAGCCTGATCGCGGATGGCCTTCAGCTCGGCGATGCGGTCCTTGAGCATCGGGTCCGCGAGATCGGCAACGCCGTTCTCGATCGCGTCGTAGAGCCGCTCGAGCTTGGCGTCCGTTTCGGCCGCTCGCTTGCGCAATGCGGCAACGTGTGTCGCCTGCCGCTCGGCCCGCTCCCCGCGGCGGTCGATGCAGGAGAGGGACAAGCCGACGGTTCTCGTTGCGACATGGTGACGTCCGGTATTGTGAATAGCAGACATCAGAGCAGACATGACAATATCCGCGCGACTGACCCATCTCGGACACCGACTTTGCGTCGCAGCAAACGAGACAATGTTGATTTGCACCAGTGCAAGCGACCTCGCTTGCAGCGAGCCAGAGAGATCGCATCAGCCCTACGCGCGCAAGGCGGTCGCTATGGGGCGGTTACGGTGAACGTCCTTGCAGCCATGTTGCGCGGGCCTATCGGGTCCCCTCGGAGGAAAAGCACATAGCCCGTCATTCCGATGTGCCCCGGCTCGTGTCCGGGCGTCATAAACGAGGCATACACGCCGTTCCTCAGACCCATCCCGTGACCGGTCATCGTGACCGGGTAGGTCGAGTTCTGTATGAGCTGCGGAGGGCCCCAGTCTTGCGCCACAAGCCTCGTCGCGGTCGAGTAGTACCACGACAGGCTGACGGCAGGGCATTCTGGCCCCGCAGAGCAATTGAGCTTGGTGCAGGTGAAGGTCATCACGTAGAGCCTCAGGGCATCGTTGTACACGATCTGCGCGTGGCCTTCTGACATCGGGCCTGAGACGCAGGGCGAAGTCATCACGGCGCTTTCGAGCCCGCCGCGGCCTTCCTGCGTCCAGCCGCCCTTTCCGTTGGAATCCGCATACCATTTGTAGAACTGCAGGCGGCCTTCGACCCGATGCCCCGACTTGTCACCAAGCTTGGCGCGCGCCATGTGGATGAAGGCATCCGGCTTGGTCGTAGGCGAGCCGGTGAATTGGTAGGGCACATAGAGGTAGTAATCGCCCGACGGGTCCATGTCGTCCACGAATGCGCTCGGTAGCGAATCTCCGTAGAATTTATCCAAACCGGTGGTTGGCGGAGTTCCAGGCAGCGTTACGCCCGCGTAGCGGCCATTGCCGTATTCCAGCCAGTCGTTTTCAACGCCCGGCCTCGCAACCGGTATGGGCCAGGTTCTGCCGCCATCTGTGGAACGAGCCACCCCAACGGAGACCCAGCCCGCTGCCGCGCCCTTGGACGAGTGCGGGCAATGGATCTCGGCCTCGTAGATCATGATCAAATTACCCGGCTCGCGCGTCGGGTCGTGCACGATTCCGCCGGGCGCAGCATACTGCTCGTCAAAGTGGGTGACTCCGGCGTAGTTGCAGGGACTGTCGAAGGTGCGAGGGGGCCAGAAGATCGCTTGGCCATGGTCGGCATTGCCAAAGCCCGGCGTCAGGGTGAAATTCAGGAAGTCCCGCGTCTGCAAAATGAACGTGTCGCCAAAAAGCTGCCTGCCGACCTGGTTGGTACCCGCGACAATGACGTTGTAGACTTCCGGGTATATTGCTGGCAGGAACGAGATATGCTCGTCCGGAACGTATTTCAGGGTAGTGGGAATCCTTACCGCGAGGTCGTTCGAAACCGACATCCTGATCAAGTTGTCGACGGCGTGAGCCGCTGGGCCGGTTTGATCGGAACCGGACTGGGCGATCCGCTCCACGCCCATCTGCCGCTGGCTTGATTCAAGCTTTGGCGCAAAGCGCGACAAGGTGTCCTCGTCTGCAGCTTGCGCGTTCACGAGCGAACTGATGACCAAGGTCAAGATTATGGCCGGTCTATTGATCGCCGAGGGGGCGTGACCCATGATTTCCGTACCTTTGACTAGAGGTGCGCCATATTGCGTTCAACGCCATGCGTTTCCGAGTCAAGCTCGGACGCGAGCAGGAATTTCTCGACGCCCATAAGAAGGCCCAAGCCAACTGGCCCGGCCTCAAGCACGCCAGCATGATTAACACAGGTGAGCGCACCCACTGCATCATTGCTGAATGGACCGACATGCACGTGAGGCATAGAGCAGGATCGCAGGTTATCGCAGATTTACCGATTGGAGCGCGCGATGGCTTGCGGCATCATAGGGACACGGCGAACGAATATTGCCCATCTTCATCGGCCGTGGCGCGCCAATCTTGACCGGAGCGCTACGGTGCCTCTCGGCCAGCTTTTCCGGCGCAGTCGCGCGAGGCTCGTTCGCTGTCGCGGACTGTGCTTTTGGCGCTCGGCGCCGGCTTCACGTCGAATGGACCCGCAGCAGTGCTCCGAGATCATCCAGGGTCCGGTCGAGCTGGAGGGCTGCACGTCCGAGTGCGCTCCCGTGCCTGATTGTCCCCATCGGACGGGTGAGTGTGCGGCTCTCATCGGCGAGAACGGCCCGGTCGAGCCCGATGCCGTGGCGGGCAAGAATCGGTTCGAGCTCTTGGGACCGACGGCGGAGTTCGGCCCGCGTCTTCTGGTAGGCGTGCTCGGACAAGCGGCGCCGGGCAGAATAGCTGAACACGTTGGTGAAGAACATGTCGGCATCGTCGCGGCCGGGCTGGAACAGCAGGACGTCGGCCTTGGGAAATTCCTTGCGATAGCGGTCCATTCCCACCTGCATGCGCGAATGGATGATCGCCCGGAAGGTCTGCGCCAGGACGACGGGAAGCCCGCCTTTGACCAGGGAAACGGCCTTCTTATGCGTGTGCCGCGCAGCGAGGTCCGCGTTGAACGGCACCAGCGGATTGATGCACAAGAGCAGCTCGGCACCCGCGCGCAACGCCACCGAGGCGTGCAGTGTCTTCACCAGCACGCCATCGACATAATAGCGCCCGTTGATCTCGACTGGCGGAAACAGCCCGGGCAGGGCGGCGCTCGCCAGGACGGCGCGGGCGATCGGTACGTCGTCCCATCCGCGCGCACCGAAGGGGACCGCCTCCGCGGTGTCGAGATCGGTCGCCACGAGGAAGAGCTTGTGACGCAACCGGCGAAAATCGTTAGTGCGGCCGGCAGCCGAGAAAAGCTCGGCGAGATAATCGCCGATACCGGCATTGTCGAAGACGCCGGTCGGTAGGGCGCTCGCCAGTTCCTGGAAGAACCCGCCGGACCCGGCTGCCTCGACATAGCGGCGCGCGACCGTCCCCAACAGCCGGGGCAACGAGGCGAGGCGCTGCAAATACTCCTTCAGGGCTGGGCGCAGCAGCAAATCGGGCTCGAAGGGATCGTCGGCCGTCTCGCTCTCGATGAACATGCGATGCATCGCCCGCGGCGCCATGCCGTTGGCAAGACCCGCGGCGATGAAGCTGCCGGAACTCACCCCCACATAGATGTCGGCGTCGGCAAGGCTGAGGCCGACCAAGGCCTCATCGAGCGCGACCAGCGCGCCGATCTCCCAAATAGCTCCCAAAGGCCCGCCGCCTGCCAAGGCAACGCCTCTCTTTCGGCGGGTCACCACGTGCTGCCCCTCCTGGACTCCACCCCGGCGGGGCACGAGCTGCAATCGTCAGGAGTGCTTCGCGGCTCGCTGACTCGTCTTCTGCGCCGATTCCGCTCCCATCGAGGCCGTCAGCTTCTTGGTGACCGCCGTCAGTTCGCTGACGCGCTTTGCCAGCGCATCGACGTCCTTCTTGGTCGGCACGTTGAGGCCATGAAGCGCCCGCCCCACGCGATCCTCGAACACCCGTTCGAGCTTACCCCAGGTTCCGGTCGCCTGTTCCTTCACCTCGGCGATCGTATTGCCGGCGGCTTTCGTCGCGCGTTGCTGGACCTTTTCGCCCTCGTGGACGAGGGTCTCGAAGAACTTGGTGCCCTCTTCCTGGGCCTTCGCAAAGGCGCCTAGGCCCGCCAGCCAAATCTGGTTTGCGGAATCCCTGATGGACGCAACGAATTGGCCGTCTCCCTGACTGCCTGCCGGATGCTTCACCTTCTTGACCATTGCTCTCTCCATTCTGCGTTGATGCCTGCCCTTGGGCACGGATCGTCCTTGGCATGAAGACGACAGACGCCCTTAGAGATCGTAGCCCGACTGCGCGCACGCCGATCTCTCGGCTTCGGGCTGCAGTCGCGGAATGAATCGGATATCCGTTCCCTCGCCCATGACAGGCCATAGACAGCCGCGCCCGAGGTTTTGTTGATATAAGTCAATCGCCCCAAGTTTTTTCAGGCTTCATGAAAAATGGTGGGGAGGTTCTTTTGGGAAAACACCTCTCGAAGCGCTGGTCGGCCCCGGTTCTACGGGATGAGGGAGAATGATGATTTATTTCGTGACCGGCGCCAGCGGGTTCATCGGCAAGCGGCTTGTTCGTGCCTTGGTGTCGCGGCCGGACGCGCGCGTTTATTTCCTGATGCGCAACCCGTCTGGGGAACGGCTGGCCAAGCTATTGCAATTTTGGAACACCGACGCGAACCGCGCCGTTGCCCTCGAGGGCGACCTGACGAAACCGGGCCTGGGGATTGCGCAAGGCGACGTCGAACGAATTGCGAATGAGGTCGATCACGTCTTCCATCTGGGCGCCATCTACGATCTCGAAGCCGACGCCGCGGCCGAGACGCGCACCAACATCGAAGGAACGCGCAACGCGGTGCTCTTCGCCGCGGCCATCGGCGCGAAGCGCTTCCATCACATGAGCTCGATCGCCGCGGCCGGCCTCTATCGCGGCGTCTTCCGCGAGGACATGTTCGAGGAGGCCGAAGACCTGGAGCATCCCTATTTCGCCAGCAAGCACGAAGCAGAGAAGGTGGTGCGCAACGAGTGCCGGATTGCGTGGCGGATCTACCGGCCCGGTCTTGTCGTCGGCGATTCGACCAGCGGCGAAACGGACAAGGCCGACGGCCCCTACTACTTCTTCAAGTTGATCCAGAAGACGCGCAAGTTGCTGCCGCCCTGGATGCCGAGCGTCGGCATCGAGGGCGGGCGCATCAACCTCGTTCCGGTCGATTTCGTCGTGACCGCCCTCGTCCACCTGGCCCATATCGAGGGCGAGGACGGCCATTGCTTTCATCTGACGGATCCCAATCCGCGCCGCGTCGGAGACATCCTCAATATCTTCTGCCGTGTCGCCCACGCGCCCGACATGGCTCTGCGCATCAACCCCGCGCTCTTGAGCTTCATTCCGCCGGGGGTCGTCAAAGCTCTGGTGGCTCTCACTCCGACGCGCCGCATCCGCAAGGCGGTGATGAAGGATCTCGGCCTTCCCAAGGACATCTTCACCTTCGTGAACTATCCCACCCGGTTCGACAATCGCGAGGCGGAGCGGTTGCTCGAGCCGGCGGGTATACGGGTACCGCCGCTCGAGGACTATGCCTGGCGGCTATGGGATTATTGGGAGCGCCACCTCGATCCGGATCTGTTCATCGACCATTCGTTGAGCGGCCGCGTCACGGGCCGGGTGGTGGTCATCACCGGCGGTTCCTCGGGAATCGGCAAAGCTGCCGCATTTCGCATAGCCGCGGCCGGGGCCGTCACCATCATCGTCGCGAGAGATCCGGAAAAGCTCGAAAGGACGAGGCAGGAAGCGGCCGCGCGTGGATTGAAGCTCGTCACCTACTCCGCCGACATCGCCGACCCGGCCCAATGTGACGGACTGATCCAGAAGATCGGCGCGGACCATGGCAGCGTCGATATTCTGGTCAACGATGCCGGCCGCTCCATCCGCCGCGGCATCGAGAATTCGTTCGATCGCATGCACGATTTCGAACGCACCATGGCCGTCAACTATTTCGGCTGTCTGCGGCTCACGATGGGTCTTCTGCCGGCGATGGCCAGAAGGAAGAGCGGCCACGTCATCAACATTTCCTCGATCGGCGTCCTGACCAACGCGCCCCGCTTCTCCGCTTATGTCGCCTCCAAGGCGGCTCTCGAAGCGTGGACGCGCTGCGCCGCCTGCGAGTTCCTCGATCGCGGCGTCGAATTCACGACCATCAACATGCCGCTCGTGCGCACCCCCATGAGCGCGCCGACAAAGTTCTATGAAAACGTACCGGTTCTGACGCCTGACGAAGCCGCAGAATACATCGTGGAGGCGATCGTGCGTCGCCCGGTGCGGATCGCCACCAAGCTCGGCATTTTCGGGCAGGCGCTCCACGCCGTGATGCCGCATGTGGCGCAGATCATCATGAATACGAGCTTCCGCATGTTTCCCGACTCGGCCGCTGCTCATGGGCAAGAGCCGGGAAGCGAAGCTCCGACCGCCGATCAGATCGCCTACACGCAATTGCTGCGCGGCATTCACTTCTGACTGCCGCGACCGCCGCTGGCCCTCGGTCACGGGCCAGGTCGGCCAACGGCAGTCAGGTTCGACGAGGCCAGTTCTCGGGTCAAGACATCGAGGACGACGGGTGAGAAGAGCATTGCCAGATGGCTGAGACCAGGGAGGATCTGTTCACGGGCGCCGCCGAGGCGGCTGCTGTCCTGCGGCGCGACGAAGTTGTCCATCGGACTCCAGACGGTCAGCGTCGGCACGCGTGGATCGGCCGCCGGCAGGGCGCGGATCCAGGCGCCGTCCGGCTCCATCTGCCGCGCATTCTCGCCCGGTCCATAGCGGGCGAGCCAAGTACCATGGTGAGGAGAAGCGAGTGTCACCAACCTCGCGACCCGGCTCGATCCATGCCGACGCAGATAGGCGCGCGCCGCGAGGCCGCCCATGCTGTGCCCGACGAGCGCGACCCGGTCTGCTCCCGCCTCCGCCCGCAGGGCTTCGATCCTGGCGTGCAATTGATCGGCAAGGGCGTCAATGCTCCCCAGCGGGGGTTCGAGGTCGACAGTGGCCACCGCAAACCCCGCGGCCCTCAATCGGCGGCGCAACCACCACCAGGCGCCCCGATTGCACAGGTAACCGTGGATCAGCAGAACCGGGATACCGGCCGGCCTCCGGTGCCCCACCGCGTCATCACCCATCCACAGCCGCTCGAACGGCTGGATGAGAACGAACAGCGCCTGATAGGCCAGCCATTCGCCGATGCCGATGCGCAACAGCGATGGACGGCGTCGCCTCGGTTCCCGCGGCTCCGCGGCGGCATGGCGGCGGGATATCGCGAAGCTCGCGACGATGACGCCGGAATGCGCCGCGAGAAATACGCCGACCGCGCCGGCGGCCGCCGCCATCGGGCTCAGGGCACCAAATCGCACGAGCAGCCCGCCGGCGATGAGCAGCGTCACGGCTTCGGCGGCGAGGCGGCAGCGCAGCCAGTACGACATCATGGCGGTCCGCCCTGGGCGAAGGGAGACATACAGCCGGAAGCACTCTCGATGAACCAACGAAAGCAGGGGCTCGAACCCCTCTCGGCCTTTTGAGGGAAGGACACGGTCATGAAACCCATTTGGCTCAAGAGCTACCCCCATGGCGTTCCCGCCGAAGTGAACGTCGACGAGTACCGTTCGGTCGGTGAGCTGTTCACCAAGACCGTGGAGAAGTTCGGACCGCTTCCGGCCTTCGTCAACATGGGAACCAGCATCAGCTACGCCGAGCTCGATCGTCTCTCGCGCCGTTTCGGCGCGTATCTGCAAAACGTGCTGAAGCTGCGGCAGGGGGCACGGTTGGCCCTGGTGATGCCCAATCTCCTCCAATATCCGGTCGCGATGTTCGGCGCGCTCAGGGCCGGGTATACGGTGGTGAACTGCAATCCCCTCTATAGCCCCAGGGAGTTACAATATCAGCTGTCGGATTCCGGGGCCGAAGCGGTCGTCATCGTGGAGAACTTCGCCAACGTGCTCGCCCAGGTGATCGACTCGACGAAGATCAAGCACGTCATCACGACCCAACTCGGCGATCTGTTGGATTTTCCCAAGCGGCAGGTGGTGAATTTCATCATAAAGTTCGTGAAACGGATGGTGCCGGCCTGGAATATCCCTGGCGCCGTGTCCTTTCGGTCGGCGTTGAAGCGCGGCGCGGACACGCCATGGTCTCCACCCGATGTCGGCCCCGACGATATCGCCTTCCTGCAATATACCGGCGGCACGACGGGCGTTCCCAAGGGCGCCATGCTCACGCACCGCAACCTCGTGGCCAACTTGCAGCAGGCTCACGCATGGCTGAAGAACGTTCTGGAGGAGGGCCGCGAAACCATCATCACGGCGCTGCCCCTCTACCATATCTTCGCGCTCACGGCGAATTGCCTGACCTTCTTCAAGATCGGCGCGAAAAACGTCCTCATCACCAATCCACGCGACATTCCCGGATTCGTCAAGGAGCTCGGCAAGCATCGCTTCACCGTGATCACTGGGGTCAACACCCTCTACAACGCCCTGTTGAACAATCCGGATTTCGCAAAGCTCGATTTCTCTCCCATGCGCGTTTCGGTGGCGGGTGGGATGGCCGTGCGCAAAGCGGTCGCGGAACGCTGGAAGCAAGTCACCGGCAGGCCCCTGATCGAAGCCTACGGCCTCACCGAAACATCTCCGGCCGTGACCATGAACCCGCTCGACATTGCCGAGTACAACGGATCGATCGGGCTTCCAATTCCATCGACCGAGATCGCCATCCGCGACGACGCAGGCGAGGATCTTGCGCCGGGACAGGCCGGGGAACTGTGCGTACGCGGCCCACAGGTCATGAAGGGCTATTGGCAGCATCCGGAAGAGACCGCGAACGTCATGACGCCCGACGGCTTCCTGCGCTCCGGCGACATCGCGACCGTAGACGAGAACGGCTTTGTCCATATCGTCGATCGCAAGAAGGACATGATCATCGTGTCGGGCTTCAAGGTGTTTCCCAACGAGATCGAAGATGTCGTGAGCCTGCATCCGGGGGTCTTGGAAGTCGGTGCGGTCGGTTTCTCCGACGTGCGATCCGGCGAGGCCGTCAAGATCGTCGTCGTGAAGCGCGATCCCGATCTGAGCGTGGAGGCCTTGATCGCGCATTGCCGCAAGCATCTGACCGACTACAAGGTGCCGCGGCATGTCGAATTTCGCGCCGAGCTGGCGAAAACGAACATCGGAAAAATTCTCCGGCGCGCTCTTCGCGAGGAGCGGTCCTTGGCATCCACGTGATCGCATTCAGGGCGGGGGTCACCCGGTGTCCGCCTCGGCGGATCATCGGATGGCGGAGCGGATCGCGTCGGCGGCCTTCTCGCCGATCATCATCGCCGGCGCGTTCGTGTTGCCTCCGACGAGCGTCGGCATGATCGAGCAATCCACGACGCGCAGGCCGGTCAGGTTGCGAACCCGCAATTGAGGATCGACGACCGCGGCCTCGTCGAGCCCCATCTTGCAGGTTCCGACCGGGTGGTAGACGGTGTGGACTCGTTGCCGAAGGACCGCTCGGATATCGTCGTCGCCGTGCACGCCCGCGGTGAACAGATCGCGTGTTCTGCGCGACGCCAGCGCAGGCGCATCCAGCAAACGACGTGTCAGCTTGAATCCGGCGACCATGTCCTCGATGTCGTCCGGATGGGCGAGAAAATTCGGGTCGATCGCGGGCGGCTCGAGCGGATCGGCCGCGCGCAGCCTGACGCTCCCTCTGCTGCGTGGCCGCAATAGGCAGACATGGCACGAGAAGCCGTGTCCCCGGCGCAGGGTGCGCGCATGGTTCTCGACCATGGCCATGACGAAATGCAGCTGGATGTCGGGCGCGGGAAGATCTGCGCGTGTCTTCAGGAATCCGCCGGCCTCGGCGAAATTGCTGGTCAGCATTCCTCGCCGTTCGGCTCGGAAGCGACGCAGCTCTCCCGCCAAGCGGACGAATCCGGCGACCGATATCCCGAGGAGCTCGAGGCTGTTTGCCGCATAACCAAAAATGAAATCGGGATGATCCTGCAGATTTCCGCCCACGCCCGGCAGGTGAGCGGTAACCGCGATCCCGAGGCGCCGCAATTCCTCGCCGTCGCCGACGCCCGAGAGCATGAGGATCTGCGGCGACTGGATCGCGCCGGCGCTCACTATGATTTCGCGCCGTGCGCGTAAGGTGCGCGATCGTCCTCCCTTGAGGAATTCGACCGCGGCGGCGCGCCTGCCCTCGAACAGGATGCGTCGCGCGCGCGCGCCGCACTCGACAAGAAGATTGTTCCGCGTGCCGAGGTGGGGATGGATATAGGCTCGCGCCGCGCTCCAACGCTCCCCATTCTTTTGCGTGACCTGATAGATACCGAGACCTTCCGGCGCGGGGACGTTGAAATCCTCGCAGAGAGGGAATTGTGCCTCGCGAGCGGCCTGCAGGAATGTCCGATGGAAGGAGTTGTCGGTGCGGGATTTGGCGACGCTCAAGGGGCCGTCCTGGCCATGCCAGTCTCCGCCGAAATCCTCGTTGCACTCGGATTTCTTGAAAAAAGGAAGGACCTCGTCGAAGCTCCAGCCCTTGTTGCCGAGCGATGCCCAATGGTCGTAGTCCCACCGGTGACCCCGCGTGTAGACCATGGCGTTGATCGCCGACGAGCCGCCCAACGCCTTTCCCCTCGGCTGATAGCCGCGCCGCCCATTCAGGCCCGGCTGGGGCTCCGTCTCGAATGCCCAATTGTGCAGCTTGGTCGGCACGGTGAAGACGCCCGCCGCCGGCACCGTGATCGCCCAGCCCTCACCCTTGCCCCCGCCTCCAGCACCGCGACGCTCGTGCTCGGGTCCTCGCTGAGCCGGCCCGCGACCACGCAGCCGCTCGATCCGCCGCCGATGACCACATAGTCGAACTCGTCCATTCTCGTTGGGCTCCCTTGATCTCGCGCGAACAGTATTGCCGAGCCTCACATCAGCCGGCGCAGGAGCGCCAAGACGCGGTCGAATCTCCGCCCATATGGTGGCTCCAGCAGAACCGTGGCGCTCGCGCGCCTGCGATAGAAGATCGGCTTCTGCTTGCTGAACGTATGAAAGCCCCATTCGCCGTGATAGGCGCCCATGCCGGATGCCCCGACGCCGCCGAATGGCTGGTGCTCCTGCGCGATGTGCAGGAGGCAATCGTTGATGGTCACGCCGCCCGAAATGGTTTCGCGGAGAATCCGATCTCGCGTTTCGCGGGCCGTCCCGAACCAGTAGAGCGCCAGAGGCCGGTCGCCGCGATTGACGTGGGCGATCGCCTCGTCCGTCCGGTCGTAGGGGATGACCGGCAAGATCGGCCCGAAAATTTCCTCCTGCCGCACCAGCATCTCATCCGTGGTCGAAAGGACGAGGCAAGGCGGAAATTTCCTCGCCGCCTTCCAGTCGGAGAGCTGTTCCACGGACGTGTCGATCCGGCCGCCTTTGGATGTCGCGTCGCTCAGGAGGCCTTCGAGGCGATCGTAGTGGGCCTCATTGATGGTCGATGTGTAGTCCGGGTTGCGCGGATCGGAACCGTAGAGCCTCTTCGCCGACGCAAGATAGTGCTCGACGAAGGCGCCCTGCGCGTCTCGCGGACAGAGCACGTAGTCGGGGGCGATGCAGGTTTGACCGGCATTGAGCAGCTTGCCGAAGGCGATGCGGTGCGCTGCGGCCGCAATGTCTGCCGAGCGATCGATGATGGCGGGAGATTTTCCACCGAGCTCCAGCGTCACGGGGGTCAGGTTCCTCGCCGCGACCTCCGCTACGAGGCGACCGACGCGCGTCGATCCGGTAAAGAGCAGATGGTCGAAGGGCAGGGCGGCAAACGCTTGCGACACGGCCGGGCCGCCTTCGACGACCGCCACTTCCGAGAGGTCGAAACGATTGCCTACGGCGCTGGCGAGCAGAGACGAGAAATGCGGGACGAGCTCGCTCGGCTTGATCATCGCGCGGTTGCCGGCCGCCAGCGCGCCCACCAATGGAGCGAGCGTCAATTGCAGCGGGTAGTTCCATGGCGAGATGATGCCGACGACGCCGAGCGGTTGCGATATCAGGCGGTTCGACCCCGGCCGGAAATGCCACGCGGTCGCGATAGGCCTGGGGCGTGTCCAATCGTCGATGCGTCGAAGCGCCAGTTTTATACCGGCCTCGACGACGAGAGCCTCGGCGAAGCGGGTTTCGTGAGCGGAGCGATGACCGAAATCAGCGCCGATGGCATCCGCGAACGCGCCGGTATTCTCGTCGAGAAGCGCGAGCAGGCGCCTGAGACGGTCCTTGCGCACCGAGGCCGGGGCCTCGATGTCGCCGCGAGAGGCTTCGCGGAGCAAGCCGAACGAGGCCTCGACAGTTTCTCGTGCCTGCGGATCAACGGTAACTGGCGCGCTCATTTCTCCAGACCCGGCTATACTGCCTTCTTGCGCCGAGCAGGCGATCGTTTCCCGCCAAGCAGGCTGTCGTCCCCCGCGAAGAGGGCGTCGAGCAGGTTGCGTTCCCGCGTGACAATCAGCGCCAGGAGCTCGTCGGCGTTGCCCATTTTCTTGAATGCCGTGAAGCCGCGCTCGAGGAAACCTTGCAGATCGCCCAGGCCCACCAGCTTCGCCGGCTTGCGCATGATGGCCAAGGTCGCGGCGATGAAGCGTTGACGGGTGAGGCGATCGAGCGATTGTCCGAGATGCCGGATCAGCTCGATCTGGCGCTCACGGTCCGCACGACGCCCCACTTTGCGGTAGGCGCGGCCATAGTCGGCCGCGTCGAGCGAGGTCAGGCGCGGCCCGATAGCGGCCACCATTGCGGCATCGAGATCCTCGGACAAAGCATCGAGCTCGATGGCATCCGCCGCCGTCTCGAGACCGGCCGTCGACAGGAACTTGGTCATCATCGGAACGACGCGCCCGACCTCCGCATCCCGGTTGCCGGGGTCATTCACGCCGTAAACGTCGGTGAGAAAAAACTTTGCCGCTTCCCCGAACCGCGGACTTGCCAACAGGTCCCCATGCGTGCGCGCCAGCCGCTCCGCCTGCCAGGCGCGCAGCTTCCGGCGGGCGGCCGCCGCCTTCGGATCGGCATGGGCGGACGACCGCAGTCCCGCCGCTCGGGCCAGCTGCTCCGTGACGCGTGCGGTGATTTCTTCTTTTTCCGGCATATTCTTGCGTTTATGACAATGGCTAGGCAGTTTCGCCTAGACGGTTCCGCTGCTGGGGCAATGACCTATGTCAAATAGCCAACGCATGGCCCCCATCGATACGACCTGGCTGCGTATGGACCGGCCCACCAACCTCATGGTCATTGTGGGGGTCTTGGTCCTGGCGGGACCAGTCGACGTATCCTTGCTCCAAGACATGCTTGCCGAGCGGCTGCTGGCCATTCCGCGCTTTCGGCAGCGGACGGAGACGCGAGAGACCGGTACCTGGTGGTGCGACGATCGGCAATTCGACCTGACCCGGCACCTCAAACGCACCCGCTTGCCGGGGGCCGCCGACAAGGCGGAGCTCGAACAATTCGTCGCCGGTCTCGCCGCGACGCCGCTCGACCCGCTGCATCCGCTGTGGCAGTTCCACATCGTCGAGGACTACGAAGGCGGAGCGGCGATCGTCTCACGCATCCATCACGCGATAGCGGACGGCATGGCCTTGATCGGCGTCCTGCTTTCGCTGACCGACGGGCATGGCGGCGCCGCGGCGCGCCGGGCGAGGCATGTCTCCAAGGAGGATCACGGGTCCTGGCTGGATCTGATCGCTCCGGTGATGGAAGTCGTGGGGGAAGGCTTGCGCCTCTCCGGCAAGCTCCTGCGCGGATCGGTGGAAGCGGCGACCCACCCGGCCCGAACGCTCGAAGAGGGAACCGACATTGCCGCCGAGCTCGCTCATCTGCTGCTCATGCCGAATGATAGCCCGACTCGCTTCAAGGGGCAGCTTTCGGGGGTCAAGCGGGTCGCATGGACCGATCCCATCGCCCTCCCCGAGGTCAAGGCGGTGAGCCGCGCCTTGGGCTGCTCGGTGAACGACATGCTGCTCGCCGCAGTCGCTGGGGCGCTCAACGGCTATCTGGCCGAAAAAGGCGACGAGACCAAGGGCGTGGAAATCCGGGCGCTCGTGCCGGTCAATCTGCGCGCGCCGGGCAGCGAGCGGGAGCTGGGGAACCAGTTCGGCGTCGTCGCGCTCGAGCTGCCGATCGGCCTGGAAAATCCGCTGGCCCGCCTGCAGGAGGTTCATCGCCGCATGGAGGCGCTCAAGGGCTCCTACGAACCACCGGTGACTCTCGGGCTGCTTTCGACCTTGGGCTACGCGCCGAAGCTGGTGCAGGACAAGGTCTTCAATCTTCTGTTGAGCCGGGCAACGGCGGTGATGACCAACGTGCCCGGACCGCAGCAGCCGCTCTATCTCGCCGGCAGCGAGATCAAGCAGGTGATGGTCTGGGTCCCGCAAGCAGGCGATATCGGGATGGGGGTTTCGATCCTGTCATTCAACGGCAAGGTGCAGTTCGGGCTGCTTGCCGACGCAGCACTGGTGCCAGATCCGCACGGCATCGTTGCGCGCTTCAAGCCGGAATTCGAGCAACTCCTGTATTTCGTTCTCATGCAGGCCTGGGCCGTCATTCCCGAGCAGAGGCCGGTCGAGTCCGAGCCCGGCGCCGTCAAACGGGCCGCGGGCGGAACGCGGCGTGGGCCTCCCTCCAGCCGCGGCTCGGCGCGTTAGGGGAACCCGGCGCATGCCTTCAGCCGGATGGGAATTCGAATTCGTCGACCGGCTTCTTCGCAAGGGTCTGGAGGTCGATGATCTCGGAACCATGCTCGAGCAGTTTTCCCAAGGCTTGCTGGAAAAGGGGATCCCGCTCCTGACCACCCGTATCGGCATGCCGGCAATCGATCCGACCTCCTCCTTCCTGGTCAGCGATTGGTGGCGGCGAGGGGAGCGCCCGTCGGCGCGGACCAGCTCCGATTTGCAGTCGACGAGTTCCTATTTGCAGAGCCCCATCCACGACCTGCTGCAGCGCAACCGGACCGGGGAGCGCTGGAAGATCGAAGATCCGGAGATCGCCGGCCGCTTTCCCATCTTCAAGGAATTGCGGGAGCGGGGCGCGACCGAATACGCATTGGCGCTGCTTGCCTTCAGCGGCGGGCGCACGGCGCTGCGGGGCATCGCGTTGACCATGGTGACGGATACCCCGGGCGGCTTCAAGGAGGGCGAGGTCGAGGTCGTGACGAGACTGCTGCCCGCGCTCGGCCTCGCGGCCTACCGCATCGGGCTCCTCGGTGTCGCGACGGAGACGCTTGGGGCCTATCTCGGCCCATTCACCGGGAACCAGGTGCTGCAAGGCATGATCCATCGCGGAGACAGCCGCACGATCTCCGCTGCGCTCCTGCTGGCTGATCTTCGGGGCTTCACCGCCCTCGTCGACAGGATCGGGACGAATGCCGCGATGGCGTGGCTCAACGACTATCTCGAGGCGATGGCCGATCCGGTAGCCGAGCATGGCGGAGAGGTGTTGAAATTCTTGGGCGATGGCTTGCTTGCGGTGTTCCCGGTCAGCGCCGAAGCCGGGAAAGCCTGTGACGCGGCGATGGACGCCGCGAAGGAGATCAGGGCTCGGATGAAGTCCCTCAACGACCACCGCGGCTCGAGCGAATTGCGGTCGGATGTCGTCGTCGTGCTTCACTTCGGGGAGGTGATCTACGGGAACATCGGGGCCGCCCAGCGGCTCGACTTCACGGTCATCGGCCAGGCGGTGAACGAGGCGAGCCGCATGGAAGCTCTGGCCAAGAGCCTCGGCAAGGATATCCTCCTGTCGGAAAGCTTCGCGCGACGCTGCGCGCATCCGGTCGACAGCATCGGGTCCCATACGCTGCGTGGGGTCGCGGGCGACCGGGAGATCTTCGTTCTCGCAAGCGAGGCGGGCCGAGCCGATCGGTGAGGGCTCTTCCTTCCGGCCTTCGACCCATGATTACTCATATTTCCCGAATCCGCGCTTAACCTTGGGCGGATATCTGACATTGGTGTGCCCTATCGTGCCCGACGCTATTGTTGCGGCTGTGGCCCGAGGAGGACTGGCGTGGAGCGCTGTGCTCCACTAAAGTTGAAGAACGACAAAAGCCAGGGGGCAACGCTGGAGGCAATCTCGACATGCGCATGCAAAACCGGCTCTTCGTCGCGGCCTTGCTGGCGAGCGCTCTGGCAAGCACCACTTGCGGTGCGGCTTTCGCGGCGGAAGCCTCCTTCACCCTCAAATATGGCGTGCTCGCGGGGCTGACCGGCGAGCCCGCGGCGTCGGGACAGGCCTGGAATGCTTCGGCGAAGCTTGCGGTCGACTCGATCTCATCGACGCTCGAGCGCCTGAAATTGCCAGGGCTGAAAGTCGAGCTGACGGACTCGCAGGACAGCCAGGGAACTCCCCAGCAAGGCGTGGAGGCTGCCCAGAAGCTGGTGCAGATCGACGCGGTCGATGTCATCATCGGAGACTTCTATTCCTCGGTGACCAGCGCCGCCGCGACCTCCGTCGCCATCCCCAACCAGGTGCTGATGTTCACCGGCGGCACCAACCCGTCGCTGACCAAGCTCAATACCGGTTCGACCTCCTATATCTGGCAGCCTGTCGCTGCCGACGACGCGCAGGGGCGCGCCCTCGCCCAGGTGATCGCGGACGCGTTGGGGCCAAGCGCCAAGATCAATGTCGCCGCCCGCAACGACGCCTATGGCACGAGCCTCGCCGCGGTGTTCAAGGAGGTGTGGACCAAGCAAGGAGGCACGATCCCGCAATATGTGATCTACAACCAGCAACAGCCGACGCTCGATACGGAAGCCCAGCGGCTCGTCGAGGGCTCGCCCGATGGCTGGCTGTTCATCGACTTCTGTCAGACCTTCGAGAAGCTCGCCCAGCCGCTCATCCGGACCGGCAAATGGGATGCCGCCAAGAGCTTCGGTTCCGATACCTTGAACGATTGCCAGATCCGCGGCAGCAAGAACTATCCGGGCATGCGCGCGACGCAGGCCAACGCTTCCTCCGGCGCCTCCTTCCCGGCCTTCAAGGCCCTGTTCGCCGAAAAGGCCAAGCAAGGCATCGCCTTCCAGCCCTTCACGGCAGAGGCCTTCGACAGCGTGTTCGTGGCCTTTCTCGCCGCGCTCGAGGCGCAATCCTCGAAGCCGACGAAGATCGCCGAGCATATCGTCAACGTCACCAACGATCCTGGCCAGTCCTATAGTTTCGAAAAGCTCGACGAGGCGATCAAGGCCGTGATGGCTG
The DNA here is from genome assembly GCA_044445965.1 of Hyphomicrobiales bacterium. GTDB lineage: Bacteria > Pseudomonadota > Alphaproteobacteria > Rhizobiales > Beijerinckiaceae > GAS188. The sequence goes on from JBIOEJ010000011.1 coordinate 49,632, forward strand.
GCCAGAAGATCCATTTCATCGGCGCCACGGGGCCGTTGAACTTCTCGGCGACCGGCCGGGTGAACGCGCTCGCCTATGATATCTGGCTGCACAAGCCCGACGGATCGGCGGGCGTCGTCAAGACGATCAGCCTGAAATAGATATCGCGTAGGAGGCGCGGCGGCGCCGGATGTGGCAGCAACTGGCGCAGCTGGTCGTCAACGGCGTCATCACGGGCACGATCCTGGCGCTCACCGGGGTGGGGGCCACCCTGGTGTTCGGTATCCAGCGGATCGCCAATTTTGCGCATGGCGAATATCTGACCTTCGCGGCCTATGTCGGCCTCATCCTCAATACCGCCTATGACCAGAACATCGTGGTGTCGACGCTCGGCGCGGTTCTCGCCACCGCTCTGTTGGCGGTGATGTTGGATTTCCTCGTGCTCAAGCCTCTGCGCGGCAGGGGACTCGTGGCCATGTCGCTCATCACGGTCGGCCTCGGCCTCATGCTCCGCGACGTCGTGTTCATCTTTGCCGGACCTCAGATCCGCCAACTGCGCATCGACCAGACGGCGGTCTATGATCTCGGCCTCGTGCGCATCTCGCCGGGCCAGGCGGTCGCCATCGCCATCACGCTGATCATCGCGCCGTCCCTTGCTTTCTTTCTCGCCGGCACTCCGCTCGGGAAGGCCATGCGGGCCGTCGCCGATAATCGCGACCTCGCGGCGATATCCGGGATCGATGTCGAGCGCATCGGCACCTATGTCTGGTTGCTGGCGGGCGGGCTCGCCGGCATCGGCGGCATCCTGTTCGCCGTGGTGCAAGGCACGTTCGATCCGACGCTCGGCTATCAGGTTCTTTTCCTGATCTTCACCACCGTCGTGCTCGGCGGCATCGGCAGCGCCTACGGAGCCTTGGTCGGCGGCTTCGTACTAGGCCTCGTGATGGAACTCTCGACCTGGGCGGGGTTCGCCGGCGGCCTCGAGCCGCGCTTCAAGCCGCTCCTCGCCTTCGTCGCCTTGATCCTGCTTCTGCTCTATCGGCCGCAGGGCCTCTTCGGCAAGGCAAGGGTACTGTGACGGTGGTGCTGTAATGTCCCGTGCCGCGATGGCGTTCGTTTGATGGGCTTTTTCAATCCCGCCTTCTGGATATTCGTTTCCGTCATCGCGGGCATCTACGCGATCATGGCGCTTGGACTTTATGTGCAGTTCTCGCTCGCGGGGTTGCCGAATTTCGGCCATGTGGCCTTCATGGCGGTTGCCGCCTACACGATGGCGATCCTGGTCACGCGCTACGAGCTGCCGCTCCTCCTGGCGTCCTTCGCGGCCCTCGTCGCGGCCATCGCCTGGGCCTTCATTCTCGGCATTCCCACCTTGCGGCTGAGGGCCGATTATCTCGCCATCGCGACGGTCGCAGGCGGGGAGATCATCCGCTACCTGGCGATGAACCTGCCCGATTTGACCGGAGGTCCCGTCGGCTCCATGGCGATGCTCGGGCCGACCAAGCTCGCCATCTACAACGGGGAATGGCAGGCAATGTTGGACGCGCTTCGCTCATGGCTGTCGCCGCTCCTCGGTCGGATGCCGACCCGCGATGGCGTGATGGCGCTGATCGTCTGGCTTTGCGCCATCGTGCTGATCCTTCTCGTCTGGCGGCTGGAGCGATCGCCATGGGGGCGTGTCGAGAAGGCCATTCGCGAGGACGACGTCGCCGTCGCGGCGGTGGGTAAAAACGTGGTTGCCTTCAAGATGCAGGCACTGGTGGTCGGCGCCGTGCTCGGCGGCCTCTCGGGCCTGCTGCTCGCCCTTCAGATCGGCGTCTTCAGCCCGGACGACTATCAGCCGACGCTCACCTTCTACGCTTATCTCATCCTCATACTCGGCGGCATGAATCGGATCTGGGCCATTCCGCTCGGCGCTGCCTTGTTCAGCCTGCTCTATTCGGGCACGCGCTTCTTGAACTTCTTCCCCTTATCGCTTTTCGATTCGGGCTCGCGCGCCTTCCTGAGGCTGTTTCTCGTCGGCTTGCTGCTCGTGCTTTTCATGGCGTTGAGGCCGCAAGGCCTGCTCGGCTCGAGGCGCCAGCTTTTGCTGGAGAAGTGAGCCGTGCTGCTCGAGCTTTCCAATGTCAGCAAGGCCTTCGGCGGAGTGGCCGCGCTCGACGATGTGAGCCTCGGGATCGATGAAGGTTCGATCACGGCGCTGATCGGCCCGAACGGAGCCGGCAAGAGCACCGTTTTCAATATCGCCTCCGGGTTCATGGCGCCTGACCGAGGCACGATCAGCTTCGCGGGGCGGGCGATGACCGGGCAGTCCGGCGACGCGGTCGCGCGCGCGGGCCTCGTCCGCGTCTTCCAGACGGCGCGCGTGCTCACCCGCATGACGCTTCTCGAGAACATGATGCTCGCGGCGCCGGCCCAGCCCGGAGAGCGATTCGGGCTCGTCTGGTTCGCTCCGCGTCGCGTGGCCGCGCGCGAAGCGCAAGTGCGCGAGGAGGCCTGCCGCCTCCTCGAGCTGGTGCGGCTCGCGCATCTCGCCGATGAATATGCCGGCGCGCTGTCCGGCGGCCAGCGCAAGCTGCTCGAGCTCGGCCGCGTGCTGATGGTGCGGCCGCGCATGCTGCTGCTCGACGAGCCGATGGCCGGGATTTCCCCTGTCCTCGCCGAGCAATTGCTGGACCATATTCGCTTGCTGAGGGCCGAGCATGGCATCACGATCTGCGTGATCGAGCACGATATGGAGATGGTCATGTCGTTGAGCGATCGCGTGATCGTCATGGATGAGGGGCGCGTCATCGCGGCGGGACCACCGGACGCCATTCAGCGCGATGCGCGCGTCATTGAAGCCTATCTCGGGCGGCTGCTGCCGGCCGAGGCCTCGAAGATCGCGGAGCGCGCGGCGCCGTGAGCGACCTCATCTTGACCGTCGAGGATCTCTGGGCGGGCTATGGGGATGAGGACATCCTCAAGGGCGTGTCGATCGGGATGAAGCGCGGAACGATCGTCGCCGTCATCGGACCCAACGGTTCGGGCAAGTCGACCTTGCTGAAGGCCATCTACGGCCTGGTCCGCGCCAGGCGAGGTGCCGTCACTTTCCACCGGGAGGACGGCGAGGCGGTGCCCCTCACTGGCAGGCGGCCCGCCGCCATCACCGCTCTCGGCCTCAATATGGTGCCGCAGCTCGCCAATGTGTTTGCGGAGATGTCGGTCCGCGAAAACCTCGAGATCGGCGCCATCCCCATCCGCCGCCGCACCGCTGATCAGCTCGAGAAGGTCTTGGCCGCGCTGCCGCTGATCAGGCCCTTGCTGTCGAAGCGCGCCGCGACCCTCTCCGGCGGACAGCGCCAGATGGTCGCGTTCAGCCGGGCGCTGATGTCGGATCCGACCCTCTTGATCCTCGACGAGCCCTCGGCCGGACTGGCGCCCAAGGTTCAAGACGAGGTCTTCGCCAGGATCAAGGCGATCAATGCCATGGGCGTCTCCATCCTCATGGTCGAGCAGCGGGCGCGGCAATGCCTGGCGGTCTCCGATTATGGCTATGTGCTGGAACAGGGGCGCAATCGGCTGGAGGGCTCCGGCTCGGAGATGCTCGAAGACCCGGAGGTGGTGCGGCTCTATCTCGGCGGCACGAAGCTGTCCCGCCAACCGGAAGATCGGGGCATGGCGCCATGACGCCTCTTGGCCACCCTCGCCCTCAGCCGTGCGCTCAGCCTTGAACTCGCGCGTGAAGGAGAAGCCATGTCCCCGCCCGTGACCGTTGCGCCGAGCCCCGCCATCCCCGCAGCCGGCAAGATGCTGCTCGACGTCTTCGACTATCGGGACGTTCGCCTGCTTCCGGGACGCTTCCTGACACAGGTCGAACAGGCGCGCTCCTTCTATGGCGGCCTTTCCAATGACAGCATCCTCAAGGGCTTCCGCAGGCAGGCCGGTTTGCCGGCGCCCGGAGAGGATATGAAGGGCTGGGCTTCGGCGACCTGCGCCGGCATTTTCGGCCAGCTCGTGAGCGGCATGGTTCGCCTCGGCAAGGCGACCGGCGACACGGCGCTTTGCCAAAAAGCCGTGGCGCTCTTCGAAGGCTGGCTCGAGACGATGCCGGCGGACGGCAACGCCCATATGCGGACCTATGATTGGGACAAGCTCGTCTGCGGCCTCGTCGACCTCCATTGCCATCTGGGTATCGAGGCGGCCATGCCGATCCTGCGCGCCACCACCGATTGGGCCGCCGGGACCTTCGACAAGTCCCGTCCGCTTGCCGATGATCACGACTTCTGGGGCGCGGGCCCCGGCCTCACCTCGGAGTGGTACACGCTGCCGGAGAATCTCTATCGCGCCTATCTCGCGAGCGGCGATGCCGCATTCAAATCCTTCGCCGATATTTGGCTCTACCATGATTACTGGGAACCCTTTGCGCGGTCCGCCGAGATCGAAGAGATCCACACCGTGCATGCCTATAGCCATGTGAATTCGTTCAGCAGCGCGGCCGCCGCATACCAGGTCACCGGTGATGAGCGCTATCTGCGCATCTGCCGCAATGCCTACGATTTCCTGCAGCGCACCCAGGTCTACGCGACGGGCGGCTATGGACCCGACGAGCGCTTGATGCGCGCCGACGGCAGCCTTGGGCGCTCGCTCGATTGCTGCGGCTATCATGCGGAAATTCCCTGCGGAGCCTGGGCGGCGTTCAAGCTGTCGAGATACTTGATGGCCTTCACGGGCGAAGCTCGCTTCGGCGATTGGATCGAGACCACGCTGCTCAATGCGCTGGCCGGATGCCTGCCGCCGCAGCCGGACGGCAAGGCCTTTTACTACGGCGATTACCGGATCTCGGGAGGCACCAAGCAGTTCTACTGGCATGAATGGCCATGCTGTTCTGGAACCTATATCCAGCTGATGGCCGAATACCATAATCTCATTTATTTCAAGGATGACGCCGGTATCTATGTCAATCTCTATATGCCCTCGGAGTTGCATTGGCGCCAGGGCGAGCACGCGGTGACGCTGCGTCAGGAGACTGCCTATCCTGAACGTCCGGACAGCACCGTCACGCTGGAGCTTGCCGAGCCGGCCCGGTTCGCGCTCCGTTTCCGCATTCCTTCATGGGCCAAGGACGCGTCCCTTTCCCTCAACGGCGCCGCGCTCGAGGTCGAGGCCAAGCCCGGCGATTGGGCGAGCCTCGAGCGGGAGTGGGCGCAAGGCGACCGGGTCACCGTCAATCTGCCGATGGCGCTCAGGGTGGTGCCGGTCGATGCACAGCATCCGAGCCGGGCCGCCATCGTCTACGGGCCGGTCGTGCTGGCGCAGGACGAAGCCTGCTGCCGGCGCCCTCTCACGATGGCTCCGCACACCGCGCTCGAGAAGCGACTGGTGAAGGAAGGAGAGCGGCTGAGCTTTCGCATCATCAACGGCGTTCCCGAGCGGCACACGCGCTATTTGCTGCCGCTCTACGATTTTCCGGCGAACTGGCCCTATTTCGTCTATTTCGACCTTCACGCGCCGACCCTGTACTGAGCCGCCGGCGCGTCCCGCCTCAGCCACCGGCGGCGGCTGAGGCCGGCTCGCCGATCACGGCTGCGGCTTCCTCGAGCGCTGCGGCCGCAAGGCGTGCGTCGCGTTCCTCGAAGCGCTGCAACACCGCGCAGAAGGAGGGCACGAACAGGACGGCAAGGCAGGTCGAGGCGATCATACCGCTGAAGACGGAGATGCCGATCGACCGGCGTGCCGAAGCGCCTGCGCCGGTCGCCAAGACGAGCGGCAGCACGCCCAGGATGAAGGCGAAGGAGGTCATCAGGATCGGCCTGAAGCTTTCCAAGAGCTTCCCGCAGGGGCTCGTCTACCAGGTGCCCTTCGACACCACCACCATAGGCTCGCTGGTTCTCGCGAACGCCCCCGTGCTTCGTCGCTCGCTCGACGGCGTGGCGTGACCGGGGGTCGCTTACCTCGCCATCGAGACGATGGTTGCGTTCGAACCCGCGGTCCGGGGCAGCTTGTCGCGTAGCAGCGGCGGGCAAACCTGATTGCGACCGTTGCGCTTCGCCGAATAGAGGGCGATGTCCGCAGCCGAGATCAGCTCGGCCGCCGAGAGGGTGGATACCGGCGCGGCCGCGACGCCGAAGCTCGCCGTGACGACCCTTTGCGCGGTTGCCCCGTCATGGGGAATGCCAAGCGCTTCGACCGAGCGCCTGATCCTCTCGGCGACGCGGACCGCGTCGATCATCTCCGTCTTCGGGAGCAGCAGCAGAATTTCCTCGCCGCCATAGCGCACCGCCAGATCGTCGTCGCCGCGCAGCTCCGCGGTCGTGCAGGCGGCAACCCGCTTCAAGCACGCATCGCCGGCCAGGTGGCCGTATCTGTCGTTGAAGGCCTTGAAATGGTCGATGTCGAGGAGCACGGCCGCAACCGGCGAGGAATGCTCGTCGCCTTTCTGCCAAAGCTCGGCTATGCGGGCATTGAGGTGATGCCGATTGGCCAAGTCGGTCAGCGCATCGCGCTTCGCCGCGGCATCGGCTTCCGCAAGCCTCAGGCGACCGCGCAGGGACTGGAGATAGGACCGGCGAAAATCACGTTCGAGATAGAAATTCGATATCAAGGTCAGATAAGCGCAAGTGGTGAGCGAGACCAGCACCACGAGGGCCACCGGCCCCGGCAGGCGACCATCCATCAGTACGGTTGCGGCCTGACTGGCAACGATGCATGTGGATACGACAGCCGCGTAAGCAAACGGCAGTCTTTGAATGGTGTTTGTATATACGACGATAAGCAATACAAAATATAAATAATGATCCGCATAAGGAGATCTGCTGACCAAGAATACGCACAGGATTTGCAGGACGATCGCGACCGGAAGGGTTGCCGTCAGACCTTCGCGAACCGCCCTCGCAGGCGAGTTTCTGATCAACCAGGCGACGAGCAGCATCCAAGGCGTGACGACGCCGAAATGCAGCGCAATCGCCAGACGCAGCGCGTCCGGAACGAGAAGCCAGACTCCGATCAGGAACAGGTTGTAGATGACGACGGTGGCAAGGGTATTGGCCCGCAAGCGCTGCGCACGCCGCAATCGCGTGTCGAGCTCGAACTGCCGCTCGAGCCAGAGCGGAAAGGCGAGGCCCTTATGGCGCGCCTCGATAAAGGCCTCCACGGCCTTGAGCGTGATCGGCTCGCCGGTCATGTGCATGACCGCAAAGTGTAGAAAATTTGTCTTTAGAAATCGTTCATCGAAATGAAGGTTTCTGATTCGAGATTCGCTCGATCTGCAAAGTTCCTTTGCGCCAATTCGGGTTTTTGGGCGTCGCGTCAAGGTCAAGACTGGTCGTCGGGCGCGGCGCCCGGCGCGGGGTGACCTGTCGTGCCGGCGTCCATGGTGGTCGCGCTTTCTCGGACAGGAGGACATATTCGATGACGGATTTGAGGCTGCGCTTCTCGCCGACCTCGCCCTATGTGCGCAAGGTACGCGTTTTCGCCGCGGAGGCCGGATTGACCGGCGCCATCGAGCTCGTTGCGAGCAATCCCTATGATCCCGCGACCGATCTCGTGAACATCAACCCGCTCGGCAAGGTGCCGGCGCTCGAATCGCGCGACGGCGTATTCATAGGCTCGATGCTCATCTGCCTGTATCTCGACACGCGTTACGAAGGGCCGCGGCTCATCCCGACCGAGCCGAAGGAGCGCTGGCCCGTGCTGCAGCTCCACGCGCTCGCTGAGGGCACGACCGACGCGACGGTCGCCATCCTGCAGGAGCGAGGACGCCGGCCGGCCGAGAAATTGCATCCCCCCGTAGTCGAGCGCCAGCTCGGCAAGATCGTGCGCACCGTTGCGGCGATCGATCGCCAGGTCCGGCAATTCGCCGAACGCGTCGACCTCGGCACCATCGCGGTCGGTTGCGCGCTCGGCTTTCTCGATCTGCGCTTCGGGGAATTCGACTGGCGCTCCGCCGCGCCTCCCCTGCGCGACTGGTATGCGGGCTTTTCGCAACGCCCTTCGATGGTGTTGACGAAGCCGCCCGAAGCTTGATGCACAACATTCTCTCGCCCGGCGAATTCGGAGGAATCGAACATGATCTACGAGCACAGGACCTATACGACGCATCCATGGAAGCTTCGCCAACAGCTCGAACTCTATGAAAAGCATGGGCTGCCGGTCATTGCGCGTCATAACGGCTATCCAGTGCTGGTCGGGGCACAGGAGACCGGCAACGTCAACTCGTACGTGCATGTCTATGCGTTCGAGAGCTTCGAGGAGCGGATGCGCCGCCAGGCGGCGATGCGCGCCGACCCGCAGATGCAGGACTATCTGCGCCTGCTGCGCGAAGCCGACACCATCGCCGATATGGAATGCAAATTCCTGATCGCGCCGGCTTTCTTCAAGCCGCCCTCCGGCGGTTGAGGGCGTCAGCCCTCCCCAATCGCGCCGAAGGCTCCCTGGTCACGCAGCGAAGCGATCTCGCTCGTCCCGAACCCGAATTCGCTCAAGATCTCGTCCGTATGCGCGCCGAGCGCGGGTGGTCCGTGGCGCACCGTCATGGGCGTTCCCATCATCTTGAAGGGGGAGGACACGGTCTTGGCGGCTCCCCCGGGCATGGGCGCCTCGACCACCCCGCCGATCGCGGCGAGCTGGGGATGATCGGCGGCCTCGCCGACCGAGTTCACCTTGGCTACATTGACCTTCGCGGCGGAAAGCTGCGCCACGACCTCTTGGGCTGGCATCTTGCGCGTGATCGCGCTGATCGCCTCCACGATCTCGTTACGCGCCGCGAGCCGCTCGCGGATCGTGCGCCAGCGTGGCAGGTCGAGGCGCTCCGGGTCGAGGGCGCGCGCGCATCGTGCCCACATCTCGTTGCTCGGCGCGATGATCACGACGCTGCCGTCGGCGGTGGGAAAGACCTGGTTAGGCACGCTCAGATGATTGGCCGTCCCCATCGGCTTGCGCACGGTGCCGTCGATCCAATACTCGGTATAGAAATAATTCATCAGATGGGCGGAGCTCAACAGAAGCGAGGTTTCGACGACCTGGCCTTCGCCCGTGCGCTCGCGGTGGTAGAGGGCTGCGAGGATCGCGGCGACGAGAGAGATGCTGCCATGCAGGTCGATCGCCGCCGTGCCGACGCGGACCGGGCGGCGGCCGGGCTCGCCGGTGAGGCTCATCAGCCCGCTTTGGGCCTGCAGGGCGAGATCGTTGGCGCCGATATGCGATAGCGGGCCGGTGAGACCGTAGGAGGAGAACTCGCAATAGATGATGCGCGGGTCGACGGCCCGCAGCGCCTCGTAGTCGAGGCCCCAACGCTTCATGGCGCCGATGCGAAAATTGTGGAGCACGACATCGCTCCTGGAAGCGAGCTCGAAAGCCAGCTTGCGTCCGGCCGCATTGGCGAGGTCGAGCGCGAGGCTGCGCTTGTTGCGGTTCAGCGCCAAGAATGACGGGCCCATGCCGCCATACCTTTCGAGGCCTGCCTCCGTCAGCCCGAAATAGCGCGCCTCGTCGCCGCGCCGGGGCTCTTCGACCTTGATGACATCGGCGCCGAGATCGCCGAGCACTTGCGTCGCGCCCGGGCCGGCGAAGACCCGCGACAGATCGAGGATGCGGATGCCGTCGAGCGCGCCCGCCATCCTGATCTAACGCCCGGCCGAGATCACGGTCGCTTCGCCGACCGTCACTTTGTCGCCTGCCTTGGTCTCGCACCAAACGTCGAGCCGATAGGCGATATCGCCGGCCATTGTCGGCTCGACGGAGGTCACTCTCGCGCAAGAGACGATCACGTCGTCCTCGTAGATCGGCTTGATGTATTTCGTCCTGAGGTTGCCCTTGCGGGCGACGCAGTCGCCGAAACGATCGATCAAGAGCTCCATGATCCAGTTCGTCGAGACCATGCCGTCGGCAATGATCCCGGGCAGTCCCTGGGACTTCGCATAGCCGTCATCGTCGTGGATCGTGGGCTCCTGCCGCTCGATCCGGCCCGTATCCAAGGCGACCGTCGGCTGCGCGTCCACATACCGGCGCATCCGCTCGCGGGTCATCTGGCGGGGCCGGCCGCGAAGCGTGGCGCCGACCTCCAACCCCTTGTCCATGCTCATCGCCCGCCTCCCGCCGCTGCTTCATCCTTGCCGCGATAGGACAAGATCACCGTGTCGCGGTACAAGATGAGCAGGCGATCGTCGGAGGCCGCGCGCATCTCGATATCCATATGGACGTAGTCGCGCCCGCGCTTGACGTAGCGCTTCGAGACGAAGCCCTTGACGCGCAAGACCTCGTCTGCCCGCACCGCCTCGTGGACCGTCGCGTCATATTCATAGTGCAGGCGGGCATGCGGCCCGGTGCCCGCCGGACAGGCATGGCGATAGAGCCGCAGCTTGTCGAGATGCACCATGGTGGGAGGCGCGATCTGGCCTTCCCTTCCCTGGAAGCAATCTTGGTGAAGCTCGACCGCATGGGCGTATTCGCGGATGACGAAGCGGCTGATCTTGTATTCCACAGGGCCCAGCACATCTCCCTCTTCGAGATCGGTGACGTAACGCCCGATGGCCAAGGCCGCTCTCCCTGCTCGTCGATCGGCATCCGATAGCATCGCCAATTCGCCAGAGGTATCGGCATGAGCCGAGCACTAGCTTTTCGCCCTACGCAAGGTTGGGTGTTAGAGCGGTTGGCTGCTTCGCCGGGAAATGCTTTAAGTTGCGCCATTCGGGGGGAGAAGCGAGGGGTCTCATGGAATGGCTGCGGGCGATGCGCATCTTCGTGGGCGTCGTCCAGAGCGGCAGCTTGTCCTCGGCCGGCCGCCAGCTCGGCCTGTCGCCGGGCTCGGTCTCGCGCCAGATCAGCGCGCTCGAAGAGAGTCTCGGCGCAAGGCTGCTCAACCGCACGAGCCGCAAGCTGACCTTGACCGAAGCGGGCGAGCTCTATTGCGCCAAGGTCGAGCAGATCCTGCATCTCGTCGGGGACGCCAACGAGGGCGTGGCGCAGCTCCAATCCGCGCCGCGCGGCACGCTGCGCGTCCATTCGCGCATGCTGGTCGGCCAGAAGATCATCGTGCCGGCGCTGCCGCGCTTCCTCAGCCAGTATCCGGAAGTGAAGATCGACCTGCATCTGTCGAACCATGTGGTCGACCTCGTGGCGCAGAATATCGACGTCGATATCCGTATCGGCAAGCTCCTCGATTCGTCTCTGATCGCGCGCAAGCTCTCATCGAGCCAACGCATCGTCTGCGCCTCTGCGGACTATTTGGCGCGGCACCCGAAGATCGAGGTGCCGTCCGATCTCACCGCCCATAATTGCCTGACCTATCGCATCAATCTCGGACACACGGTGTGGCGCTTCCTCGATCAGGACGATGTGCTGGAGGAGGTGCCGGTCACGGGCAATCTGCAATCCGATAACGGGCTTGCGCTGCTCGAGGCGACGCTCGCCGGCGTCGGCATCGCGCTGATGCCGGATTGGTCGATCCGCCACGACCTCGCCTCCGGGCGCCTGCGAAGGTTGTTCGCCAAGCATCGCGTCAGCCATGTGGACTTCGAGAACGGCGTCTACGCGGTCTATCAGAGCTCGCGGCATGTGTCGGCCAAGCTGCGCGTCTTCGTCGAATTCCTGGCGCAAGCCTTCAAGCAGCACCTGGCGTCATAGGCTCCAAAGCATTTCCCGGCGAAGCATGCCCCTGCGAAGGCGGGGGTGGCCTCCGGTTCGCCGCGGCAAATGCGGCGACGAGCCCTACCCTGGCGGTCGGGCCGGCAACGCCTCGAGGAACTCGACGACCATTGCGGCAAAGCGATCGGGCGCCTGGAAGGGCACGAAATGGGCTGTGTCCCGCATTGGCCGAAGCTCTGCCCTGGGCAGGATTTGCCGCAGGCGTGGGCCGTCCTCCTTCGCCATCAGCACGTCATGCTCGCCCGGGACGAGCAGCGTCGGGCAGGCGATGGTCGGGGCGATGCCGCTGATGTCGATATCGAGGAACCCGAGGACCGATTGCACATAGGCATCGGCGTCCTGCGCGGCGAAACGGGAAAGATAGCGCTCGTAACGCGAATCTTGCGGCAAGTTGTGGAAGGCTCTGTCGACCGCCCCCGGCAGGAGGAAGCCGATGCCGCGCTTGCGGATTTCCTCGACCCGCCCGCGCAGCATGGCCTTCGCGGCATCGGTGTTGCGCAGACCGGGATTGGCCATCACCAGCGCCCGCACGGATCGAGGATAACGCGCCGCACAATGGGCCCCGACGAGGCCCCCCATCGCGCAGCCGACCGGCACGACACCGCGAATGCCGAGGTTGATCCGCAGCTCGTCGAGATCGAGCAGGTGCTGGCCGATTTCCACGGGGACGGCGGATTTCGGCGAGGATCCGGCCGGGCGCAGGTCCGGCGCAATGCAGAAATAGCGCGATCCAAGGATAGCGCCGCACTCCTCCCAAAACCGCAGATCGGCGCCGAGCGCGTGAATGAGCAGCAGCGCCTGCGCGCTCGGCTCGCCATAGGTAGCGTAGTTCAACGCCATGGTCACAGGCTTCTCCAGCAGAGTCGATTGGGACGCAACCGCGTTACGGCGTCGTCGCCGACGCCGCGAAGGCGAAGCCGTCTCCCTTGCGAATGACGCGCCCGCAATGCGGGGCGCCGAAATGGCCGGGCAGTATGATGCTGTCATGCGCGACGCAGTAGTCGAGCACCTGCCGTCTCGTCCTGCGCGCGAGCTCCTGATCCTCGCAATATCTGCTGTTCCAGTGTGGGTAATAGATCTGGATCGGCTGGTGCATCACATCGGCGATGAACAGGGCCTCCTCGCCGCCCGCCGTCAGCCTCACCGCCATCTGGCCGGGCGCATGGCCGGGGATCGGCATCAGGTCGACGCCGTCAGCTACGGCCTCGTTGCCCTCGACGAGCTTTGCCTTCCCTGAATCGAGGATCGGCTGCACGCTGTCGAGGAAAATCAGATGCGATGCCGGGGGCTTGCCGGCGGCTCCCATCTTCGGGTCGCGGAATTCGCGCTCGACGCGCGGCAGCCAGTAGGTCGCGTTGGCGAAGGTCGGTACCCATTGGCCGTCGAGGAGGCGCGTATTCCAGCCGACATGGTCGACATGCAGATGCGTGTTGATGACGATGTCGACATCGCCGGGCTCGGCGCCCGCCGCTTTCAGCCTTTCCAGGAAGGGTCGATCGAGATGATCGAAGCGGGGCGAGAGCGGTCTCGACTTACCGTTGCCGCCGCAACAATCGATCAGGATGGTATGGCGAGGCGTCTTGACCAGCCAGCTATGGATGCTGGTGATGAATGCGTCGCCCGCCGGATCGTAATAGGCCGGCGTCAGCCAGGCGCCGTTTTCCCTGGCGATTTCGGCATTCCATTCCACGAAGATGCTTGAAGGCTCGGCGAGCACCGTCTCCTCTATTCGCTCAATCGTGCAATCTCCGATGCGGAGCATGCCGACCTCGTCCTTTCCATTCTCGAGCGCCTGGCGCGAGACGCCGTCCGTTCCCACCGGCGGGATTGTACCAGAGATCGGCTCCGCCGGGTTTGCGCCTGACGAAACAATGCTTTGCGAGCCTTCCTCTTCCGTGCTTTGAGCCGGTCGCATAGCCTTGTTTTCGTGCCGGTGGTGGGCGCGGCCAACGACCGTCTGCGACGGGTCGGAAACGAGTCCCGGGAGGAGTTTGCCGCATTGGCAAGAGTTGGCCAGCCGCATTCGGTGGCCGCCGCGATATCGCCGGCGCGGGTTACGGCTTTTCGAAGAGAGCGCGTGCAGCCGGCGGACCGTCAGGGTGTCGCGAGGATGGCGGCGAAGCGCCGGCCTCGGGCGCGGCGCAGTTGCCGGACGCGCTCCGCTTCATCACCATGCCTGCGGAGGTCGATGCCGGCGATGCCCGATATCTTGACGATCGACGGCGTGTCGCTGAATTTCGGCGGCATTTCGGCGCTTGCGGAGGTCTCGGCTTCCGCCGAGCTCGGTAAGATCACCGCCATCATCGGGCCGAACGGAGCCGGCAAGACGAGCCTCTTCAATGTGATCTCCGGCTTCTACCGCCCGACGCAGGGCCGCGTCCTGTTCGACGGTGCGCAGCTGCTCTCGCATCCGGCAAGCGCGAGATCGCGGCTCGGCATCGCCCGCACCTTCCAGAACATCGCGCTGTTCTCCGGCATGACGGTGCTCGAGAACATCAAGCTCGGCGCGCATGCGGAGCTGCGCGCCAATCTCTTCTCCGCCGCTCTCTATCTCGGCTGGGCTCGGCAGGAAGAGACGCAGCTGACCAGGCGCATCGACGACGAACTCGTCGACATGCTCGATCTGCGCCCCGTCCGCGACCGCGCCGTCGCCGAGTTGCCCTACGGCTTGCAGAAACGTGTGGAGCTCGCGCGTGCTCTCGTGATGCGCCCGCGCTTGCTGCTGCTCGACGAGCCGGCCGCCGGCATGAATACCGCCGAGAAGGTCGCGATGGCCGGCTATATCCGTCGCTGCGTCCAGGATTGGGGTGCGACCGTCCTGATGATCGACCACGACATGGAGATGGTCATGGGCCTCTCGGACCATGTGGTCGTTCTGAATTTCGGCCGTGTGATTGCCGCTGGCGGCCCTGCCGTCGTGCAGCGGAACCCGGAAGTCATCGACGCCTATCTGGGCGCGGCCTGACGGAGCGGCCATGGCACAATTCGTCGAATACAGCCTGGTCGGCATAGCGTCCGGAGGCATCTACATCCTCTCGGCCATGGGCTTCGTGATCATTTACAAAGCGAGCAACATCTTCAATTTCGCCATGGGCGAGATGATGATGATCGGCGCCTATCTGTTCTATGCGGCGGTGGTGCAGCTCCACCTTTCCTGGCCGCTCGGCCTGCTCGTTGCGCTCCTCGGCTCGGCGATATTGGCGCTCGCCATCGAACGCGCCTTGTTGCGGCCCATGCTCGGTCAGCCGGTCGTCGTGCTGGTGATGATCACGCTCGGCGTCGGCAGCATATTGCGCGGCGCGGCCGGCCTGGTCTTCGGCCCCGATATCGTGCAGCTTCCCGACTTCCTGCCGCGTCAGCCGGTCTTCCTCGGCGACATCCTGATTCCGGGCAAGCTCGCCTGGGGCTTCGTCGCGGTCTTGCTCCTGGCTGGCGCCTTCATCCTCTACTACCGTTATTCGCGCGCCGGCGTTGCGATCCGCGCCACCGCCTCCGACCAGGTGACGGCGGAAAGCCTCGGCATCAATATCCGCCAGGTCTTCTCCTTGACCTGGGCGTTGGGAGGCGTGCTCGCCGCGGCGCCCGGCATCGTTGCCGGAGCCTTGAACGGCGTGACGCCGCAGCTGGGCACCGTGGCGCTCAACGTGCTCGCCGTCGTGATGTTGTCCGGCATGACCAGCGTCGAGGGTGTCGTCGTCGCCGGCATCTTCATCGGCTGGCTCGAGACCGTCACCGGCGCCTATCTTGGCGCCTCCTGGCAGAATTTCCTCCCCTATCTGGTGGTGCTGCTCGTCATGCTGCTGCGGCCGAGCGGCCTTTTCGGCGAGCAGCGCGTGGAACGGATCTGATGGCCTCGGCGGGGAGCCGAATGAAGCCCGTGGCGCTGATCGCTCTCTGGGCCGGACTCGCGGCCATGCTCATGGCCTTTCCGGCGTTCGCCGGCGCCTACCTCACCTACTTGGCCTGCCTGGTCGCCATCAACGTCATCGCGACGACCGGCCTCAACATCACGGTCGGCTATGCGGGCCTCTTGTCGATCGGGCATTCGGCCTTCATCGGCGTCGGCGCCTATGTGAGCGCGCTCGCCTCTTTGAGGCTCGGCGCGCCGCTCGCCCTCGACATCCTCTTCGGCGCGGTTGCGGCATTCGGCGTGGGCCTGTTGTTCGGCGTGCCGTCCCTGCGCATCAAGGGGGTGTTCCTCGCCATCGCCACGCTCGCCGCGCAATATTCGCTCTACTTCATCTTCCAGCAATGGACCGACGTCACCGGCGGCGACCGGGGATTGAGCCTGCCGCAGCTCGACCTGTTCGGCCTCGGCGATACGGGTTTCTACTATCTCGTGGTCACGTTCGCCGCGCTGTTGTGCATCGCGGCCCGCAATCTCTTCCGAACCCGCATCGGGCGCGCCTTCATCACGGTGCGCGAGCGCGACTACGCCGCCGAGGTGCTCGGCGTCGATGTGGTGCGCTACAAGCTCCTCGCCTTCGGCCTGGGCGCCGCCTATGCGGGCATCGCCGGCGCCTTGACGGCGATCTTCCTGCGCATCGTCAATCCCGATCAGTTCACGCTCAACGTGTCGGTGTTCTTCCTGGCCGCCGCCATTGTCGGCGGACGTGCCTCGATCCTGGGCTCCATCCTCGGTGCCGCCTTCATGACGCTGATACCCGAGCTCTTGAAGGCCGGCCTCGACCTCGTGAGCCACAGCATCGCCATGAACGTCGCGGGCGTGCTGTCGCCGCTGCGCGAGATGATCTTCGGGATGCTCATCGTGGGCTTCCTGATGTTCGAGCCGCAGGGCTTGTCGGGTCTCTTCGGCCGCGCCGCCGGTGCTCATGCCGGGACGGCATGACACCTATGAGAAGCCTTTTCGAAACAATCATGAGCACGGAGGAAATCATGCGGAGCCTTTTCAAACCTGCCCTCATCGCCGCGCTACTCGCGGCGTCGAGCCTGCTCGACGCCCCCGCGGCAAGCGCGCAGGATCTGAATTTCTCGATCCCCTTGCCATTGAGCGGACCGCTCTCCTTCACCGGTACGGTCGAGCAGGGCGGCTGGCAGCACGTCGTCGACTATATCAACAAGAATGGCGGCATCCGCGGGCGCAAGATCGTCGCCACCTATTGGGACGACGAATACAAGGTCGATATCGGCGTCGCGGGCTTCAAGAAGGCGGCGGCCGAAGGCGGTGTCGTATTCTCGAGCGGCGACGGCACGCCCTTCATTCGCGCCATCTCGCCCGAGAACAATGAGCGCTACAAGATATTGATCTCGAATCAAGGCTTCTCGTCGGATCTCATCGATACCGCGAAATACAAATATCACTTCCTGCCGGGCCTGACCTATTCGGACATGGTCGACTTGCTGTTCCGCTACATCAAGAGCAAGCAGGGGAATGGCGCGGCGCCCAAGGTCGCGCTCGTCTACAGCGCCACCGAATTCGGCCGCGATCCCATCGCCCATGCGCGCGATGAGGCGAAAAGGCAGGGCATCGACATCGTGCTGGAGGACGAGACCAAGTTCACCGGCATCGATGTGACGGCGGACGCGATCAAGCTGCGCAATGCCGCGGCCGACTACGTCATCTTCCACGGCTATGCCGGCAATGTCTGGCCCGAGATCCTGAAACTTTCGCGCGACTACGGCGTAAAGTCGCAGTTCATGGGCACGATCTTCTGCGCCGATCCCGAGATCGTGCGCGGCGTAGGCCCCGTCGCCGACGGCTATATCGGCGTCGTGCCTTATAATCTCGTCGCCAAAGGCAGCGACGCCCCGACCCTGAAGGTGATCGACGGCTATCTGAAGAGCTGGACCGGGAAGCCCTATACCGGCAATGTCAGCATCGGCTACATGATCGCCTGGGCGCAGGCGCTCATCTTGCGAGAGATCATCGGCAAGGCGATCGACGCCGGCAAGCCGCTCGACGGCGAAACGCTCATCGCCGAGGTCAAGGCGATGAAGAACTGGGATTCCGGCGGCATCTTCGCGGAGCCGGTGACCTTCGTCGATCAGCGCATCACCTCAGGCGTGCTCTATCAATATCACGTGACGGCCGACCAGATCGTGGCGACGCAGCTCCGGCTCTCCGCCGGCAATTAGGCGAAAAGCGCATAGCGGGGAAAACGCTTGACCGCCGCGCTCGAGATACAGGGCCTCGATGTCACCTATGGGGCGATCCGGGCGCTGCGCGACGTGTCCTTGACCGTGGGCGAGGGCAGCTTCGTGGCCCTCGTCGGCGCCAATGGGGCCGGCAAGTCGACCTTGCTCAAGGCGGTTTCCAGGCTCCTGCCGTTCGAGGGCGGCCGCGCCACCGCGAGGCGCATGCGCTTCTTCGGCGAGGATATTGCCGATATGCCGACCCATCGCCTGGCGCGGCGCGGCCTGCTCCAGGTGCGCGAAG
Organism: Hyphomicrobiales bacterium; assembly: GCA_044445965.1. Taxonomy (GTDB): domain Bacteria; phylum Pseudomonadota; class Alphaproteobacteria; order Rhizobiales; family Beijerinckiaceae; genus GAS188. The sequence goes on from JBIOEJ010000011.1 coordinate 67,630, forward strand.
GCCGGCATGTTTTTCCGGCCATGACGGTCGAGGAGAATCTCATCGCCGCCACCTTCGCTCTGCAACGCCGCGCCAGGCGCGGCAAGGCCAGGGGCTTCGACGATATCTACGGATATTTCCCGCCGCTGGCCCCACGCCGGGCGAGCCCTGCCGGATTGCTGTCCGGCGGCGAGCAGCAGATGCTGGCGATCGGCCGCGCGCTCGTGGGTGAGCCGCGTCTGTTGCTTGTCGATGAAGCCTCGCTCGGCCTCGCGCCGCTGATCGCGCGCGGCATTTTCGACATTCTCGAACGCATCAACCGCGAGAAGCGCCTCGCCATCCTGGTCGTCGAGCAAAACGTGTCGCTGGCGCTCGAGCACGTATCCTATGGATATGTGCTCGAGAACGGCCGTGTCGCGCTCGAAGGGCCGGCCGCCAACCTTGCCGACCGCGAAATGATATCGCGCCGCTATCTCGGCGTCGTCGATGAGCGCAACGCGGCCCCAACAGTTTGACTGCTCACCATCTTGACTGCGCAACAACTTGATTGCCCAATATCTTGACTGCGAAGGACAGACCATGACCACCGAACTATTTCGCCTCGAGGTAGCTGCGGGCATCGCGACCGTCACCTTCGACCGACCGCCGGTGAACGCGCAGAACCGGCAATCGCGCGAGGAGCTGATCCGCATCTTCGACGCGCTGAGCGACCGCGACGATGTGCGTGTCGTCATCCTGACCGGCGCCCGCAAGGTGTTCTCCGCGGGTGCCGACGTGAAGGAGCGCGTCAGCCTGGTGAGGGAGCCCGGCGACTATATCCGCCACAACCGCCTCACGCGCGAGTTCTTCTACGCCGTCAGCGATTGCCAGAAGCCGGTGATCGCCGCCGTGAATGGCCCGGCGATCGGCGCGGGCTTCGCGCTGGTGCTCGCCTGCGACATCATGCTCGCCTGCGATGACGCCTATTTCGTCATGCCGGAGATCGATGTCGGCCTTGCCGGCGGCGCGCGCTTCCTGATGCAGCATTTCGGCAAGTCGGCGGCGCGGACCATGTATTTCACCGGCAGGCGCCTATCGGCCGCCGAGCTCTATCGGCGCGGCGTGATCGAGGACTGCCTGCCGCGCGAGGCGCTGATGCCGGCGGCGCTCGATATCGCGCGCGAGATCGCCGCCAAGAGCCCCGTCGCGGTGAGCAGGATCAAGCGGGCCTTCAACGCCGTCGAGGAGATGCCGGCGCGTGACGGCTACCGTTTCGAGCAGACGGTCACGGTCGATCTGTCGCATACGGAGGATGCCCGCGAGGCGCAGCGTGCCTTCGTCGAGAAGCGCAAGCCCGTATTCAGAGGTCGCTGAATGTCCGCGGATCGGATCGTTCGGGAATAGGTCATGTCGAGCTTAGCGGCGATCGATGCGCTCTTGTCGAAGGCGGCTCGCGCGGGAGAGGTTCCGGGCGTGGTGGCGTTGGCGGCGAACGCGAAGGGTCTCCTGTACGAAGGCGCCTTCGGAAGCTTGCGGCTTCCGGACGGTGCCCCGATGCGCCTCGATTCGATCTTCTGGATCGCCTCGCTCACCAAGGCCTTGACGGCGGTTGCGGCGATGCAGCTCGTGGAGGAGGGCCAGCTCGGGCTCGATCAGCCGATCGGCGCGTTCATCCCTCAGCTGGCCGTGCCGCAAGTGCTCGACGGCTTCGCTTCGGACGGTTCGCCTCGACTGCGCCCGGCGCGATCGGCGGTCACCTTGCGCAACCTCCTGACGCACACATCGGGCTTCGCCTACGAGAACTGGAATGCCGATATGCGGCGCTATCTCGAGGCGACCGGCCTGCCTGCCGCCGGCACGCGTCGCCTCGCCGCTCTCGGCGTGCCGCTGATGTTCGAGCCCGGTGAGCGCTGGGAGTACGGCATCGGTATCGACTGGGTCGGCAGGGTCATCGAGGCCGCGAGCGGCAAGCGGCTCGATGCCTATTTCGCCGAGCGCATCTTCGCGCCGCTCGGCATGAAGGACAGCGCCTACGGGCTGCGCCCTGAGCAGACCGCGCGCATGGCGCAGGTCCATGTGCGGGGCTCCGACGGGCGCCTCGCCGCGATCGTGCGCGAACCCCCGGCGGTCACCGAGTTCTATCCCGGAGGCGGAAGTCTCTATTCGACGGCTCGCGACTACATGACCTTCCTTCGCATGCTGCTTGGCCATGGGCAGCTCGGCCCCGCGCGGATTCTGCGCCCCGAAACGGTTGCCCTGATGTCGCAAAACCAGATCGGTGAGTTGCAAGCGGGAAGGTTGATCTCCGTCGCCCCCACCATGTCGAACGACTTCCTCCCGCCACGGGGTATTCGCCATGGATGGGGGCTGAGCTTCCTCATCAACCGCGACGATTTGCCGGGCAGGCGCAGCGCCGGGAGCCTGGCCTGGGCCGGCATGGGCAATTGCTATTACTGGCTCGACTCGAAGCACGCCATCGCGGGGCTGCTGCTCACGCAGATCCTGCCTTTCGCCGACCGGATCGTGCTCGATCTGTTCGAGGCCTTCGAGCGGGAGGTTTATGCGGGGCTGGCGTAGGGATTTTCACGGGCTCCATCGAATTGGGGCGAGGGAAACGCCGCGATCAATCTCGCCCGCCATGCCCCGACGGCGGATCGAGCATCACCCCCTCGAGCCCGTAGCGGTCGAGATACAGGGCCTGCAACTCGCGCCAACGATCCATCGAGAAAGGTTGGGCCTTGCTGGTGTCGAGCGCTTTCGCCAGCCGCTCGA
>JBIOEJ010000012.1:0-69562 GCA_044445965.1 Hyphomicrobiales bacterium
ATCTCGACCACTTCAAGGACGTCAACGACACATTGGGCCATCCGGTCGGTGACGTGCTCTTACGGCAGGTTGCCGAACGACTGAACAAAATCGTGCGGAAAAGCGACCTCATCGCCCGCTTTGGAGGCGATGAATTCGCGGTGCTGCAGACGGATGCCGTCGACGTTACCGCGACAAATACGCTGGCGAGGAAAATCATTGAGATGCTCGCCATTCCCTTCGCGATCGAGGAAAACGAGGTCCAGATCACCGCCAGCATGGGCATTTCGCTCTACTCTGCGCAACTCTCGGGGCCCGATGCGATTATGATCCAAGCCGATCTCGCGCTCTATCGGGCCAAGGCGGACGGACGCAATTGCCTGCGGTTTCACAGCGGCGACCTCGACGAGGAGGTCCAGGAACGCGTGACGATCGCCGGCGAATTGCGCGTTGCCCTGGATCGCGGTGAGTTCGAGCTTCACTATCAACCGCAAGTGGAGCTTGCATCGGGGCGGATCGTCGGGCTCGAGGCGCTCATCCGTTGGAAACATCCGAAACGCGGCCTCGTCATGCCATCTAAATTCATTGCGATCGCTGAGCGATCGGGCGCCATCGTGCCGATCGGACGATGGGCATTCGATCAAGCCTGTCGCCAGATGAGGCTCTGGCTCGACGAGGGAATCGCGCCGGAGACCGTCGCTGTGAACTGCTCAGCCATCCAATTTAGAAAGCAACCCGATCTCGAACGCGATATTGCCGCTAGCTTGAAAAATTCCGGCGTCGCGTCGGATAGGATGGAAATCGAACTGACCGAATCAGTCCTGATGGAAGTGACTCAGCAGCACCGCGATGCGCTTAAACGTCTTCGGGAACTTGGGGCGAGAATCGCCATTGACGATTTTGGAACCGGCTACTCATCGCTCAGCTATCTAACCAACTATCCGGCAAATCGTTTGAAGATCGCGCAAGAGCTGATGGTCGGAGTTGATAGCAACGCCAGGAGTGCGACCGTGGCGCGTGCGGCCATTCAAATTGCTCGGGAACTTGGCATCGAAATCATTGCTGAAGGTGTAGAGACGAAGGCCCAGGTGAATTTTCTGATCTCCGCTGGCTGTACGCTTGGCCAAGGCTATCTCTTTGGCCGGCCGGTGAGCGCGAAATGGGCAGGCCGGCTGCTCCGCCGGGGAACGATCGAAGCCGCCACATCGCAGAAGAGAAGCGAGAATTTAGCGGCCGCGTGAGAAAAGGGGCGGAGCGCGCCTCCCGATCAAACGCCGCCAGACGACGGTTTGAGCCAGCGTTGCCGCCGATCGCCGCGGCGCAGTGCTCCAGCCGCGCTCCGCAAGATGATGGAGCGCGCTCGTCGACCACTCCACCGCCGATAATGATGACTCTCGCATCTGACAGCATCAGTTTGACTATAGCTCCGCGGGAAAGCCGGGCGCGCGAAGGTCGGTGTGCAATGCGTCCTCGAGTAACTTGACGACTTGGGTTGACCACGCCCCTCCGCCGTAAGCTTCGCGCGCCCGAATGAAGGTTTGCGCCGTGAGTGCGGCCAGATCCAGCGGCACGCCGAAATCGCGCCCCAATTTCATGGCGAAGCCAAGATCCTTGCAGGCGAGATCCAAAGTGAAATTGATGTTGTAGCTGCCGTTGAGGATCAACTGCGATTCCGTTTCATGCACGAAGCTGTTGCCCGAGCTGGCCTTGATGATCTGGAAGGCCTGCGCAAGGTCAAGTCCACCGCGTTTCGCGAGCATGAGCGCCTCTCCGGCAGCGACGAGATGCACGAAGGCGAGCATGTTGGTGATGACTTTGATCACCGAAGCGCTGCCGATCGGCCCGACGTGAAAAATCTGGTTGCCCATGATGGCCAGCGCCGGACGATGACGCGCGAAGACGTGCGCCTCGCCGCCAACGATGATCGTAATCTGGCCGCTGGCGGCCAAATGAACGCCGCCGGTCACCGGCGACTCCAAGGTCGCCACGCCGCGCGCTGCGGCGACCTTCGCAAGCCGCTCGATGGTGTCTCGATCATTGGTGCTCATCTCGATCCAGGTTGAACCGGATTCGAGGCCGGCGAGCACGCCGTTCTCGGCCGTCAAGACGCGCTCGGAAATAGCCGGCGAGGGCAGGCAGGTGAAGACGGCATCCACCGTTTGCGCGAGCGACCTTGGAGTAGCGGCCCATCTTGCGCCTTCAGCCATGAGCGGAGCCGCGGCCTCGGCGTTGAGATCATGGAGCGTCACGTCAAGGCCAGCGCGCACTAAGTTCGCCGCCAGTTTGGCGCCCAAATTGCCGAGACCGATGAATCCATAGCGCATTGCGTCTGCATCTCTGTCGTGGTTCAGTCGGGGTGTCCGACGGGGGCGCAGGTCGGCACGAGGTGGAGCGCCGCGTCGGAATAAGGATGCGCGTGCGCCACGCCTTCGTTGAGTTCGACGCCGAGGCCCGGGCTGGTCGGAGGAATGACATAGCCGTCTTCCCAGCGGATCGGCGTCTCCAGCAACTGCGCCTGGAAGCCGTCCCATCGCTCGATGCTTTCAAGGATGAGAAAATTGGGACTGCAAGTCGCCAGTTGGATATTGGCGGCGCCGACGACGGGACCGCAATAAAGATGCGGCGCGATCTGCGCATAGTGCGCTTCCGCCATGCCGGCGATCTTCTTGGCCTCCAACAGGCCGCCGACCCGGCCGAGATTCATTTGCAGTATCGAAGCCGCCTTCGTCTCCAGAACTCGCGAGAATTCATATTTCGTCGTCAGGCGCTCCCCGGTCGCGATGGGGATGGTCGTTTGCGCCGCGACGCGCGCCATCTCTTCGGGCGCCTCCGGCGGCGTCGGCTCTTCGAACCAAAGAGGATCGTACGCCTCAAGCCTTCGCGCGAGGCGAATAGCTCCGGAGGCCGTGAACTGACCATGCGTGCCAAACAAGAGATCGCAACGGTTGCCGACGGCGGAGCGTATCGTCTTGCAGAACGCTTCGCTCAGATCGAGGCGCTCGAGGCTAGGCTGGCGGGGATCGAAGGTGGAGTAGGGCCCGGCGGGATCGAATTTCACCGCCGTGAAGCCCTGCGCGAGATAACGAAGCGCGCGCGCCGCGGCGGCGTCGGGATCGCGATAGACGGGGCTGTCGGAATAGGCGTCCGACCCCGGCTCGTCGGGATAGAGATACGTGTAAGTGCGAAGCCGCTCGTGCACTTTCCCGCCTAGCAGCGCATAGACCGGTTTGTCGACGGCCTTGCCGACGATATCCCATAGAGCCATCTCAATCCCGGAAAGCACGCCGATTAGGGAGATGTCGGGCCGTTGCGAATAGCCGCGTCCGTAAACGTTTCGCCAGAGCGCCTCAATGCAGAAGGGGTCGGCGCCCATCACGTGCTGCTCGAAAACGTCTTCGATCATCGCGACCATCGCCTTCGGGCGAAAGCTCGCTGCGTAAACCTCGCCAAGTCCCACGACGCCCGTGTCGGTCACCAGTTTGAGAAAAATGAAATAGCGCCCGCCATATCGCGGCGGAGGATTGCCGACGACGAAGATCTTCAGCTCGGCGATTTTCACGATCGAAGCCCTCATGCCTTGGACGGAGCCACTGCCTTAGGAGAGCAGTATCGAAGTCCTAGTGTGGTGAATTTGAAGTTCCTATCACATGGATGGCATGCGCGCGGTAGGAACTTCAAATTCGAAAACCACACTAGAAACAATAACTTGCTAGTGCAGCTCTTGAATCCGAAATTCGCCCCGCGTTGCTCCAAACTGACCCACTACCCCGCTGCGGCAGCGCTTGACTGCGCGCAAATAGGCGAAAGTGTCATCGCGAGACGCAGCACCTGCGCGCGCTGAGCATGGCAAGATCTATCCTCATCCGCTATGAATTTATATCGTGCCACTGTTTCCAGCATCATCGCCAAGGATGAAATCGAAGGCTTCAGCTTGCGGACCATCCGCATGGGGGCGGGCGCCGGATTCTCCGGCGACGGGATCGAGCCCGCAAGGGTGAGCTCGCTTGTCCGTGCCTCGAATGCCTGGTCTCGGTGGCTGCTCGAGATGGAAAGCCCGATTCTTCCGGGATGTAGGGTTCCGGCTACGCCTGTCCTGCGATGCGCCGCGCTCGACCGATCCGCTCGACGCCCGCGCCGGTCTTCACGCGGATCTCACCCGTATCGAGGAGCAGCAGCATGAAGCGTCGAGGGATCAGCCGCCGTCAATTCGCCGCGTGCTCTGCCGCCGTTACTGCCCTTGCTCTCCCAGCTTCCCGACCGAGAGCCCAAGCCTCAGGCGGCACGCTCGTCATCGGCCATGTCTCCCTGCGCCACCTCAACCCGGCGATCCAGTCGGGAAACGCCACAGGCGTTCCGGCGATGCAGATCTTCGCCGGCCTCGTCCAGCTCGACGACAAATTCCAGCCGCAGCCCTATCTCGCTAAATCCTGGGAAGCCTCCGAGGACAAGCTGAGCTACACGTTCCGACTGGTCGAGGGCGCGACCTTCCATGATGGCAAGCCGATCACCTCGGAGGACGTGGCCTTCTCGCTCGCGACCGTGAAGCAGAACCACCCGTTCGGCGGGCCGATGTTCGCGCCGGTCGACCGGGTGGAAACGCCGGACCCCGGCACCGTCGTGGTGAAGCTCGGACACCCACACCCCGCGCTCCTCATCGCCATGTCGCCTCTGCTCTTGCCGATCCTGCCGAAGCACGTCTTCGGCGACGGCCCGATCCAGACGCATCCGGCGAATCTCGCTCCCGTGGGCTCGGGCCCCTTCAAATTCGTCGAATATGTGCCGGACGATCACGTGATCCTCGAGCGCTATCAAGGCTTCTTCCGCAGCGGAAGGCCTTATCTCGACCGATTGGTGTTCAAGATCATCAAGGACCCGCTCGCGACGGTGCTGGCGATCGAAAGGGGCGACACGCAATATCTTCCCTTCGCGATCGTGCGGGTGCGCGACATTCCGCGCCTGAAGAAGAATCCGCGCCTCGCGATCACGCAGCGCGGCTATGAGGCCCTGGGCGCCACGAATTATCTGGAATTCAATCATCGGAAGGCCCCGCTCGACGACGCCCGCGTCCGCAAGGCGATTGCCTATGCGATCGACAAGAAGTTTATCGTCGACAGCCTGCTGTCGGGAGAATCAGTGCGCCTCGACGGCCCACTCACCCATGACAACCCCTTCGCCAGCACCGACATCACGCGCTACGATCTCGACCTCGATAAGGCCAACAAGCTGCTGGACGAGGCGGGCCATCCGCGCCAGGCGAACGGCATGCGCTTCCCCTTGACGCTCGAATGGATTCCGGACGCCAACATCAATAGCCAGGGGCCTGTGGCCCAATACCTCAAGCCTCAGCTACGCAAGATCGGCATCGATATCGAACTGCGGCCCGCGCCCGATTTCCCGACCTGGGCGAAGCGTGTCAGCAATTGGGAGCACGATCTCACGATGAGCGGGGTATGGAACTATCCGGACCCGGTGATTGGCGTCCATCGCCTATATCTGTGCAGCAACCAGAAGAAGGGCGTGATCTATTCGAACACCGAAGGCTACTGCAACGAGCATGCCGATCAGATCCTCAACGCCGCCGCGGTCGAGCCGGACCTCGCGAAGCGCAAGGTGCTCTACGCCGAATTCCAGAAGATCGTGACCGACGAGCTTCCGGTCGCCTGGACGAACGAGGAGCCGCTCTACACGATTTATGACGCGAAGCTAGAGGGCATTCCGCAGAGCGTCTGGGGCGCGCTCGCGCCGTTCGACGAGATGCGCTGGGCGAAGGCATGAGGAGCTCGTCGTGACCGCCGTCAAATGGCCGAACGGGGCCCGCTGCGCCATCATCCTGACCTTCGATTTCGACGCGGAGACGAATTGGATGTCGCGCGACCCGGGCAATCTGAAGCGCCCGGGAACGCTGTCGCAAGGGACCTATGGGGCGAAGGTCGGGGTACCGAAGCTCCTCGAGCTGCTGCAGGAGGAAGGCCTGCGCGGGACCTTCTTCGTGCCCGGCTGGGTCGCCGAAAACCGCACGCGCCGAGTCGAGGAGATCGCGGCTGCCGGGCACGAGATCGGCCATCACGGCTATCTCCATAAATGGGTCGATCCGGATCGGCCCGAAGAGGAGGTCGAGGAGCTGGAGCGTGGGCTCGAGGCGCTCAAGCGCAGCGTCGGGGTGAAGCCGCAAGGCTATCGCTCGCCGGCGGGCGAGACGAGCCAGAACATTATCTCCCTCCTGGCCGACAACGGCTTCCTCTACGACAGCTCGCTTCTCGATGACGTCAACCCCTACCGACACGTGCTCCCCGACGGCCGCCAAGGTCCCATCGAGCTGCCCTGGCATTGGAGCCTCGACGACGCGCCATACCTCCTTACCTCGATCAAGTTCCACAGGCCGATCTTCACCAATGAGCACATATTGACGATCTGGAAGGACGAGTTCCGCGAGATCCATCGCTGGGGCGGCCTCTTCGCCTTGACGATGCATCCGCAGGCCATCGGCCGGCCCTCGCGCCTCGCCTTGCTGCGCGAGTTCATCGCGTTCACCCGCGGCTTCAAGGATAATTGGTATGCGACCGCGGCCGAGGTCGCCGCTGCCTTCGCGGCGGAGGCCGGGGATGCTTGCAAGCCGCAGGAATTCTCGCCCTTCATCTCGGGCTGAAGCCGTAGCCGGAGCCCGATGATCATGTCCGATACCGTCATCTACTCCGCGCGGGCGATCGTCACGATGAACCCGTCGCGGCCGCTCGCGACGCATGTCGCAGTTAGGGACGGGCGTATCGTCGCGGTCGGCTCGCGCGAAGAGCTCTCCGCGCTCCGCGACGCGCGCCTCGACGAGCGCTTTGCCGACAATGTCCTGCTCCCGGGCTTCGTCGAGGGCCATGCTCATGTGCTCGAAGGCAAGGTCTGGTCGATGACCTATGTCGGCTTCGGCGATCGGCGGGCACCCGACGGGCGCCTGGTCGCGGGCCTCGCCAGCATCGAGGCGGTGGTCGAACGCTTGAAGGCGGCATCGGACGCGATCACCGATCCCGATGCTCCGCTCATGGCCTGGGGCTTCGATCCGATCTATTTCAAATCGCGGCGCATGAACCGTCACGACCTCGACCGCGTGTCGACGACGAGGCCCGTGATGGTGCTGCATGCGAGCCTTCATATCTCGAACGTCAATTCTCTCCTGCTCGAGCGGGCGGGGTTCGACCGCGGCACGAATATCTCAGGCGTGCTCAAGCTGGAGGACGGCACGCCGAGCGGTGAATTGCAGGGCATCGCGGCACGGCTTCGGGCCTTTCGCGTCGTCGGCATGCAGGGGCTGACCGGAACCATCGGCCGCGAGGAGGTCACGCGCTACGGCCAATCGGCGCTCATCCAGGGCATCACCACCATCGCGGATCTCCACAACGACCTGCCCGATGACGTGGTCGATCTCTATCGCGAGCTCGCCGCGGGCGACGAACTGCCCATCCGTCTCGTTCCGGCGCTCGCCTCCGTGTCCCATGCTCCCAAGGACGGCGTCGAGAAGATCAGGCGGCTGCGCACCTTCAACTCGGACCGGCTCCATTTCGGGCTCGTCAAGCTCGTGGTCGACGGATCGATCCAGGGCTTCACCGCCCGTCTGTCCTGGCCGGGCTATTGGAACGGTGCGGCGAACGGGCTCTGGTATATCGCGCCTGAGCAGCTCGGCGACATCGTGAGCACTTATCACGAGGCTGGCATCCAGCTGCATATCCACACCAATGGCGATGAGGCGACGGGGCTTGCCATCGAGGCGCTCGAGGCGGCGCTGACCGCCCATCCGCGGCCGGACCATCGCCACACCCTGCAGCATTGCCAGCTCGCGAGCCAGGCGCAATTCAGGCGCATGAAGGCGCTTGGCCTGTGCGTGAACCTCTTCTCTAACCATATCTTCCATTGGGGCGATGCTCATTACGAGCAGACGGTCGGGCCCGAGCGCGCCTGCCGCATGAACGCAACCGGCACGGCCGAGCGGCTCGGCATGCCCTATGCGATCCATTCCGATGCGCCGGTGACGCCGCTCGGCCCGCTCTTCACGGCCTGGTGCGCCGTCAACCGCAAGACCTCCTCGGGGCGTTTGCTCGGTGCCGAGGAACGCATTTCCGTCTCGCGGGCCCTCGCGGCGGTGACGCTAGGAGCGGCGTATACGCTCAAGCTCGATCATCTCGTCGGCAGCATCGAGGCCGGCAAATTCGCCGATTTCGCCGTGCTCGAGAAGAACCCGCTCGAGGTTGCTCCCGAGCGCTTGAAGGACATAGCGGTATGGGGCGTCGTCACGGGCGGCCGCGTCGTAGAGGCGCCGCGCTGATGCCGGAGCGACCCGACGCCGCGACTGTTCCGATGACCGTGATCGGTGGCTTTCTCGGCGCGGGCAAGACCACGCTTCTGAACCACATCCTTTCGCGTGCCGAGGCGCGTTGCGCCGTGCTCGTGAACGATTTCGGCGCGGTCAATCTCGACGCTTCGCTCATCGCGGACCATGACGGACAAACGCTCAAGCTCACCAATGGCTGCGTGTGCTGCAGCCTCGGCAGCGGACTGATCGAGACCCTGATCGGGGTGCTCGACGCGGAGCCGCCTTTCGATCACATCCTCATCGAGGCGAGCGGGGTCGCCGATCCGTGGCTCATCGCCGAGATCGCGCTCGTCGAGCCGGTGCTGCGCTTGAACGCCGTGATCGTGCTCGCCGAAGCGCAGCGCCTGTCTGCGCTTTTGGAGGATCCACGTGTGGGCGATACGGTCGCCGCACAGGTGAGGGCAGCCGATATCTTAGTCTTGAACAAGGCCGATCTCGCGGATGAAGGAGCGCGTGTCCGCGCCCGCGCTGCCGCCGCCGCGATCAAGCCGAAGCTTCACGCCGTCGAGACTGTGAATGCGGAGCTGCCTCTCGGTCTTCTCGATCTCGAGGCCGCGCCGCGCTCGGGCGGGACGGCCATGTTCCGGGCCGATGCGCCGTCTCATGAGACGATCTTCCGCCGCTTCCTCTATCGTCGCCGGGGCGCGTTTCGGCGCGACCGGTTGGAGCGGAGCCTCGAGACGCTGCCGACCTCCCTCTTGCGGCTCAAGGGCATATGCCGGATGATCGGTGAGCCGCGGCCCATGGTGCTGCAAATGGTCGGACCGCGCTTCGTGCTGTCGCCGGCCTCGCAGCGATCACGAGCTGGTTGGCCGATCGAGCTCGTCGGGATCGGGGTGAATACGATGCCAGAGGATGAAGCGTTCGGTCGTGTTCTCGACGGCGCGCTCGAACCGCGTGCGCCGGCTATGAGCTTGGGGGAATGCTGAATGATCGATCGGCAGGAGGCCCAAAGATGATCTCCAAGCGCAGCCTCTTTGCATTGTGCCTGTCGGCACTGTTCGCCGCCGGCGCCTCGCCCGAGGCCGGCGCCCAGTCGGCGCCGGTGGTCGTCGGCACCTCGCAGGTGCCGCGCCATTTCAACGGCGCGATCCAGTCCGGCGTCGCGACCGCCATGATCAGCACGCAGGTCTTTGCGAGCCCCTTGCGCTATGACGAGAACTGGAACCCGCAGCCCTATCTCGCGCAATCCTGGGAGGTCTCTCCGGACGGGCTGACTGTCACGCTGCATCTCGTCCACAATGCAGTATTCCATGACGGCCAGCCCGTGACCTCCGAGGATGTCGCCTTCTCGATCGGGGTCATCAAGGCGAACCATCCCTTCAAGACCATGCTGGAGCCGGTCGCCTCGGTCGACACCCCGGACCCCTATACCGTCGTCATCCATCTCTCGCGGCCGCATCCGGCCTTGCTGCTCGCGATGTCGCCGGCCCTGATGCCGATCCTGCCCAAGCACGTCTATGCCAACGGCGATATCCAGACGAACCCCGCCAATCTGAAGCCGATCGGTTCAGGGCCCTTCAAGCTCGTCGACTACAAGCAGGGCGAATATGTCGAGCTCGAGAAGTTCGACAAGTTCTTCATTCCGGGCAGGCCGAAGCTCGACAAGATCATCTTCAAGATCATCGCCGACGAGACCAGCATCGCGCTCTCGGCGGAACGCGGCGAGATCAATATCGTCCCCTTCATGACCCGCGTTCATGACATCGATCGGCTCTCCAAGGCGCCGAATCTCTTCGTCACCCCCAAGGGGAATGAGGGCATCGGGCCGCTCAACTGGCTCGCCTTCAACACCGCAAAGAAACCCCTCGACGATGTGCGCGTGCGCCGCGCCATCGCCTATGCGGCCAATCGCGATTTCATCGTCGGCAAGCTGATGAGCGGGCGAGCCCAGCCGGCGACGGGGCCGATCGTTCCGACATCCCCGCTCGCCGAGCCCGATGTCGAGACCTACAAGCTCGATCTCGCCAAATCCGAAGCGCTGCTCGACGAGGCGGGTTTCAAGAAGGGCGCCGATGGGACGCGCCTTTCGCTGACGATCGACTACCTGCCGGGCGGAGACGAGCAGCAGAAGAACGTCGCGGAATATCTGCGGGCGCAGCTCAAGCGCGTTGGCATCGCGCTCGAGGTGCGCTCGGCGCCGGATTTCCCGACCTGGGCGAAGCGCGTTTCGAACTGGGATTTCGACCTGACGATGGACGCGGTGTTCAACTGGGGCGACCCCGTCATCGGGGTGGCGCGCACCTATCTTTCGAGCAACATCCGCAAGGGCGTGATCTGGTCGAACACGCAGCAATACGCCAACCCGAAAGTGGACGAGCTCTTGAACGCCGCGGCCGTCGAGAGGGATCCGGTCAAGCGAAAGGCGCTCTACAGCGAATTCCAGAAGATCGTCGTCTCCGACGTGCCGATCTATTTCGTCAACGTGCTCCCCTACTACACGGCCTTTGACAAGAGGCTGATGAACCTGCCGCTCTCGATTTGGGGCGTGATGTCTCCGCTTGACGAGCTTTCCTGGTCGAAGCCCTGAGGCCTCGCGCCGGGCCCGTCGCATGCGCGCGCTGACCGCGGCACTTCGGCGCGTCGTCTATGCGCTCGTCCTCATCCTCGTCGTCATCGTCTTCAACTTCACCCTCATCCACCTCGCCCCGGGCGATCCCGCCGACGTCATCGCCGGCGAGATGGGCGGCGCGAGCCCCGAACTCATGGCGCAGATCCGTCACAGCTACGGTCTCGACCAGAGCTTCCTCGCGCAGCTATGGATTTATCTCGGCAAGGCCCTGCAGGGCGATCTCGGCAGATCCTATTATTTCAACTCGCCCGTCATCAGCCTTGTCCTGCAGCGCGTGCCGGCAACGCTGCTCCTGGTCGTGACCGCGCTCACGGCCGCGATCGTCGGCGGCACGCTGCTCGGCGTCGTAGCCTCGCGCCGGCCGAACGGGATCGTCAGCCATATCGTCACCATTCTCGGACTCGTCGGCTTCTCGGCGCCCGTCTTCTGGACCGGCATCGTCCTCATCTTGATCTTCGCCTCCGCGATCCCGATCTTTCCGGTCGGCGACATGTATGACGTCACGAAAGCGGGCGGCAGCTTCGCCGCCCGAACGCTCGATGTCGCCCATCATCTCATCTTGCCGGCAGTCACGCTCGCAATCGTCTATCTCGCGCAATATAGCCGGCTCGCGCGCGCCGCGATGCTCGAGGTCCTCAACGCCGATTATGTGCGCACCGCGCGCGCCAAGGGGCTCCCCGAACGGCTCGTCATCTTCAAGCACGCCTTGCGCAACGCCATGCTGCCGATCGTGACCATCGCGGGACTGCAGTTCAGCCAGGTGTTCGCGGGCGCCGTGCTGGTCGAGGCGGTGTTCAACTGGCCGGGGCTCGGACGGCTCGCCTATGAATCGATCCTGCGCCGCGACACACCGACCCTGCTGGGAATCCTGCTCGGCGCCGCGGTGATCGTGATCGTGGTCAATGTTCTCACCGATCTTTCCTACCGTATCATCGATCCGCGCATCAGGATGAGCTGATGAACGTCTCGTCCCCCGAAGCGGTGAGGGCCGGTCTCGTCTGCGAAGTCCAGGCCACCGCGCCACCGCCCGGTCCGGCGCGCGAGGCTTGGCGCATGTTCCTGCGCAACCGGACGGCGGTCGCCGGTCTGATCATTCTCATCGCCATTCTTGCGATCACGATAATCGGTCCGTCCGTTTACCGGGTCGATCCTTTCGACATCATCTCCACGCCGCTCATGCCGCCGGGCGATTCCGACGCACTATTGGGCACCGACTATATCGGACGTGACCTCCTCGCCGGGATCATCGTCGGGGGCCGCGCGAGCCTGCTCGTGGGCGCGACGGCAGCCGCGCTCACCATGCTGATCGGCGTCGTCGTCGGTGCGCTCGCCGGCTTCTATGGCGGTTTCGTCGACCGAGCCCTGATGCGGGTGACCGAGTTCTTCCAGGTCCTGCCGCCGCTCCTCCTCGCGATGACGCTCGTGACGCTGTTCTCGCCCTCGCTCGTGACCATAGCCGTCTCGATCGGCGTCGTCAGCTGGACCGGCGCCGCGCGGCTCACCCGCGCCGAGTTCTTGCGCATCCGCGAGCTCGAATATGTCAAGGCCGCGCGCTCGATCGGAGCACGCAGCCGCTATGTCATATGGCGCGTGATCCTGCCGAACGCATTGCCACCGCTCATCGTCTCCGCGACGCTCGCGGTCGGCGTCGCGATCCTCTTCGAGAGCGGCTTAAGCTTCCTCGGCCTCGGAGACCCTAACGTCATGAGCTGGGGCCTGATGATCGGCGGCAACCGGCAGTATATGCTCGACGCCTGGTGGGCGGCGACGATACCGGGCATCGCGATCTTCCTCACCGTGCTCAGCATCAGCCTAATCGGGGACGGCCTGAACGAGGCGTTCAACCCGAGGCTGCGCGAGCGATGAGCGGCGAGAGGCTGCTGACGATCGAGGCCTTGCGCGTCGCATTCCGCACGCGCGCCGGCGATGTTACCGTGGTGCGCGATCTTTCGCTCGCGCTCGATGGCGGTGAGACGCTCTGCCTCGTGGGTGAATCGGGCAGCGGCAAGAGTATGACGGCGCTCGCCGTGATGGGCCTCGTGCCGGCCCCGACCGGGGCGATACGCGGCGGCAGCATCAGGCTCGCGGGCGAGGAACTCGTCGGAGCCGATCCCGAGCGGCTGCGCCGGATTCGCGGCAAGGAGATCGCCATGATCTTCCAGGAGCCGATGACGGCGCTCAATCCGGTCTTCAGCATCGGCGAGCAGATCGCCGAGACCCTCGTCGCGCATGAGGGGCTCGGCCGGGCCGCGGCGCTGCGCCAGGCGGTCGAGCTCATCGCCGCCGTCGGTATCCCGGCGCCCGAGCGGCGCATTCGCGAATACCCGCATCAGCTCTCGGGCGGCATGCGGCAGCGCGCCATGATCGCCATGGCGCTCGCCTGCCGTCCGAAGCTCGTCATCGCCGACGAGCCGACGACCGCGCTCGACGTCACCGTCCAGGCCCAGATTCTCGATCTTCTCAAGGACATCCAGCGCCGCTTCGGCACCGCGATCCTACTCATCACCCACGATATGGGTGTCGTCGCGGAGGTCGCGGACCGGGTCGCCGTCATGTATGCCGGCCGCAAGGTGGAGGAGGGGCGCGCCGCGGACGTGCTCGAGCGGCCGGTCCATCCCTACACAAGGGCGCTGATCGCCTGCGCGCCGCGGCTGACCGTCGGGGATGGGGAGCGCGAGCTCCTCGAGGAGATCCCCGGCATCGTGCCCTCGATGCTCAGCCTGCCGCCGGGCTGTGCCTTCGAGCCGCGCTGCCGGGACGCGCTGCCCCGCTGTCGAATCGAGGCTCCGCCGGAATTTCCACTAGGGCCCCATCGGCGAAGCGCCTGCTGGCTGATGTCCACGGAGAAGGTCGCGTGAGCGAGGCGCCGCTCCTGCGCGTCCGTGACCTAAAGGTCCATTTCGAGATGCGCAACGCCCTTCCCTTCGCGGCGGCAAAATATGTCCATGCGGTCGACGGGGTCGGCTTCGATGTCCGGCGCGGCAGCACTTTCGGCATCGTCGGGGAGAGCGGTTCCGGGAAGACGACGACCGCGCTCACCGTGATGCGCCTCGCCCCCGCCACAAGCGGGACCGTCGAGTTCGATGGGGAAGATCTTCTAGCGCTCGAGGGCGAGGCGCTGCGCCGTGCGCGCCGGCGCTTCCAGATGATCTTCCAGGATCCCTATTCGTCCCTCAATCCGAGGCTGCGTGCCGGCGCCATCGTGAGGGAGCCGCTCGATCTCATGGATGTCGGTTCGTCGTCCGAGCGCGATGCTCGCGTCAACGAGATCTTCGAGAATGTGGGCCTGAGGCCCGAGCAGAAGGCGCTCTTCCCCCATCAATTCTCGGGCGGGCAGCGTCAGCGCATCGCCATTGCGCGGGCGCTGGCGACGCAGCCGGAGCTGATCGTCTGCGACGAGCCGGTCTCCGCCCTCGACCTCGCGATCCAGGCGCAGGTCCTCAATCTGCTTGTGCGGCTGCAACGCCGCCTGCGCTTGACCTTCCTCTTCATCTCTCATGATCTGGGTATCGTCGAGCACATATGCGACGAGCTCGCGGTCATGTATCTCGGACGCATCATCGAGATGAGCGATCGGGCGAGCCTGTTCCGACGCCCTCTGCACCCCTACACTTGGGTGCTCCTGTCGGCCGTGCCGGGGGTCGGCCGGTCGGCCGCACGCGTGCGGCTCAAGGGCGATCCGCCGAGCCCGATCGACCTGCCGTCCGGCTGTCGCTTCGCCGGGCGCTGCCCCTTCGCCGAGGAGCGCTGCCGGCGCGAGGATCCGGCCCTGAGGCCCGTCGCCGAAGGCCAGCTCGTCGCTTGCCATCTCGTCACCGATGACGGGGTCGCGCCGCACCATGCGGGAACTGCGGTGCGTTGACCTCTCACTTTTGTGAGACCTTTAGTCCGAGGCCATCATCTACTCCGAGGCCATTATCAGGCCGAGTGCGCGGGCGACGACGTGCTGTTCTTCCCGCGATAGAATGCCGGCGAGCTTCCGTTCCGTTTCGGCATGATCTCGCATGGCGGGCTCGACGACGCGACGGCCCTGCGCCGTCAATTCCACGACCACGCCTCTGCCATCGGTTTCATCGGCCAGGCGGCGCACATATCCTGCCTTTTCAAGGCGACGCAGGATATTGGACAAGCCTCCCGATGTGAGAATCAGCGTATCGAGCAAGCGCTTCGGCGTCATGCGATAGGGAGCGCCCTCCACGCGTAGCGTCGCCAGCACGGCGTAGGCGGGGTATTTGAGCCTATGCTTGCCAAGCGTGCGGTTGACCGTCTTCAAGATGAGCTCATGCAGATGCAGGAGGCGACCGACCACCGCCTTTCCCGAGCAATCGATATCGGGGAATTCGCGGCGCCAGCGCCGCATGCCGGCGCCGACCCGGTCATTTTTCCAGATTTCCGTCGACTGCTCCGCGTCGACGCTTCGCAAGGTCGCCTTGCGCATGTCCTCCTCGCTCTCTCCTGTGCGCGGGGCGCAACATCTGCGAAACGGCCGGCAAAATCCATGCGCATCATGCCTCCTAATTATCTTTCTTGAAAGACAAACCAAGGCGTGTTTGGATGGCTTCGCCGGAGTGAATGGAAGAGGCTCTCGCTTCCAGCGCGGCGGGCTCCCCGGCAATCGCGTGGCCGCGCCCCATCGGTGAGGAGTTGAAAATGCTATCAGCAGCGCGCTTGGCGATGATCGCTATATTGTCTGCAGGCTTGTCTGTCGCTGCCTCCGCGCAAGCGGAGGAGTTGGTGGTCGGGTCCTTCGGCGGCTCGTTCGCCGACAACGTCAAGGCCTGCCATGTCGCGGCTTTCGAGAAGGCGACGGGCGCGACCGTGGCTCTGAAGCTCGGCAGCTCGTCGCAATTCGCGGCATCGATCCGGGCGTCCGGCGGCAACTCGGACATGGATGTCGTCTTCATCGACAATTCTCTTGCCGTGCAGGTTCACAACGAAAAACTCAGCGAGACGATCGATCGCAGCAAGCTCGCCCATGCGGGCGAGATCATCGCGAATGCCTGGGGCGTCGATGATTCCTACGTCGTCGCGATGGTGAGCGCGACGACGCTCGTCTACAATCCCAAGGCCGTGAAGACGCCGCCAACCTCCTGGCTTGATCTCTTCGATCCGCAATATGCCGGCAAATATGCCATCGGCGATTTCAGCGGCACCTCCGGCTGGCAGTTCTTCCTCGCGCTGAACAAGATCAAGGGTGGCACCCTCGACAATATCGACCCCGGCATCGAGGCGATCAAGCCGCTCGCCAAAGGTTCGGCCGTGCTCTACACCCAGGCGGATCAGATCGTCTCGCTCTTCGAGCGCGGGGAGATCGTCATCGCCGCCTGGTATCCGGATAGAGCCGGCGTGGCTGCCGACAAAGGCCTCCCGCTCGCCGTGGCCTATCCGAAGGAAGGCTCGGTCGGCATCCTTCCCGCCGTCCTCATTCCCAAGGGCACCAAGAAGCTCGACCTCGCCCACAAGTTCATCGACGTCGTGCTGTCCGCGGAAGGTCAGAAGTGCTTCTCTGAAAAGGCTTATATCGGCTCTGTCAACAAGAGCGTGACCCTTTCCGACAAGGTTGCGCGGATCGCGCCGACCGGGGAGGCGCTCGACAAACTGTGGTTCATCGATCCCGACATCTTGGCGAAGAACCTCCCCGCATGGACCCGCCGCTGGCAGCGCGAAGTCGTGCGCTGATCGCGGATCAGGGACGCAGTCGGCGATCTTAGAGCGCGATGATTTTTCTTCGAGTCATCACCCGCTCTAAGTTATTGTTTTGAGCATGATCTCTTCCAAAAACCGGCATCCACTTTTTGGGATCATGCTCCAGTGCAGCGAATCCGAAATTCGCATCATATTGGAGCAACGCGCGGGGCGAATTTCGGATTCAAAAGCTGCACTAGCAAGTTATTGTTTCTAGTGGGGTTTTCGAATTTGAAGTTCCTACCGCGCGCATGCCATCCATGTGACAGGAACTTCAAATTCACCACACTAGCGAGCCGCCGAGATCCTCGATGAGCAGACTGACCTTCGATCGTCTGGTGAAGCGCTATGGCGACAGCGAGGTCGTCAAGCGGGTTTCCCTGACGATCGAGGAAGGCGAATTCGTCTCATTGCTGGGGCCGTCGGGCTGCGGCAAGACGACGATCCTGCGCATGGTCGCAGGGCTCATCCCGCCGAGCGAAGGGCGCATTCTCATCGGTGACGATGACGTCACCCTCAAGCCGCCGAACAAGCGCGGTGTCGGTCTCGTCTTCCAATCCTACGCGCTCTTTCCACATCTGACGGTCTTCGAGAATGTCGCCTTCGGTCTTAAGCGGCAAGGCATCGCGGGTCGAGATCTCGAGCATCGCACCAAGGAGATGCTGGCGCTCGTGCGGCTCGATGCTTTCGGCGAGCGCTTCCCGCGGCAGCTCTCGGGCGGGCAACAGCAGCGCGTCGCGGTCGCGCGGGCCATCGCGCCTCGCCCACGGGTCCTGCTGTTCGATGAGCCATTGTCGAATCTCGATGCCCGCCTGCGCGACGAGATGCAGATCGAGCTGAAGCGCCTGCAGCGGGGCCTCGGCGTCACGACGGTGTTCGTGACCCACGACCAGAGCGAGGCGCTGTCGATGTCCGACCGTGTCTGTGTCCTGGCCGAGGGCGTCGTGCAGCAATTCGCGACGCCGGAAGAGCTGTATCATCACCCCCGCACGGCATTCGTCGCCGGCTTTCTCGGCAGGCCGAACAGGCTCAGCGGCGTCATTGCCGAGAGAGTCGCCGCAGGCGGAGCCATCCGCGTCGGCTCCAGGCTTCTGCTTCAATCGGCGCTGCTGGCCCATCCGGTCGGGCAGGTGGTGGAAGTCATCATCCGCCAGGAAGCCATCCGCATTGGCAAACCTTCGTCCGGCTGGCCGGGAGCTCTTCGCGGGACTGTGATGATGCGCTCCTTCAACGGCCCGCGGGTGCAATATGTCGTGCGCGTTGCCGAGGAGGTCGAGCTGGTAGCGGAGACCCCCTCTAGCGCCGGCGCTGCCGCTCTTTCCATCGGTGCCGATGTCGAGCTTGCCATCGACCCGTCCGCGGTTTTCGCGCTGCCCATCGCCGCGGCGGATCGGCCATGAATAGCACTCGTCACGGCGTAGCGCTTTTCGCCCCCCTGGCGCTGGTCTTGGCCGCGTTCTTCCTGCTGCCGGTGCTGTTGATGCTGCCGACGAGCTTGCGCGAATATGTGCCGGGCGCCGGCATCGCCCGGGGCTCCTGGACCTTCGAGAACTACATCAGCATCATCACCGACGAGTATTATCGCGAGGTCGTTTGGCGGACGCTCGGCCTCGGCCTCGGGGTGACGCTGGCCTGCCTCGTCCTCGGCTATCCCGTCGCCTATCTGATCGCGCGCGGCCCGCGGCGTTGGCGCATTCCGCTGACACTCCTCGTCGTCTTCCCGATGATGCTGAACCTGGTGGTCCGTTCCTTCGGTTGGATCGCACTGCTTGCCAATCATGGACTCATCAACAATCTGCTGCTCGATCTCGGGGTAATCGGGACGCCGCTCAAGCTGATATTCAACTTGACCGGACTCATGATCGGCATGACGCATATCTTTCTGCCCTTCATGGTCCTGATGCTCGTCGCCGCGATCCAGAACATTCCGCAGGATGTCGAAAGCGCCGCGGCGACCCTGGGCTCCGGCCGTTCGCACGTCTTCTTTTCCATCACGCTGCCGCTGACGGCACCGGGCGTCCTCGCAGGATCGATTCTCGTCTTCGTCCTGACTATCAGCGCGCTCGTGACGCCGCGCATGCTGGGCGGCCCCACCTATCAGGTGATGGCGACGCTGATCTATGACGACTATATGCAGACGCTCGATTGGCCGAGCGGTTCGGCGCTCGCCTTCGCGCTGACGGCCATTGCGGTGTCGTTCATCTGGCTCTCGAGCCGGATCACGAAGCGCTGGGCGGGCGCGGCATGAGTGGCCGGGCTCCCGGGCGGGCCGTCGCCGCCACAGCCCTGGCGGTCCTCGCTTTTCTGCAACTTCCCGTGCTCGTGGTCGTGCTCGCGGCTTTCAGCACGACCTCCTACCTGACCATTCCGCCGCAAGGCTGGACACTCGCCTGGTTCGGAAAGGTTCTCAGCGACCCGACCTACTTGTCCGCGATTCGCATGAGCCTCGTCCTGGCGATCGGATCGACATTCGTCTCGCTTGTCCTTGGCCTCTCCGCGGCCTATCCGCTGGCGCGCAACATGCTGCCCGCCGCCGAGGCGCTGACATCCTTTCTGATGGCGCCCCTGATCATGCCGTCGGTGGTGATCGGCGTCGCCATGCTGCAATTTTACGCCATGACCGGCCTGCGCGGTAGCCTTCTGGGCCTGCTCCTCGCCCATGTCATCATCACAGTGCCCTACATAGTCCGCTCGGCGCTTGCGAGCCTCGCCGGACTCGACGCCTCTTTGGAGGAGGCAGCGAGGGTCCTGGGCGCGACCGGGTTCGAAGCGTTCCGCCTCGTCACCCTGCCGCTGATCCGGCCCGGCCTCATCGCCGGCGCCCTCTTCGCTTTCATCACCTCTCTCGACAATGTGCCGGTGACCATCTTCCTGATCAGCGCCGACCAGACGACCCTGCCGGTGCTAATTTTTACCTCGGTCGAGATGGGCGTCGATCCGAGCGTCGCGGCGATCTCAACCATCCTGATTGTAGCCACTGGAGTGGTCCTGCTGCTCGCCGAGCGGCGGACAGGCTTCCATCGTTTCATCTGAGCCAAGGTTGAGAACATGCCACTCACGAGCAAAGGATTTCCGCTTTTCCTCACCTTCGATCTCGACGCCGAGACCATGTGGACGGGGCGCGATCCAAACTTTGCGCAGCGGCCGATCTTGATGTCCCAGGGCGCCTATGGCTGGAAGGTCGGAACCACGCGCGTGCTCGACCTCCTCGATCGTTATGGCCTGAAGACTACCTTCTTCATCCCCGGCCTCATCATCGACCAGCGGCCAGCGCTGATGGAGGAGATTCTCAGGCGTGGCCACGAGATCGCGCATCACAGCTATAGCCACAGCTGGATCCTCAACCTCTCGCCCGAGCAGGAGCGCGACGAGATGGAGAAGGGTTTCCAGTCGATCAAGCGTGTCAGTGGAAGGCCGCCGCGCGGCTGGCGCTCTCCGGCGGCCGAGATCAGCCAGATAACCATGCCGATGCTCATCGAATACGGCTTCGACTATTCCTCGAATTTCTTCGACGACGATTCGCCCTATCTCCATGATGTTGGTGGCAAGCCGACCAAGATCGTGGAGCTGCCCTTTCGCTGGGTGCTCGATGACGCGCCGTTCTTCCAATACTCGATCGTTCTGCCCGGCCGCACCATGCAGGCACCTTCCGCGCTGCTCGAGGCCTGGAAGGGCGAATTCGATGTGCTCTACGCCGAGGATCGGATGATGATGGTGGGCATGCATCCCGAGATGATCGGCCAGCCCTCCCGCATCAAGGCGCTTCAGGGGCTGATCGAGCATGCGCTGCGGAATCGGAACGTCTGGATCGGTCGCTGCGATGAGATGGTCGATGACATGCGGCCTCGCCTCGAGCGGGCTCGGACGGGGGCAGGGCGATGAGCGGGGTGCTCGCCGGCCGGCATATCCTCGTCACGGGAGGCGCGAAGGGTATCGGCGCCGCGACCGTCGAGCGTTTCATGGCCGAGGGCGCCAAGGTCGCGATCCTCGATCGCGACGGACCGGCATTGAGCCCTTTCGCCGCTCGCTTCGGAGGCTCCCTGTTCGCCGTCGTTGCCGATGTCGGCGATCCGCGAGGAGTGGCGGAAGCGGTTTCGGCCTGCGCCCGCGAGCTCGGGGCGGTCGACGGCGTCGTGAATGCCGCTGGCATCGATCTCGTGGCCGATATCGAGGCGATGTCGATCGAAGCGTGGAACCATGTCCTGACCGTCAACCTCACGGGCCCCTTGCTGGTCATGCGGGCCTGCTATCCGCATCTGAAGGCGGCGGGCGGCGGCACGATCGTCAACGTATCTTCGGGTGCCGGCCTCCTGCCGCTTCAGAACCGCACGGCCTATTGCGCCTCGAAGGCGGGGCTGCAGATGGCCTCCAAGGCTCTGGCCATGGAAGCGGCTGCATTCGGCATCCGCGTCAACACGGTCTGTCCCGGCGCCGTCGAGACCGACCTGTTCCGCAAGGGACTGGAGGAGACGCCGGACCCGCAGGCGGCCTATGAGGCCGTGCGGTCGCGATACGCCTTGCGCCGCATCGCCGGGGCCGACGAGATCGCCGCCGCGATCCTTTGGCTGACGAGCGCCGAATCCTCCTTCGTGACCGGCACCGCCATCGCCGTCGATGGCGGCCGGACCTTCCATTGAGGGGTGCACGGAAATGTCTGTCCTCAGCCAACGCTTCGCGGGCAAGACCGTCCTGGTGACGGGTGCGGCAAATGGCATTGGTGCTGCGACCGTGAGGCGGTTTCTCGATGAAGGAGCTAAGGTCGCCGCCATCGATCGCGAGAAGGAAGGCTTCGCGGAGAATTTCGGGGACGATCCGCCCGCGCGGCTGCTGACGATCGTCGGAGACTGCACCGATGCTTCAGTCCTTGCGGATTTCCACGAGCGCGCCGCCAAGGCTTTCGGTCCGATCGACATCCTGTTCAACAATGTGGGGCAAAGCGGCCGCGAACGCTCGGCGCAATTTGACGTTTCGGACGAAGCCGTCTGGCGCTTCGTGCTGGAAGTCACTTTGCTGACGACGATGCGCATGTCGCGGCTCGTGGTGCCGGAGATGCGCCGGCGTGGCGGCCGCATCGTCAATATGTCGAGCGATACGGCATTCGTCGGCGATACCGGGCTCGTTGACTACGCCGCCGCCAAGATGGGCGTCGTCGGCTTCACGCGGTCGCTGGCCCGCGAGCTCGCTCCGCATGGCGTCACCGTCAACGTGGTCGCGCCCGGCGCGATCCGCACGCGCGCCCATGACCGCATGCCGCAAGCCGTGATCGAGCGCATCAAGACCACGACGCCCGCGGGGTTCATCGCCGAGCCGAACGACGTCGCAGGCGTCGTCGCTTTTCTCGCCAGCGAGGACGCCCGCTACATCACGGGCCAGACATTGCTGATCGACGGCGGACGATGGATGATTTGAGCACGAGGCCGCAATGACGGACATCGCCGATCTCTCGGCAACAGAGCTCGCCGCCGCGATCCGCGACCGGCGGATATCGCCGGTCGAAGCCGTCGAGGCCGCTCTCACGAGGATCGGGGCGCGCAGTGACCTCAACGCGTTCATGGCTCTCTGCGCCGAGCGTGCCCGCTCGGAAGCGAGGGCAGCCGAAACGGAGATCGCGAGAGGAGGGAAGTTGCCGCCGCTTCTCGGCATTCCCTTTTCGGTCAAGGACCTGACGAACACTGCGGGTGTGGTCACGACCCAGGGGTCGGCTCTTTTCGCCGCCCATGTCCCGGCTGCCGACGCGATCGCGGTTGCCCGCATGCGCGCCGCCGGCGCCATCCTGATCGGCAAGACGACGACGCCGGAGTTCGGGCACAAGCCTTTCACGGAAGGACCATTCTTCGGCCGGACGCTCAATCCGTGGAACAAGGACTACACCTGCGGCGGCTCGAGCGGCGGCGCGGCGGTCGCCGTGGCGACCGGCATGGGGCCGCTCGCGCTCGGCTCCGATGGCGGCGGCTCGATCCGCATCCCGGCCGCCTGCTGCGGGGTCGTCGGCCTCAAGGCGACGCTCGGTGCCATCCCGAACCTGCAGGCACCCGACCTTTTCGGCGCGAACTCCTATGTCGGCCCGATGGCCCGCGATGTGGCCGGCGTCCGGATGATGCTCGACGCGCTGATCGGCCCGCACCGCCTAGACCCTTATGGGCAGGTCGAGGCCTTCCCGCGGCGTGAACTCACGGCGCATGCAAAGCCCCGCATCGCGCTCCTCATGCGATGCGGCAACGTGCTCGACCAGCAAGTCGAATCCGCCATCGAGGCGGCGATGAAGAAGGCAGAGAGCCTCGGCATGGTCGTCGAGCCGATCGAGCGCGAGCTCGTCTCCCTCGAGCGTCATTTCCTGGTGCTGCTGCGTTCGCTGCTTCTGGCGCGGATCGGTGGATACGCGAAGAGCTCGCCGGAAAAGCTCGACCCGACGCTGCTCGCGACGATCGAGGCCGGACGCGTCTACAGTGGCGTCGATCTGTGCGAGGCGCAATTCGCGCGCAGCAAATGCTTTTCGGAGATCCAGGACATCCTGTTGCGGTTCGATCTCATTGCTTCTCCGACTCTCTCGGCGCCAGCCCTTCCCGTCGGACTCGATCCGCACGGGCGCGTCGACATTGCCGGGCGCGATGCGGGCACGATCAGGGGAGCCTGGTATCCCTACACCTTTCCCTTCAACCTCACCGGCCATCCGGCCGTGTCGCTGCCGTGCGGATTGTCGAATGACGGGCTGCCGATCGGCCTTCAGCTCGTCGGGCGCTGGCACGAGGACGACTATGTTCTCGACGTCGCCGCGAAGCTGGAAGAAGCGCTGCGGTTTGCGTGAGCCCAAAAGCCGGTCCGAATCTTCCATTGTCGAGGGCAGATGATGTGATGAGCCATGGACGAGCCGCAAAGCCGACCATCGCCTTCGATGGGGCGGCACTCACTCCGTATGAGCGCTGCGAATTGCTCGCAAGCGCCGTCGTGCCGCAGCCGATCGCGCGGGTCTCGACGCTTGGCGCGGGCGGCCTCCCCACTGGCGATAACCTCCCAGGCCGCGCAGCGTCTCCGCGATCTGGAGACGCGTGCCTTCCTCGGCCACGACGAGATCGCACTCGGGTGGAATGTCACCAATATCGCTTGTTGAACGGGGGTCGGAACTGGGCTTGCCTCCCGGCAGGAACTGTTCAAGAATGCATTACCACGCACGATTGGCCGTATATATGAACATGGCCGACAAAACGATTTGGCGAGGCTACGCAGTCCCATAAAATCGCGACACGGCGAAATCGAGGAGGAAACATGCCGATCTCCATCATGAGCCGCCGCTCCTTCGCATCAGGCGCGGCCGCGACCGCGCTTATCGCCGGAGACTCCCGATTTTCGAACGCCCAGAATGCCGCTGCCGGCGCGGTGCTCTCTCGGCCGACCGATCAGGCGCTCATCTCGGCGGCGAAGGCCGAAGGGGCGATCACGACCTATGGGGCATCGAGCATTGTCGCGATCAAAAGCGACGCCGACGACTTCCAGAAGGCCTATGGCATCCCGGTCACTTATACCCAGATCACATCTGCCCCGCTGACGGCGCGGGTCGATCAGGAAATCAAGGCCGGAGCGATCGCCGTCGATGTCATCACGACGGCCGACCGGGCCGCACTCGAGCGCTGGGTCGCCGGTGGGCAGATCGGCAAGCTGCCGATGCTGAACTTTCCGCAACAGACCGAGTATCTCGCGCAAATCCAGGCCGTCTATCAGGCGCTGTTCTACAATACGTCGTTGGTTTCGGGCTCGAATATTCCCAAGGCCTGGAGCGAAGTTCTCGATCCCCGTTTCACGGGAAAGATCGTCCTCGGCACGCCCCGGATCGCACCGGGCTATAGCGAGCTCTATTACGCGCTCCTCAAGCACCCCAAATACGGCACGGCATTCTTCGAGCAGCTCGCCAAGCAAAATCCCCGCGTCGTCCAGAGCCCGGTGCTCGTGGCGCAGTCCGTCGCCTCGGGCGAAGCCAGCCTCGGCTTCACGGGGCTCCCCTATGAAGCTGTCAACATCACCAACGCCAATCCGAGCGCGCCGATCGCCTACACTTATCTCGACGTGGTGACCGGGGCTTACACATACGTCGCCATCAATGCCAAGGCACAGCACCCGAATGCCGCGAAGCTCTTCGCGGCATGGATGCTGTCGCCCGAAGGCCAGGTCGCCCATAACGGAGAGGGACGCGCCTCGAGCCTTCTGGGCGACCTTCCCGGAACGCTGAAAGCGCCCGATCCGAGCCGGATCGATCCGACCACGGCCGAGATGGTTGTGGCGGATTATGCGACGCTGACCTCCCTGTTCGACAGGCTGTTCGGCTAGGGCCGGATGTTCATCGCTTTCGACCATGTCTCCAAGCGCTTCGAGCGCGAGAGGAGCCAGGACAAGGCCACGGTCGTTGCGGTCAAGGACATCACGCTCGGCGTCGCACGCGGAGAGGTGCTGGCCCTCGTCGGTCCGAGCGGCTCAGGCAAGACGACGCTGCTGCGCTGTCTTGCCGGCCTCGAGACGCCCGATCGAGGCGTGATCCGCATCGGGGACAGGGATGTCTTTTCCTCATCGGCCTCGATCGATGTGCCGACCGAGCGGCGCGATGTCGGCCTGATTTTCCAGAGCTACGCCCTGTGGCCTCATCTGACGGTCGAGCAAAACGTCGCCTATCCGCTGGAGAGGCGCAAGGTCTCCACTCCCGAACGCAAGGCGCGCGTGGCGAGATATCTCGATCTCGTCGATTGCGGGCGCCTGGCCCAGCGCTACCCGCACGAGCTCAGCGGCGGGCAGCAGCAGCGCATCGCGCTCGCGCGTGCGCTGGTCTACGAGCCCGCGGTGGTGCTGTTCGACGAGCCGCTCAGCAACCTCGATCCAACGCTGCGCGAGCATCTGCGTTCGCAAATTCGCGAGCTTCAACGCCGGGTCGGCTTCACCGGCGTCTACGTGACCCATGACCAGGGCGAGGCCTTCTACATCGGCGACCGGGTCGCGCTGTTGAACGAGGGCGCCCTCGCGCAATGCGGGACGCCGGATGAAATCTACTTGCACCCGAACGGGCCGAGCGTGGCGAGCTTCGTCGGTGCCACCAATGCCGCCGAAGGCGAGCTCACCGAAGGCGGGAAGGCCTTCGTGTCGCCAGCTCTTGGACGAATCGACATTGCTGCGGCGCCTGCGCTTTCCGGCAGGGACGCCAAATGCATTCTCATGCTGCGCCCCGAGTCCCTGCGCCTCGGTGCGCCCGAGGGAGGCAGGCCGCAGGCCGTCGTCGTCGACCGGGCGCTCATCGGGGCATCGGAGGAGTATACGTTACAGCTGCCGACCGGCTTGCG
Organism: Hyphomicrobiales bacterium; assembly: GCA_044445965.1. Classification (GTDB taxonomy): domain Bacteria; phylum Pseudomonadota; class Alphaproteobacteria; order Rhizobiales; family Beijerinckiaceae; genus GAS188. The sequence continues at coordinate 25,910 of JBIOEJ010000012.1, forward strand.
CTGGCGCGCCCGGCTCGGCATTCAGCCGATCCGGTTCAAGGCCGGCGAGCGTGTCGGGCTCGACTTCGCGGCCGACAAGGCATTGCTGTTCGAAGCTTCGCAGCAAACGGGATGCGATGCGAGATTGCCGTCGTGAGGATCGCGTCGGTCTCGCGCGGATGGCCGGGTGCAGTTCTCGGCCTCTCGGTGGCCGTGTTCGTGGTCTATCCACTGTTACAACTCCTCCTGAATGCGCTTGCGATCGGCGCAGGCGGCGCATTGCTTCAGCCCTACAGAGAGGCTTTCGCCAGTCCCGTGGCGCTGTCGGCGTTGTGGGGGACGGTCTGGCTGACCGCTGCGAGCGTTCTATTCGGCGTCCCGTGCGCGGTGCTGCTGGCGTGGATCACGAGCAGCACCGACGCGCCGCTCGTCAAGGCGCTCGCCGCGCTGCCGACGCTGAGCCTCGCTCTGTCGCCGCTGGTTGGCGCGGTCGGCTGGCTCGTGCTCCTCGCGCCGCGCGTCGGAATCCTGAACCTCGCCTTGCGTCATGTCCTCGGGCTGCACGCCGATATCGGTCCCCTGAACGCCTACAGCATTCCGGTGATCGTCATGCTGATGAGCTTCTACGTCGTCCCTTATGTCTACGGACCGGCTTATGCGGCCTTCACCCAGATCGATTCCAGCCTGCTCGAAGCCGCCCGAATCTGCGGGGCCGAGCCGCGCTCCGCCTTTCTGACCATCGCCGTCCCGATCCTGCGGCCGGCGATCCTGGCTGGCGCTTTGATCGCGGCCGTGATGGCAGCCTCGATGTTCGCCATACCGCTCATCCTGGCGAGCGGAACGGGCCTGCGGGTCATACCGACCCAGATCTACCAATACATCAACCAGGAAGGGCGACCGGCGCCGGCGACCGCGATGGCCTCGCTTCTGAGCGCCGCGACGATCCTCGCGATGTTCCTCTACCTGCGTGCGCTGAGCCATGGCCGCTTCGTGACCGTCTCGGGCAAGGGGGCGCGGCGCTCGCGTGCCAAGCTCGGAGGATGGCGGTGGACCGCGACAAGCGCGGTGCTGCTGTTCCTGACCCTTTCCTTTATCGTGCCGCTGGCGAGCCTGATCTATCTTTCGCTGGTCGGCTTCTGGAGCGGGGACGTCTTCAGCCAGAAGGTCTCGTTCGACCAGTATCGCCGGCTCGTCGATTTCCCGTCCGCCATGCGCGCGCTCTTCAACAGCACGTGGCTCTCAGCGCTGGCGGCTACCCTCGCGCTGCTGTGCGGCCTCATCGTCAGCTACAGGCGCCTGAGGCGGCCGCATGCCGGCAATCGTCTCCTCGCTTTTCTGGCATCGCTGCCCCTCGGCGTGCCCTCGATCGTGCTCGGCCTCGCCTTTCTCTTCGCCTTCACCGGCGCGCCGCTGCCGCTATACGGGACAGCCGCCATCCTGGTCCTCGCCTATACGGTGCATGTGCTGCCGATTTCCGCGCGCAACAGCGAGGCCGGGCTTCGCCAACTCGCCCCGGAACTCGAGGAGGCGGGGAGGGTCTGCGGGGATACGCGGGGCGGCGTGCTGCGCCGCATCCTCGTTCCGCTTCTACGCCAGCCCCTCCTGGCGGCCTGGGCTCTGACCTTCATCATCCTGTTCCGCGACGTCTCGATCTCGGTGCTGCTCTATACGCCTTCCACCATTCCCTCCGCGGTCGCGCTCTTGTCGATCTTCGACCAGGGATGGATTACAGGCGCCGCCGCCTATTCGGTGATCGTCACGGCCATCAGCGTTGTCATCGTTGGCCTCGTCATCATTTCCCAGTCGCCGAGGGCGCATGAGACATGACGTGGAACAGGTCGGTCTTCTGATCGACGTCGGCAGCACTTGGACGAAGGGTGTGGCCGTCTCGCTCCGCGACGGCACGCTGCTCGCCCGGCGGCAGCATCCGACGACGCTTGCGCAAGGGATCATGGTCGGGGTTCACCCTGTCATCGATGAGCTCTCGGGCAGCGCCCATGGCGATGTTGTGTTCAGGGCAGCGTCGAGCAGCGCGGCGGGCGGTCTGCGCGTCGCGGCGATCGGCCTCGTGCCTGATCTCACGGGGATTGCGGCACGTCAGGCGAGCCTGGGCGCCGGAGCACGCGTGGTATTCACCGGCAACTATATTCTCGCGCCCGAAGAGATCGATGCGATGCTGCTGACAGAGCCGGACATCCTCCTCTTGTGCGGAGGCACGGATGGCGGGAACGCCGAGGTCATTCTCGAGAATTCGCGGCGCCTGGCGCGGGCGCGACCTGCCGCGGCGGTCGTGCTCGCCGGCAACAAAACGGCGCGGGCGGAAGCGAAGAATATCCTGGAAGGAAGTGGTCTCGAAGTTCGAGTTGCCGAGAACGTCCTGCCGGCGATCGACACGCTTGCTGTCGAATCCGCCCAGGCCGCGATCCGCGATCTGTTCCTCGAACGGATCGTGATCGCGCGAAGCATCGAGGAGCTGCGCGCCTGGGCGGGCGATGGATTGAAGCCGACGCCCCGCGCCGTCCTCGAGGCGACGGAATTTCTCGCCGACGGGCCGTTGCGGCTCGGCAGCCTCGTCGTGGTCGACATCGGCGGTGCGACGACTGACGTGCATTCGGTAGGCGGCACGGAACCGCAGCCGGGCGTCCTGATCCGCGGATTGCCCGAGCCGCGTATCAAACGCACGGTCGAGGGAGATCTCGGCCTCAGGGTCAGCGCCGCCGCGGCGGCCGACGCGCTCGGCGCCGAAGCTCTCGCCCTCAGGATCGGCACGAGCGCGCAGGAGGTGCGTCTCGAGGCAGACCGCCGAGTAGAGGACACGGCGGTTCTGCAAGATGAGGACAGCTTCGACCGCATCCTCGCCGCAGCGGCGATCGCCGAGGCGTTGAGCCGGCATGCCGGCCGGATCGAGGCCATTCCGCTGCGAAAGAATCAATGGTTTCAGGTCGGGAAGGATCTGCGGCGCACGCGAACGCTCATCGGCAGCGGGGGCGTGTTCGCGGCCCGTTCGGACGCCGGCGACATACTCGCATCGGCCTTGCGTGATGCGGCGACGAGCGGCCGTCTCGTTCCCGAGGCGCCGACCTGCCTGATCGATCGCCTTTACGTGCTCTATGCGGTGGGACTCTTGGCCGATCGGCATCCGCAGGCCGCCGCGGCGTTGGCGCGCTCGAGCCTCAACCTGCGTCCCTAACGGGAGAGAATATCGGTCTGGATGTGCCTGATGGTCTTTTCGAGCAAGGGCCAGATCCGCTTTCGCATGTCGGCCATTCGCTCGCGCGGCCCGAGCACCGCCAACGCCGCGATCGGCGACCCCGCCTCGTCGAGGATCGGCGCCGCGATGGCATGGACGCCCTTGACGACCTCACCCTCGTTCACGGAGTAGCCGGTGCGCCGGATATCGGCGAAGACGCGCCCGAGCGCTGCCGATTTGGCAGGCGAAGTCGACGAATCCGGCGCATTCGGGGAATCGGCTGCCCCGTCGAAGGCAAGGAAGACGCGCCCGATCGCCGTCGTCTCGAGCGGGCGCGTATCGCCGATATCGACGGCGTAGCGAATGGGGTGCGGGCCGGGCGACTGCTCGACATACATGAATTGGTTGTGGACGCGCACGGCGAGCAGAACCGTCTCCGCGGCCTCTCGCGCCAGACGGTCAAGCGCCGGCTTCATGGCCATCAGGGCCTTGCCTTTGCGCGCCACGCGATAGCTCAGCGAGATGAGCTGGATGCCCGGAAGATAGCGTCCATCGATCAGCGCGACATAGCCGGCATCCCGCAGGCTCGCGAGCAGCTGGCTGAGCGTGCTCTTCGGGATCGCGAGGCGGCGCGCCAGTTCGGCATGCGTGGGCGGATGGTCCGACCCGGCAATGATCTCGACGAGCTTCAGGCTTCGTTTGACGCTGCTCATGACTACTTGCATCTGCCGTATTGCGGCATGGCCGAGCGTCGCGGCGGGATGATCGCCGCGAGTGCCGGGTGAGGTGTCCTCAAACACTTGTTCGTATTTAAGAACACTGTGCCAGTCAACGCGGGAACGTCCCCTTCGCGAAGGCGCGAAGATCGCTGAGCCGGCCCCCCGAGCATGACCATCGCGGGGCTGCGCCCCCGGCGCCGATTTGGGGGGCGAGCCCACGAAGCGCCGAGCTTGCGCCTAAAGGCCCACTGACCTAAGATCGAAACACGATCATTTGTTCGTATATAAGAACACCAAGGAGGCCGTTGAAAGTGAGATCTCCCGACCTCGATCCGATCACGCTGGAGATCTTGTGGGGACGGCTCGTCGCCATCGTCGATGAGTCCGCGAGCGCCTTGCAGCGCACCTCGTTCTCGACGACGGTGCGCGAATCGAACGACTTCGCTTGCGTGCTGCTCGCGCCCGACGGAACGACGCTTGCCGAGAATACCCTCGGCGTCCCGAGCTTCTCGGGCGTGATGAGCCTCGTGATGCGCAGCTTCCTTGCCCGCTTTCCCGCGCAGAGCTGGCGACCGGGCGATGTCGGGCTGACCAACGACCCATGGATCAATACGGGCCATCTGCCCGACACCACCGTCATCACGCCGATCTTCCACGACGGTAAGCTCGTCGCTTTCAATGGAAATACGGCACACAAGGCCGATATCGGCGGCGCTGGTTATGCCGCGGACGCGACGGAAGTCTTCGAGGAAGGCCTGCGCATCCCGATCTGCAAGCTTTACGAGGAGGGTCGCCCCAACGAGCTCTTGCTCGACATCATCCGATCGAATGTGCGGGTTGCGGAGAGCGTCCTCGGCGATCTTCATGCCCAGGTCGCGGCGGGCCATGTCTGCGGCCGGCGCGTGCGCGAGTTCCTCGACGAGCAGCGCATCGTCAACCTTGCCGTCATCGGCCTTGCGGTGCAGGAGCGCGCGGAGGCCGCGATGCGGCGCGCCGTCGCCGATTTGCCGGACGGCGAGTATCGCAGCATCGTTCGCTCGGATGGCTTCGACGAGCCGACCGTGTTCCACACCAGGGTCGCAGTGGCGGGCGACGGCATCACGGTCGACTTCACAGGCACCTCGCCGCAGGTGCGCCGCGGCATCAACGCCGTCTTCAACTACACTTATGCGTTCACCTGCTACACCCTGAAGTGCCTGCTCGATCCGGTGACGCGCAAGAATGAGGGTTCCTACAAGCCGTTCACGGTCGTCGCGCCCGAAGGAACCATCCTGAACGCGCGCTTCCCGGCGCCCGTCATGGCGCGTTCGATGTCGGGCCATTTCGTTTCCTCGGGAGTTCTGCTCGCGCTCTCCGAGGCACTGCCGGGCCGGGTGATCGCGGATTCCGGATCCTGTCCCGGCCTGCGCGTGTCGCTGCGCGGCATCGACGACAGCGGCCGCCGGTTCGCGCAGACGCTGTTTCCCAACGGCGGAATGGGGGCGAGCATGCGGTCGGACGGGCTTTGCACGACCGGCTTTCCGACCAATGCGGGCGGCGGCTCCATCGAGGTGCTTGAGAGCATAACTCCTGTGATCTTCTGGAAGCGCGAGCTTCTCTGCGACAGCGGCGGCCCGGGTCGCCGTCGCGGCGGCCTTGGCCAAAGAGTCGAGATCGAGTCGATCGCCGACCAGCCTGTCGATGCCATGTTCCAGTTCGACCGGCTCGACCATCCGGCGGCGGGCCTGTTCGGCGGCGGCCCTGGCGGCCGTTCGAAGCTCGCGCTCAACGGCTCGACGCCGGTCCCAGGCAAGGGGCGCGTCCTATTGCGTCGCGGAGACCGGCTCAGCCTCGACTATGCCGGAGGGGGCGGCTACGGGCCGCCTTCGGACCGGGACGCGGCAGCGGTCGCGGCCGACTTGCGCGATGGCTACATCTCTCAGGATGCGGCGCGGGAAATCTATCGGCAAAACGGGGTGGCTGCTCCGTGAGCCGCTTTCGGATCGGCATCGATATCGGTGGCACCTTCACCGATTTCGTCCTGGTCGACGAAAGGGAAAAGCGCATTCATCTCGCCAAGCGCCTGACCACCCATCACGACTATCTCGATGCCATTTTCAGGGGGCTCGACGAGCTGGTGGGTGCGGCCGGCATCGGCATGCCCGACATATCGAGCGTCGTGCACGGAACGACGCTCGTCACGAATACGGTCATCGAGCGCAAGGGCGCGAAGACCGCCTTGCTGACCACGGCGGGGGCGCGCGACGTCGTCGAGATCGGCTCGGAGCTGCGCTACGACATCTACGACCTCACGATAGAGCGTCCGCCGCCGCTCGTTCCCCGCCATCTCCGCTACGAGATCCCGGAAAGGATGGGCGCCGACGGCGCGGTGCTGAGGCCGCTCGAGCTCTGCGGGATGCCGAGTCTCGTCTCTGAGCTGCGCGCCGCCGAGGTCGCCGCCGTGGCGGTCTGCTTGCTGCATTCCTATGCCAATCCAAGCCACGAGGCGGCGCTCGGAGAGGAGCTGAAGCGTCTGTTTCCCGCGGCCGAGGTCACGTTGTCTTCCTCGCTCGTCCCGGAAATACGCGAATATGAGCGCGCCTCGACATCGATCGTGAACGCCTATGTCCAACCGCTCGTCAGCCGCTATCTGCGCGATATGGAGCTCGAGCTGAAGAAGCTCCAGATGGGCGGGCCGCTCCATCTCATGCTGTCGAGCGGAGGGCTTGCCTCCGTCGAGGAATCGATTGCCGCGCCGGTGAGCTTGATCGAATCGGGACCGGCCGGCGGCGCGATCGCGGCCTGCTACTTCGGCGAAGTGGCAGGCGCCGCGAATTTGATCTCCTTTGACATGGGCGGCACGACCGCCAAGATGTGCCTCGTCAATGACGGCCGCCCGACGAGAGCGCACGCATTCGAGGCGGCGCGGATTCATCGCTTCAAGCGGGGCTCGGGCTTACCGCTGCGGGTTTCCGTGATCGAGATGATCGAGATCGGAGCGGGCGGCGGCTCGATCGCAAGGATCGACAATATGGGCCTCATCAAGGTCGGCCCGGAGAGTGCAGGCTCGGACCCAGGTCCCGCCTGCTATGGCCTCGGCGGAAGGCGCCCGACCGTCACGGATGCCGATGTCGTGCTCGGCTATCTCGATCCCGCCTTCTTTCTCGGCGGGACGATGTCGCTCGACCGAAACGCCGCGGAGCGCGCCATCATGCAGCATATCGGCATGCCGCTCGGACTGGATGCCGTGGGTGCCGCGGCCGGCATCCAGGAAATCGTCAATGAAAGCATGGCGACCGCGACGAGGCTGCATGTCAGCGAGCGCGGCCGCGATCTTCGTGCCTTCACCCTTCTGGCCTTTGGCGGCGCGGGACCCGTGCATGCCTATCGTGTGGCGCAGCTCCTCGGCCTGAAGGCATTGATCTGCCCTTATGCGGCGGGAAACGCCTCGGCATTCGGCTTCCTCGTCGCTCCCCTCGCGATCGAACAGGTTCGCAGCTACGTCGCATCCCTCGAGCGCATCGACTGGATGCGCCTCGACGGCTTGTTCCGAGAGATGGAAGAGAATGCCGCCTCCTCGCTCGGGCGGCTCGGCGTGTCGCGCCCAGAGATCGCGTTCGAGCGGTCGGCCGATATGCGCTTTGCCGGGCAGGGCTTCGAAGTCGAGACCAGGCTTCCTTCCGGGAAGCTCTGCGCCGACAGGACGAAGGACATCGCGGAGATGTTCCTCGCGGCCTATCGACGGCTGTTCGAGCGCGCCCCGGAAGGTCTTCCCATCGAGGGGCTCTCATGGCGCCTGCGGGCGACCGGGATGCGACCGAAATTCTCGCTCGACTTCAAGGACCGGCGAACCGGATCGGCCGATGCGCGCAAGGGCAGCCGTTCCGTCTATTTTCATCATGAGCGTTCCTACCGCGACTGCGCCGTCTATGACCGCTACCGGCTCGCGCCCTCGACCCGGCTGCAAGGCCCCGCCGTGATCGAGGAACGGGAATCGACCGTCGTCGTCGGGGAGGGGGCGGTGGTCGAGGTGGATCAAGGGCTCAATCTGATCGTGACCCTGCCATGACCGCAGCCATGAAAATCCTCGCGGCCTCCGGCCAGCTGGGCTACGGAATTCCCGAGGAGCCGTTGCGTCGCGGCGTCGCGGCGCGACCCGATGTGATCGGAGCGGATATGGGCTCGATCGATCCGGGCCCCTATTGCCTCGGCTCCGGCAACATGGTGGTCGGCGGCGAGGGGCTGCGGCGCGATCTGCGCATGGTGCTCGAGGCGGCGCGTGACACCGGCGCCCCGCTCCTTATGGGCTCTGCCGGAACCGCGGGACGGCGCTCGCAGCTCGAAGCGGTGCTCGAAGTCGTCGAAGACGTCGCACGGGAGCGCGGCCTTTCATTCAAGCTCGCGGTCATCGCCTCGGACATCCCCCGCGATATCGTCAAAAAACGCCTGAAGGCCGGCGAGGTGGAGCCCTGCGGTATCGTTCCGCCGCTGACCGAGGAGGACGTGGACAACGCAACCGGCATCGTCGCCCAGATGGGCGTCGAGCCTTTCCAGCGTGCGATCGAGATGGGCGCCGAGGTCGTGATCGCGGGACGCGCCTGCGACACCAGCATGTTTGCTGCGATCCCACTGATGCGCGGCTTCGACAAGGGGCCTGCCATGCACATGGCCAAGCTCATCGAATGCTGCTCGAGCTGTGCCGATCCGGGCGGGCGCGAGGCAGCGATGGGTGTGATCGGCGAAGGCTTCTTCGAGGTCGAATCGATGGATGCACGGCAGCGCTGCACCCCGGTTTCGGTTGCCGCCCACGCGCTCTACGAGCAGTCGAACCCGTTCCAGCTCGAGGAGCCCGGCGGCGTCATCGACCTCACGCATTCGCGCTACGAGCAGATCAGCGAGCGCAAGGTCCGCGTGACCGGATCCGTCTGGCGCCCCTCAGATCGTTATTGCGTCAAGATGGAGGGGGCACGCCTCGCGGGCCATCGTTTCGTCGCGCTGTGCGGAATCCGCGACGAGCGCATGATCGCCGCGGTCGACGGCGTCGCGGAAGAGACGCGCAAGGTGATCTCGCGAACCTTCGCGGGTTCGATCGATCCCGCCGACTACGTCGTTCAGTTCCGCATCTACGGCAAGGATGGCGTCCTGGGCCCGATCGAGCCCTTGCCGACCGTCTCGGGCGTTCGCGAGATCTTCGTGATGATCGATGTGGTGGGGCGCACCGAGGCGATCGCGAAGACAGTTTGCGGCGTGGCGAAGCAATTCTTCCTGCATCTGCGCTATCCGGGCATTCTATGCACCAGCGGCAATGTGGCCCATCCCTTCTCGCCCGATGTGCTGTCGGCCGGACCCGCCTACGAGTTCAACGTCTACCATCTGCTTGCGGTCGATGACCCGTGCGAGCCATTTCCCATCGAGATGCGCCAGATAGGAGCCGCGCGATGAGCACGCCCGACAATCCGAGCAAGGGAACGGTCGTGACCGGGGTGATCGGGGACGATGTCCATGTGATCGGCATCCGCCTGATGGAATACGCGCTGCGGCAGTCAGGCTTCACCGTCGTCTCGCTCGGGCCGCTCGCCGCGCCGAAGGAGTTCATCGACGCCGCGATCGAGACGAACGCCGACGCGATGTTCATATCGTCCCTCAACGGACATGCGGAGCTCTATCTGCCGGGCATGCGCGGGGCATGCATCGAAGCAGGCATCGGCGATATCCTGATCTATGCCGGTGGCCAGCTCACGATAAGGCGGCCCGATTGGGCGGAGGTCGAGCGTCGCTTCGTCAACGTGATCGGGATGAGCCGGGTCTATCCTTCGGACGTCTCGCCGGACGTGCCGATCCGGGACCTCGAGCAGGATATTGCCGCGCACCGCACGGCGAAAGCGGCGCTCAAGGAGGCATAAGGCCATGCTGAACAGGACAAACGCCACCACCGCTTCCATCAGCTCCGAGCGCTGGAGCGACGCCGCCTTCGATGGCGAGCGTGCCCGCGTGCTCGCGGGTTGGCGGACCGGCGAGGAAGCCGACATCGCCGAGGCGGTGGCTTTCCACAAGTCGCGCCCGCCCCTGACCAACGTGCCCAACAAGCGGCAATGGGCAAGAGAGACCGGGAATGTGCTGGTCCAGCCGCTGGCCGGCGTGACGACGCTCGCAGGCCATATCGAGCTGATGCGTTACCTCCAGGACAAAGGCGGCGCCGACATCCTCCCGAGCCAGATCGACAGCCAGACGCGGACGCTCAATTTCGCCGCGGCTCAGGAGGCGATTGCCGCGAGCGAGCGTGACGGAACCGAGCATCTGAACGGCTTTCCGATCGTCAATCACGGCGTGCGTGGCGCCCGCAAGGTCGTCGAGGCCGTCCAGGTTCCGATCGAGATGCGCATAGGCACCGTGCATCCGCAGCTTGCCGCCGAGATCGCCTTCGCCTCCGGCATGTCGTCGATGACGGCCGGCCCGATCTACTACACGGTGCATTATTCGCGCGATGTGTCCTTCGCCTCGTCGATCGCCAACTGGCAATATGTCTTCCGCCTCATTGGACGCTATGGCGAGCGCGGCGTGAGACTCGGGCTGCAGATCCATGGCGTCGGCAACTCGACCCCGTTTCCCAATACGCTCCTCGGCGCGTGCTGCGTGCTGGAGATCCTGATTGCGGCCGCGCAAGGTTGCCGCAGTTTCTCGCTCGACGCGCGATTCATGGGCAGCATGGTGCAGGACGCGGCGGCCGTCCGTGCGATCCGCGAGGTGACCGAGGACTATGTCCGCCGTTTCGGCTATGACGATGCGATCATCACCATGGACCGGAAGAACTGGAGCGGGAGATATCCTGACGACGTGGCGAAAGCCTATGGCCTGATCTGCTACAATGTGGTGAGCGGCATGCTCGCCGGCGTCGATGAGTTCATCGCCAATTCGGTGCAGGAGGGCGTCGGCATCCCCCTGAAGGAGGCGAACGCGGATACGCTGCGCGCCATGCGCCAGATTATCGGCCTCATGCGGGGCCAGCATGCCGCGCTCGCTCCCGATCAGCTCGAGCGCGAGGTCGAGATGATGAAGCTCGAGATCGGCGCTATCCTAGAAGCAGTGCTCGACGCCGGCGATGGCGACGCGGCGCTGGGCACGGTGCGCGCCTTCGAGGCCGGGCTACTCGATATTCCTTTCGCCGCGAGCCGCCAGTGCAGAGGCGAGGTCATGGTGGCGCGCGATGCCGAAGGAGCCGTGCGCTATCTGGATCCCGGCCGCGTGCCGGTGCCGGCATCCGTGCTCAAATTCCATCGGGCCTGCCTCGACAAGCGCGAGGCCGCGCGCAAGAGACCCATCGACTACAACGCCATCGTCGATGACATCTTCTCCATCAGCCGCGGCTATCTGGTGGCGAATTGACATGGCGCGGCTCGACGAGATCGCCAAGGTCATCCGCAGCAAGAATGCGGGCCCCTTCTGCCTGACGCTCGACATCCTGTTCGGCGACAGCCAAGCCTATCGGCGCGTGCTCGATGCGGGCGTGATCACGCGCGAACGCATGTCCGAGCTCTATCGCCAGCCGCTGGATGAGGTGCAGGTCTTCCATCATGAGGCGGCGCTCGCGATGAAGGTCAGCTTGGTGCGGCGGGTTTCGGCCGGTTCGATCCGCGACACCGATCTCTATGGGGCGCAGCACCACGTCCTCCTCTATCCCATCGAGATCGCGTGATCGGCGGCGGCCCGCGCCTACGAATGTCCTTGGAGAGAGACGACTTTGTCGATTGAATTTCGCGTCGAGCCGGGCGAAGCGTCGACGAGGTCGCTGAGGGCCGAGGTTCGCGCCTTCATCGCGGCCGAAAAGGCCGCCGGCGTTTTCGTTCCCCGCCAGAACGCCTGGACGCGCTACAACACCGAGTTCAGCCGCCATTGCGGCGAGCGCGGCTATATCGGGATGACATGGCCCAGGGCTTATGGCGGACATGAGCGGCCCGAGCGCGAGCGCTTCGTGATGTGCGAGGAGATGCTCGCCGTGGGAGCGCCGGTCGGCGCCCATTGGATTGCCGACCGCCAGAGCGGCGGCCAGATTTTGCGCTTCGGAAGCGAGCGCCTGAAGCGGGAGCTGCTGCCTCCGATCGCGGCCGGCCGCTGCTTCTTCGCAATCGGCATGAGCGAGCCGGATTCTGGCTCAGATCTCGCCTCGGTCCGCACGCGTGCATTGCGGGCCGATGGAGGCTGGCGGATCGAAGGCCGCAAAGTCTGGACGACCAACGCGCACCTCGCGCACTACCTTATCGCCCTCGTCCGGACGAGCGGACCGCGCCAGGAATCCGACCGTCGCGCCGGGCTGACGCAGATGGTCGTCGATCTCGCGAGCCCCGGGATCGAGATTCGACCGATCTTGAATATCTCCGGAGAGCGGGAGTTCAACGAGGTCGTCTTCGACGGCTGCTTCGTGCCCGCCGACCATGTGCTCGGCGCGGTCGGTGAGGGGTGGCAGGCCGTCACCAACGAGCTCGCGCTCGAGCGGAGCGGTCCTGACCGGTTCTTGAGCCTGATGCCCCTCATGCAGCTGCTGGTGAGGGCGGCTGCGCAATCGGGTTCCGAGCGCGCGCAGGTCGAGGTCGGACGTCTTCTTGCGCACCTCGCCGCGTTGCGCGGCATGTCGGCATCGGTCGCCACGATGATCGAGAAGGGCGGGAAGCCCGAGACCGAGGCCGCGCTCGTCAAGGACGTCGGCACGAGCTTCGAGCAGGAGACCTCCGAGATTGCGCGCGGCCTCCTGCCCCTCCTGCCCGACATGTCCGAAGACGCAGACCCGCTGGCTCGCGCCATCGCCATGGCCGTTCTTGAGGCGCCATCCTTCACGCTGCGCGGCGGCACGCGCGAAATTCTGCGCGGCATCATCGCGCGCGGGCTCGGTGCGCGATGAGCTCGGAAGTTCTCGAGCTGCTGCGCGAGCAGGCGAGGCTCCTGTTCGAGCGCCACTGCACCAGGGCCACGATCGAGGAGGCGGAAGCCGGAACCTGGCCGGCCGCGCTATGGGCCGCCATCGAGGAAGCGGGCCTCCCCGACGTCCTCCTGCCGGAGGATCGCGGAGGAAGCGGCGGCGGACTGCGCGAGGCAGTTGCAATCCTGCGCGCGCAGGGCGCGGCCGCCGCCCCGGTGCCGCTCGCGGAAACGATGCTCGGCCGGTGGCTCCTCAAGCGGGCAGGGCCGGGTGTGGTCAGCCTGGGCTTCATCGGCGAACCGGTCGCGATCGGGCGCTCTCCGGCCGGCGACCCCGGTGCAGGGATCGAAATGGCCTGGGCCGCGGCCGCGGATGCCTGCGTCTTGGTGTCGGAAGCAACCGGCGAGCTCCATATCGCCTCGCGCGGTGCCATAACCGTGGTTCGGATGCGACGAAGCCCCGCCGGCGAGCCGCGCGAGCTCATTGTCGCAAATTCGTCGAAGGGCGTCGGAAAGGCTCCGCCTGGCGCCTCGCCGCTCGCTCTCCTTTCGCTCTTTCGCGCCGCGCAGATCTCTGGCGCGTTGACGCAGGTGCTGGAGATCACGCTTCGCTACGCCAAGGAGCGGACCCAGTTCGGCCGGACGATCTCCAACTTTCAAGCGATTCAGCAGATGCTCGCGGAGGCGGCCGGTCATGCCGCCGCGGCCGGTGTTGCAGTCGATATCGCAGCGGCCTCTGCGAGCGAGACGACATGCGCTTCAGCCAAGGCGAGGGCGGGGGAGGCCGCCGGGCGCGTCGCGGCGACCGCGCACCAGATCCTCGGCGCGCTTGGATATACGCGCGAATATCATCTGCACACCCTGACGCGGCGGCTCTGGTCGTGGCGCGATGAAGCCGGCGACGATGTGTTCTGGCAGGCTCGCCTGGCGCAGCACGCCTTCGCCAATGGCGCGGCGAATGAACTGTGGGCGTATGTCACGGCCCAGACCGACGGATGAACGCGTTGCCGGAGCCACGCGACCTCCTGCCCTTGTTCCAGCCCAGCTCGATCGCCGTCGTCGGCGCTTCCGACGAAAAGACGCGCATACGCGGTCGGCTCCTGGCGCAAATTCTGCGCGGCGGTTATTTGGGCGAGGTCTATCCCGTGAATCCGGCCCGCGACACCGTCCAGGGGCTTCGCGCCTATCCCTCCATTGCCTCCTTGCCGAAGGCGGTCGACCTCGCGCTCATCGCGATTGCCGCTCCCGCCGTCGCGCAGGCCCTCACGGAGTGCGCGGATCGCGGCATCCGCGCCGCCATGGTCTTCAGCTCCGGCTTCGCCGAGGAAGGCGGAGATTCAGCGAAACTGCAGGAGAAGCTAAGGGCGATCGCGCATTCCAGTGGAATCGTCGTCGCCGGACCGAATTCGGTCGGTTTCCTCAACGTGACCCTGCCGCTTGCCGCCACTTTCAGCCCGGCGATCGATTTTGCGGCTCTCGAGCGCATGCGCGGCGAGCCTCGATCCGACCGGATCGCCATCGTCTCGCAGAGCGGAGGCCTCGGCTTTGCCCTGTTCAATCGAGGCCTCAAGCGCAAGCTCGCCTTCAGCTACGTCATGAACACCGGCAACGAGGCCGACATCGACGCCGCCGAGGCTGCGGGATTCATGCTCGAAGATCGTGATACGCGCGTCATCTTGCTGTTCCTCGAGACGGTCCGCGACGGGGAGCGATTCCTGCGTGTCGCGCGGCGGGCCTCCGAGCTCGGCAAGACCATGATCGCCGCGAAGATCGGGCGATCTGCCGCCGGAACAAGGGCTGCGGCCTCCCATACGGCTAGCCTCACCGGAGCCGACGCCGCTTACGAGGCCGCCTTCAGCCGCTGGGGCATCCTGCGGGCCCATGACCAGGACGAGATGCTGGACATGGCCTCGGCCGCGGTGACCGGCAGGCTGCCGGCCGGCCGGCGCGTCGGCATCGTCACCATCTCCGGCGGGGTCGGCGGCTGGCTCGCCGACGCGCTGGTCGCCGCCGGCCTCGAGGTGCCCCAGTTCAGCGCCGAACTGCAGGGGAGGGTGCGCAGCTACCTGCCGAGCTACGGCTCCGCCTTCAACCCCATCGACATCACCGCGCAAGCGCTCGAGAACGACCATCGCCTGCGCTCGGTCGAGGCGCTATGCGCCTCGGACGAGGTCGACGCCGTGATGATCGTCTCCTCGCTGGCCGCCGATCCGAGGCTTTCGCTCGAGAAGGAAGGGCTGAAGGCGGCAATCGCGGCTTCGGCGAAGCCGGTGTTCTTCTACAGCTATCCGCTCCCTTCGGAGCAGGCTCTCGCCGACCTCTGCGACATCGGGGCGCCTTGCTATATGAGCCTGACGGGCGCGGCGCGCGCCTTGGCGGCGATGCGCGAGCTCGCCGAGGCGCGGGCCGCTTCGGTGGAGGCTCCGCGGGAGCCGCCCCCTTCCGCGCGAGCCGAGGCGCTCGCGATCCTCGATGGCGCCGGCCCCCTGCTTTGCGAATACGAGGCGAAGCGAGTCCTTTCCGCCTATGGCGTAGTGATCCCGCCGGAGGAGCTCGCCCGCACGCCCGAGGAGGCGCTGGCCGCCGCGCGAAGGCTCGGTTTCCCGGTCGCCCTGAAAATCCAGTCGCCCGATCTTCCTCACAAGACGGATGCAGGTGGCGTCGCGCTCGGGATCACGGACGAGATGGCGTTACGCGCCGCATGGCAGAGGATCAATGACGAGGCAAGCCGGCGCGCGCCGCGCGCGTGCATCCTCGGATTCCTCGTTCAGAAGATGGCGGCGCCGGGGCTCGAAGCGTTCCTCGGGATCGCGCCGGACGGGACCTTCGGGCCTCAGCTCGTCCTAGGTCTCGGAGGGGTCTTCGTCGAGGTGTTCGCCGACACCGCCATGGCGCCGGCTCCGGTCGGGCCCGTCGAGGCTCGAAGGCTCGTCGGCAGGCTGCGCGGAGCCCCCCTGTTCGCATCGCTGCGCGGAGACCGCCCACGGGATATCGCCGCGTTCGCAGAGCTTGCAGCGAAAGTGTCGCTGATCGCCTCGGACCTTCGCGAGCGCATCGCAGAGATCGACCTCAACCCCGTCCTCGTCCACGAGGACGGTCGTGGCGTCACCGTTATCGACGCGCTCATAGTGCAGAGGAAGCGAGCTTCATGACCGATCGGCCCGGTTGGCTTGCTCGCCGATCCTGTCGCGGTTCGGATTGTCGGCGTAGAACGGTCTGCACCCAGCCATTCGGTCTTCTGACAACCCCGACATTTCCCAATGATTACTGTGCGGGCACAGAACGGGAATAGGTCAGAATGCGCCTTGAAATCGCTTGAAGCACCGGCGCCTTCCAAGCTGTTGGCCGCAGGTTCGAATCCTGCCGGGGTCGCCAAGAAGCAGTTCCATATCAGTCATTGGATCCCCCAGGCAGGGCCATGATTCGCAAGATCGGCCCTGAGCGTCGCATGCGCCGTTGACCGCTATACGGAAAATCCGTATATCTACGGAGATGGCCGAACCGCTGCAATTTGAATGGGACAGCGACAAAGCCGCCGCCAATTTCGTGAAGCACGGCATTTCATTCAATAGCGCGGTTGCCGTGTTCGCCGATCCCGATGTCGTGTTTCTGGACACCACGCGCGATCAAGACGGCGAGCGGCGCCAGAAGGCCATCGGACTTATTGAGGGACGACTGTTCGTGGTGGTCTTTACGCTGCGTGACGAAGTCTACCGCCTGATTTCCGCACGGCCAACCAATGCAAGCGAGGAGAGAAGCTATGGCGATCGTTCGTCGAACTCTTGATCCAGCCAATCCGCCGCGGCTCTCGCGCGAGGAGCGCGCTCGCTTGGATTCCAAGCACTGCGTCGAGCTAGTGACCCATTTTGAGGCTGAGGCGGCGGATGAGGACAACCCGCCGCTGACCGAGGCAGAGCTTGCCCGGCTGCGGAGCGTCCGACTCGTGCAGCGAACGCGACGGAAAACAGGTTTAAGCCAGGGTCAGTTTGCGAGACAGTTCAGGATCAACTCGGCGCGCCTGCGCGATTGGGAACAAGGGCGCTCGACTCCGGACTCCGCAGCGCTTGCCTACCTAACGGTGATCGAGCGCGAGCCTGCGGCCGTCCGCCGCGCGCTCGGACTGGCGGGCAAGTCTGAGGGCGATAGCCAAAGCAGGTGAGCGCACGAATGCAGCCGCGGGATCGAACGGCAATCAGGAGCGCAGCATTGGAAGCAGAGAAGCATGCACGCATCGGCCGCGACATGCGTATCGATCACGTGGGGAGCCTGCTGCGGCCCGAGGAGCTGAAGGCGATGTTCCTGCGGCGGGCGCAAGCGCGGGTAACGCAAGAGGAACTCGAGGCTGCCCAGGACACGGCGATCCGAGCGATTATCCGCGAGCAGGAGGATCACGGCCTCCCGGTCGTCACCGACGGCGAGTTCCGTCGGCTCAATTGGCAGGTGAGCTTTTCGGAGGTCGCCGGCTGGGATTTGTGGAGCGGCTCGTGGCGAAACTTCCTGGCGCAGCCCGACAATCTCGGCGCGCATGAACGGCCGCACGGACGCGGCGACGACGCCGTCATCGTATTCCGGGCGCCCGCCACCGCCCGGCTTTCGCTCGTCGAGAGCTTCCCGGGGAAGGAATATCGCTTCTTGCGCAAATTCGCGCGCAATCCCGTAAAGATCACGCTGATGGGACCCGATCGTGTCTGCCAGATGTGCGACATCGATGCTTCATCGGCCATCTATCGGGACGCCGACGCGTTCCTGGCGGATGTGGTCGAGGTCCACAGGCGCATGGTCGCCGATCTGGTCGCGCAGGGCTGCGACTATATCCAGATCGATGAGCCGAGCTTCACGGGCTATGTCGATCCCCCGACACTCGAGCGCATGCGCGCTCGTGGCGAAGATCCCCTCGCCAATCTGCGGCGCGCGATCAAGGCCGACAATGCCATCATCGCGGGCCTACGGGGCGCCGCGTTATTCGGCTTGCACATCTGCCGCGGCAACCGCGCCAGCATGTGGCACCGCGAGGGCCATTACGACGCCATCGCCGAAGCTGTTTTCGGCGAGCTCGAATATGATCGCCTGCTGCTCGAATACGATAGCGAGCGGGCCGGCTCGTTCGAGCCGCTGCGTTGCGCGCCCGGGCACGTCCGTGGTGCTCGGTCTCGTGACGACGAAAAGCGGAAAGGTCGAGACCGTCGACGAGCTGCGTCGTCGCATCGACGAGGCGGCACGCTTTTGCCCGCTCGAGCGGTTGGCGCTGTCGCCGCAATGCGGCTTTGCCTCCGGCATCGGCGGCAATGCGCTGAGCATGCACGCGCAATGGCGCAAGATCGACGTCATCGTGGAAACGGCGCGCAAGATATGGGGGTAGCCGATTAGAAGCTCGCGATCGCGATGCCGGCTTCTTCCAGCCGGGCGCGCACCAGCTTCGCCGTTTCCACGGCATGGGGCGAATCCCCATGGACGCAGATGGAGCCGATCTCGGTCGTCAAATGCGAGCCGGCCGTGGTGATGATGGCATGAGCTTTCACCATGGCGATGACCCGGTCCGCGGCGGCCTTCGGATCGAGGATCATGGCGCCTGGATTGCCGCGGGGAACCAGCCGTCCGGCTTGCGTGTAGCCGCGATCGGCGTAGATCTCTGCCACGGCCCGCAAACCCATGGAGGCGGCGGCGGGCGTCTGCTCGCCGAGCGGCCCAGCCAAGATCGCGAGGTCGGGATCCACCGCCTTCACCGCCCGGATCACCGCGTTCGCCACGTCGCGTTCCTCTTCCGCGATGTTGCCCAGCGCGCCATGCGTCTTGACATAGGTGATGCGGTGCCCCGCATAGGCAGCGAGCCCTTGGGCAGCCCCGATCTGATAGGCGATCA
This sequence comes from Hyphomicrobiales bacterium, assembly GCA_044445965.1. Lineage (GTDB taxonomy): Bacteria > Pseudomonadota > Alphaproteobacteria > Rhizobiales > Beijerinckiaceae > GAS188. The sequence goes on from JBIOEJ010000012.1 coordinate 44,547, forward strand.
GGCGTTCCATCTCGCCGGTCGAGAAGGGAATGCGGCGGCGGCCGAACCCCCATAGATCCGGAAAGCCCGGATGGGCGCCGACCGCGACGCCTTTGTCCTTCGCCAGCCGAAAGGTCCGGGCCATGATTTCGGGATCGCCCGCATGCAGGCCGCAGGCGACATTGGCGGAGGAGACGATATCGAGCAGGGCCTCGTCCTCGGTGAGGCGGTAGGCGCCGTAGCCTTCCGCGAGATCGGAGTTGAGGTCGACGGTCAGCATGGCTCGCTCCATTGGGCAGGGCACCCGCCTCCGGGGCAGGGCAATCGCATTTGGAATTGGACCCGACGGCGGGGAGCCTTACCCAAATGCCATTGCGGCGGCCTTCGACGGCTGGAGGACGGCCCATGGGCCATCCTCCGCATGCCGTCAGAGAATGCTTCGAATAGGCTTGGCCGGAGCCGGGCTGTAGCCGATGAGGTCCGTGGTGAGCTTCGCGTAGGTGCCGTCGGCGATCATGTCGGCGAGCGCCTTGTTCATGGCCTTCACCAGGTTGGGCTTGCCCGGCTTGACGGGGAAGCCCTTCTGGATGCTACTGAGATAGCCGTCCATCAGGCGCAGCGGCAGCTTCGACGTCTTGATGACGTAGGCGGCGGCGATCGAATCGGTGATCACGCCGTCGACATTTCCATTGACCAGATCCTGGATGGCATCCGTCTCGGATTTATAGGTCTTGACCGAAGCACCGAGATTGGTGGCGAGCTTCTCCCAGGTGGAGGCAACGAGAACACCAACCGTTTTGCCCTTGATGTCCGCGTTGGACTTGAGGGCTGAGTCGTTCTTCACAACGAGGCGTCCACCGGATTCGAGCCAGCCATCGACGAATACGACCTGCTTCTGCCGCTCCTCCGTGATGTCCATGGCGTCGCTCGACGTGTCGTACTGATCGGCCTTGAGGCCGATGAGGATCGTTTCCCACTTCGTGATGACGGGCTTGTAGGTGAGGCCGAGGCGCTTGGCGATCTCGCCCATGACGCGCATTTCCAGGCCATCGAGCTTCCCGTCGGGACCTTGCATGTTGAAGGGCGGGAAGGTTCCCTCGGTGGCGGCGCTGAGCTCGCCGGGGACGAGAAGCTCCAAATCGCCGGCGATCGCGGGCGAACCGAGCGTTGTCGCGAACATCGCGGCAGCGAGCACCGCCGCCGCGAGGCCTGTCACCGGCTTGATTGAATTCCACATCTCACTCACTCTCCTGTTTCGTTGGTTGGACTTTCGGGCGGGCACTCATCCTTTGACGCTCTCGTCGGCCGACGCAGACAAGAGGCATGCCGGCCGAGCCTCGGATCGCGCGTGTTTTCAATAGCGCGCGGCAAGCCGGCCCTCGAACCAGTTCGCCGCGGACATGAGGGACGTAGTCATGATCAGGTAAAGTATAGCCGCGATGATATAAAAATCGAACGGTCGAAAGGTGTAGGAAATGATCATCTCCGATTTCAGGGTCAGTTCGACGATCGTTATTGTCGACAACAGCGACGTATTTTTTAGAGTCGTGACAGCTTCGTTTGTAATGGAGGGAATTATGATGCGAAAGACCTGAGGCAGAATGATATATTGCAGGCTCTGTCGGTAGGTCATGCCGATGGCAATGGCGGACTCCGTCTGTCCCTTGGGAATCGCGAGGAGGCCGGAGCGGATGATTTCGGCGACATAGGCGCCGCTCGATACCCCGAGCGCCACGACGCCGGCGATGAATGGCGGCATGCGAAGCCCGAGTTGCGGAATTCCGAAATAGACGATGAAGATCTGGATCAGCGTCGGCGTGCCGCGAATGAACCAGACGTAGAACTGGCACGGCCAGCGCAATACCGCATGATTGGAGGTCTTGCCGAGCGCCGCGGCAAGCCCGCAGATCCAGCTCAAAAGGATGATGAGCCCGGTGATCTCGACGACGACGAGGCAACTTTCCAGCATGCCCGGGAGGTAGTCTTGGACGCTGAGCCACCAGGCACCGGCCCGATCGATCGGATTGAAAGCCTGGTTCATGCCGCGCTCCGCCTCTCACTGATAAGTCGAGCCTGGCTGGTGCACCACGCGACGAAGAAATTGCCGGGTGCGGTCGTTCTCGGGGTTGGTGAGCATTTCGCGCGACGGTCCTTCCTCGGCGATGCATCCGCCGTCGACGAAGATCGTGCGGCTGCTCACCTCGCGCGCGAAGGCGATCTCGTGAGTCACCACCAGCATCGTCATCCCGTCGGCCGCGAGCGCCGCCATGAGGTCGAGCACTTCGCCGACGAGCTCCGGGTCGAGCGCGGAGGTGACCTCGTCGAACAGCATGACCTTCGGGGCCATGGCGAGGGCGCGGACGATGGCCACGCGCTGCTGCTGACCGCCCGAGAGACGGGACGGATAGGAGTGCCGCTTGTCCTGGAGACCGATGCGACCGAGCAGCTGGTCGGCGAGCGCGATCGCCTCGGCGCGCGGCATGCCCTTCACCCGGACCGGTCCTTCGGTGACGTTCTCCAACACCGTTTTGTGAGGCCAGAGGTTGTAGCTCTGGAAGACCATGCCGATACGGGTCCTCAGCTGGCGGAGAGTGGAGCCGCGCCGCCAGAGGCGCTCGGGCGCCGAGAAGTCGATCGAGGTGCCGTCGAATGTGAGGGTCCCCGATGACGGGGTCTCGAGCAAATTGATGCAGCGCAGAAAGGTGCTCTTGCCCGATCCGCTCGCCCCGATGATCGCCACCACCTCGCGTGGCGCCATGCTCAGCGAAATCCCCTTCAAGACTTCGAGCGTGCCGTACTGCTTGCGCAGTGCCTTGACCTCGAGGATCGGCATGCCTCAGCCCTCGATGGCGAAGTACACGTCGCGAGGCGTCTTGTCGGGGCCGTTGATCACCGAAAGGTCTTGAGGACACGCCGAAATGACGACGACCAGATCCATCTCCGCCTTCAGCTTGAGATAGTCGCCCGGCCGTGTGGACGGCGGGAGACGGCCGATACTGCGATCGGCGTTCACCGGAATGTTCATGAACACGTTGAGCGGGCCTGGCGTGAAGGGAAATTTCAGCCCGATTTCGCCCAGCGCCTCATGGAGATTGTCGGAGCAGTTGCGATGGTATTCGCGACATCCCGCCTCTTGGTAGATGTAGCTGTTGCAAGCGCAGAGCAGCGTGTCGTGAATCCCGGGAGAGGTATCCTCCAACACGGTCAGCATGGGGCGGCGGCGATCGGAGACGTAACTGTCGCCGACGGTCAGCGTGATCTTGCTGTTCTTCGAGCGCGTATGCTCCATCGACATGTATTCGGTCAGGTCGTCGCCGTTGAACGCCCACAGATCGAGCACCTGCGTACCATGCACGCTCACGATCTTGATCGTCTGGCCCCTAGAGAGCCGGATCGCCCTTCCGTGGCGCGCCGACACGACATCGAGATTGCTGGTTGCGACGCTGTTCATCTACTCCTGCCCGTTGGTCTGCCAGCCATATGACGATGGTCGCGGGCGCGTCACCGCATTGCCCGCCGGGCGGGGTCGGGCAGAGAGGCGATGTCGTTTCCGGCTCCTCGCACGAGGCTGGTGCTGCACGATGGCACCCGATTTGGGGCGCGGACGGATTGTATGCGGTTATTAATGCGATACAAGATGTATTTTCTTGCAGCAGCGACCAAATTTTGTGCAACGGTACGGCGAACTTCGGCCTGCCTGCCTCGCTGCATCCGCGACCTCACCTTGGGCCGCGCCGCGCCGGACCAGCCTGACGATGGCGCATTGCGTTTGTGAGATGGGTGCGCATCAGCTCGGAGGCTTCCGCCAATGCGTTGGCGGTGACGGCCTCCATGATATCGAGATGCTCCTTGAGCCAGGTCAGTATGCGGTCCTCGTCGAAGGCGTCGCGATATTCGAGAAGTTGCCGCATGCGATTGTGCTGCACGACGCTCGCATGAAAGAACGGGTTGCCTCCACATGTTGCCACGGCCTCGTGGAATGCGGCGTCGACCTTGAAGGCCAGCCGCGCCGTCCGCTCGGCCGGCTTCAGCGTCAGGAAGCGGATGTGCTCGTCCCGACAGAGGCGGATCAGATCGCGCCGCGCCGCGAAGGTCGAAAGCAGGGGGATTTGGGGTTCGATCGCCAATCTATAGGCATAGCTTGCGAGGCTCGCTTCCGCATTCAAGAGAAATGGATTGAATTGCCAGCGGCCGGGTGGCTCGGTGACGATGACTTTTTCATCGCACAGAGTCTCGAGAGCGCGCCGGGCAAGTCGTGCGCTGACGCCATACTGGGCAATGACATCCCGCTCGGAGAATGAGCTCGGCAAGACGCCATCGAGATGATCGATCGCGATGCGGTCGAAGAGGTCATTCTCGCTGAGCGCGGGAAAGTCGAGGCTTGCGGCGAACAAGGATCGGGAAGGGCGCGCCAGAAAAGCCCCGCGCCGCGGGACGTTCTGAACGATGCCCTCGCGAGAGAGCGCGGTCAACGCCTTCCGAATGGGAGTACGGGAAACCCGCAGCGTGTCGGCCAAGGCCTGCTCGACCAAATGGGTCCCTTCGGGGAGATCCTCGCTGACGATATGGCTGAGGAGCCGTCGGATCAGCGGCGTCGAGCCGTTCTCCGGTGCCAGCTTGCCGGGGGGCATGGCGGCGGTCTCCGAGACGGGGTTGGGCGGCTCGGAATGATCGAGCGCAGGGGATTTCGATTTCCGCGTCATCGCGATCGCTCGGCCTTGTGGCACTTTGCCCGCGTCCACATCTATTGTATCAGATTTGCATGTCCGAACAAACCTGAGGAGATGGGCGCCGCCGCGCAAGCGGAAGCGATGCATCACATTCAAAGCGTCGTCCGCGCGTCGAAGCGGTGCGGCAGGGGATTGCGGGCGGTCCGGCCGAGCCGCCGCCGGGCCGAAGCTCGGCTATGACCAATTGAGCGCATTGCCGGCCAATCTGCCGGGGCGAGCCGAGGCCAGCGTGAGCGGGAGACCCCGGCACCGCCGGCGAACATTTCACCGTCCTGGCAAGAGGGTAATGTCTCGAGACACCACCGGCAAGCGGGAATGAAAGCATATCCGTTCTCATGAGAATGCGATATGCAGGGCTTCTCAAGTCGAAGATGGAACGCCTTCCCCGGGGGGAGCGCGGTGCCGGCACCATGAAAGGCTCGAGCCATGTCGCATCGGCTGTCGAAGAAGCGGCTTCGTGACGCGGCGATCATCGCCGATCTGGGCGGACGCGACGAGGCGTTCTTCGCGAGGCTGAAAATCCCGCGCGCGGCCCTGGAGCAGGCCCAGCTCGACCTCGTGGGCAGGATGGTGTTTCCGGGCGACCCGCATTACGACACCGATCGCAAGCTCTTCAATCCGCTGTTCGACGCCTTTCCGTCGCTCATCATCTATTGCCTCACCGAGGCGGATGTGCGCATCGCCATCAACCTCGGTTGGGGGCATCACTTGCCCGTCACCATCCGCTCCGGCGGCCATTCGACGGCCGGCTACTCGGCAAGCAGCGGCATGCTGATCGATGTCAGCGGCTTGAACGATGTCCTGATCTGGCCGGACAATCCGATCGCGACGGTCGGCTGCGGCACGACCTTCGGCAAGCTCAACTCGGCGCTCGCGATGCGCGGGCTCCACATGCCTGTCGGCGAGTGCGACGATGTCTGCGTCGGAGGCTTCATGCAGGGAGGGGGCTACGGCTTCACCTCTCGAACCTTCGGCATCCACAGCGACAATGTGCTCGGCATACGGGTGATGCTGGCCGACGGCAGCATCGTGACCGCGAGCGCTCAGAGCAATCGCGACCTGTGGTGGGCCGTGCGCGGCGGTACCGGCAATAATTTCGGCGTGCTGCTCAGCGCCAATTACCAGCTGCGGCCGCTGGGGAAGGTCTATGGCTGGGCGATCTACTGGCCCCTCGCCCAGGAGAGCGACCGGCAGACCGCCGCCGCGGCCTTGATGGGGATGCAGGCCGATTTCTTCCGCACGGCGCCGCCGGAGTTCAACATCCAGGTCTCGATCTGCTACCAGCCGACCGAGCCCGGCGGCACCGAGCTGGTGCCGCAGCTGCTGGTGCGCGGCCTCTATGTCGGCTCGCAGGCCGATGGTCGAGCAGCCATCCGGCCGTTGCTCGACATGGCGGGGGCTGTCTTCCAATACGATGCCTTCGACAGCTTCAATACGATCGACGCCATGCTACTCAACTCCCCTTACGACATCCCCCCTCTGCCGCCGACGCGCGGCATGCCGAACGAGGACAAGCAGGCGCGCTATGTGGCGCGCGATTTGGCGCTCGCCGAGTGGCAATCGCTACTCGATTTCTTCGTGACCAGCCCCAACCAGTGGTCCTATCTCTATCTCGAAATCTATGGCGGGGCGATCAATGCCTATCCCTTGGAGGACAGCGCCTTCATCCATCGCGATGTCGCCTTCAGCGCCTGCCTCGACGTGTTCTGGTACCCAGAGGACGATCCGACACCGCCCGAGAATTTTCTCACGGACTGGTGCACGCTGATGCAGCCGATGTGGAACGGCCATGTCTATCAGAACTATCCGAGCGGCGCGGTTCCGGATTATCGGGCGAATTATTGGGGGCAGGCACTCGGTGCGCTGGTGGCGGTCAAGAACAAATACGACCCGCGCGGTTTCTTCGCCTTCCCGCAGATGGTCGCGCCCTACACCAATGGCAAAGGGGGGGCGGGCACATCGGTGACAGAAACATCGATGATCTGGCCGCCCGAGGTTGCGCGAGCCTTGGCGCAACCCATCATCCTCGCAGATAGCGGCAAGAATCCTTAGCTTCATCCCGATATGGCCAAGCCAGTTGTCAGCCCGGACCGAGGATTCACCAGCGCCTGGCTCGAGGAGCAGGGTCTTGGCATCTATCTCGAGGCGTTCCTCGACAACGACATCGACGCGACCATATTGCCGCATCTGACTTCCACCGATCTCGCGGAGCTGGGTGTCCACTCGATCGGCCATCGCCGGCGTCTCCTGGAAGGGATCGCCAAATTGAAGGAGCCGGCGGAGCGCCGCCCCCAGGAGCGCCCGAGCGGGAAGCCCGTATCAGCGCAGCAGCCCGCTCTCGGTCAAAGGCAGGTCGTCCTCGCCGAGCGCCGGCAGGTCACGACCCTTTTCTGCGACCTCGTCGGCTACACCCAGCTCGCATCGAGGTTCGATCCCGAAGTGGTGCACGACATCCTCGGCGCCTACAAGGACGCCTGCGCGGGCCTGATCGACCGCTTCGGCGGTCACGTGCTGCGTTTCTTCGGTGACGGGGTGCTGGCGAGCTTCGGCTATCCGCGCGCTCACGAGGACGACGCTGCGCGCGCCGTCGCCACCGGGCTTGCGCTGGCCACGGCGATCGCCGCCCTGAAGATGCCGGACGGAGAGCGCCTCGGAGTGAGGATCGGCATCGCCACGGGTCTAGTGGTTGCGGGCGATCTCGTGGGAAACGCCGCGACCGAGCAGGATTCGCTTGTGGGCGAGGCGCCGAATCTCGCGGCGCGCCTACAGGCGGAAGCGCAGCCGGGCCAGGTCCTGATCGCGGAGGCGACCGCGAACATCATCGGCGCGCAGTTTCGCTGCAAGAATCTCGGGAAGCGCAGCCTCAAGGGCTTCGCCTCGCCGGTCACGGTCTTTCACGTCATCGGCGAGCAGAGGGGCGCGAGCCGTTTCGAAGCCGCGCATCGTTCCAGCAGCCTGCCGATGATCAGCCGCGAAGGCGAGATCGCGCGGCTTGTCGATCGCGCCACCGCGGCCATGGGCGGGCGGGGCCAGATCGTGCTCATCTCCGGTGAAGCGGGGGTCGGCAAGTCGCGCCTCATCGAGGAAATGTATCGCAGGCTCGAGATCAATCCCTCCCATCGCGTCATCTTGCAGTGCTCGCCGGTCCACACCAACCAGCCTTTCCATCCGATCGCCCATTATCTCGCCTATGCCACCGACGCCTCCGCCTCGAACGCCGCGGCCGGCCAGCTCGAGAAGCTCGACGCATTGTTGCGGGGCCTCGGTCAGGCAACGCCGGAGCGCTTGGCGCTGGTCGCCGAATTGCTGCGCCACGAGAACAGCGATCGCCGCTTGCTGCATCGCCTCGCGCCATCCGAGATCCGCTCGCGCACCGTCGAGGCTCTGCTCGATATCATCGAGGCGATCACGCGAGACAACCCCGTCATCGTGATCGAGGACATCCATTGGATGGATCCTTCGACATCCGAGCTCGTCGAAAGGCTGGCGCGGCTGATCCGCGAATTGCCGGTGCTGCTGGTCGCGACCATGCGCCCCGGCGAGCCCCCGCATTGGGTGGACGGCCCCGACACCAGCGTCTTGCATCTCGCCCGCCTGCAACCGGACGAGATAAGGCGGCTGGTGAACACCATCGCGGCCGAGCAGAAACTGCCGCCCAAGATCGCCGATGCGATCGTCGCGCGCTCGGACGGCATTCCGATCTTCGCGGAGGAGCTGGCGCGCGGCTATTTGGCGATCGAGAGCGTCTCGCCTGGAACCGCCGACCCGAACGCCATACCGGTCACCTTGAACGAGACCTTGCTGGCGCGGCTCGATCTGCTCGAGCACGGCCGCGAGACCGCACAGCTCACGGCCGCCATCGGTCGCGACGTGCCCCAGGAGCTCCTGATCGCCACGTCTCCCTTCGGCGAAGCCGAGATGGGAGCGAGCATCGAGCGTCTCATCAAGACGGGCATCTTCGTCAAGCGCCACAGCGCTTTCGGCGAGGCCGTGGGGTTCCGCCATTCGCTTCTGCGCGATGCCGCCTACCACTTGCTGCTGCGGCGCGATCGCGTGCGGGTCCACAAGCTCATCGCCGATACCATCGAGGCGCGCTTTCCCACGATCGCCGACAATCTGCCGCATGTGCTGGCGCACCAGCTCACCGAAGCCGGGGACTATTCCCGCGCCATCAGCTATTGGGAGCGCGCCGGACGCGACGCGGCGCGCCGCTCCGCCGCGCACGAAGCCGTGGCACATTTCACCAGTGCCATCGAATTGACGTCGAAGCTGCCGCAGGGACGCGATCGCGATCTGCGTGAATTCGATCTGAGGCTCGAGATCTTGGGCCCGCTGATCGCGGCGCGCGGCTACGGCGCCGCGGAGGTCGAGCGTGAGATCGATCTCGCCTTCGATCTGTCGGGTCGTCTCGGGGCGAACGACCGGATCGTGCCGGCGCTCGTCCACAAATGGATCGGCCGGTTCAACGAGATGGAGGCGCGGCTGGGGGTGGCGCGGCAGATCGCCGAAGCGGCCTCGCAAGGCAGCACGCTCGACAAGCTCATGGCGCATCGCTGCATGGGCACGACCTTGCTGTTCAGGGGCGAGTTCGCGGCGGCCATTCACGAGTTCGAGCAATTCCAGGAGCTGTTCGTGCCCGCCTTGCACAACGAGCCCTTGAACAAGATCGGCGCCACCTTCCACGCCATCACGGTCAAGGTCGGGCTCGCCGAGGCTTGGACCTTCCTCGGAGACCTCGAGCGCGCCGCCCTTTGGCGCCGGGCCGCGCTCGAGGAGGCGCAGGCCAGCGGCCATTTTCAGACGCTCTGCCACACCATCGCCTTCGCCGGCGGCTTGCTCGCGGCCCTCATCGAGGATGCCGACGATCTCGCCTTCCACGCATCGCGTTTGCGCAGCCTGACGCTGCAGCACGATCTGCCGTTCTGGCGCCCGCACGCCGATCTCCTGGCGGGGCTCGCAGATATTCGCCACGGCGCCACCGAGAAGGGATTTCGCCTGGCTCGTCACGGCATCGAGATGCTCACGGCCGCGCGTCTGCCGTCGCTGACGGCGTGGTGCATCTTGTTCGGCGGGGGCTGCGTGAAGGCCGACCGAATCGAGGAGGGGCTCGCCAATTTCGCCGCGATCGCCACCGAGGTCGAGACCGGCGAGCGCTGGCTGGCGGCCGAATTCCATCGCCTGCGTGGGTTGCTGCGTCTACGCGCCGGGGACGACCTCGGAGGCCTCGCCGATCTCACCGAAGCGCGGCGGATCGCGGTGGGGCAGGGCGCGACGCTGCTGGAGCTGCGCGCAACTGCCGATCTCGAGCTGCATGCGAAGGCGAGTTGAGCAGTTGTCTGATGAGCTAGGCCACATCAGCTCCTGCCGATGATGACGAGGTAGCGCGCCGCGGCCTTGCCCTTGTTCTCGAACACGTTCTCGCGCAGCACGTCGAAATCGATGCAATCGCCCTTGCGCAGCACGTAGCTCTCGGCGCCGATCCGCAAATGCAGCGTACCTTCGAGCATCAGCAATTGCTGCCGATAGGCGTTGGCCGCCCAGGGCTGGTAGGGCACGCGCGCGCCAGGCGGCAGCTCGATCGATACGACTTCGATGCCGCTCAAAGCCCCCGCCGGCGAAATCCGGCGGCGCACATAGCCGGTCTCGGGATCCCGCCAGACGGATTGTTCGGCGAGGCGCGAAACCCGCATCTGCGGCCCGTCGGCGACCTCGATGACCGAGCTCAGCCTGACGCCGAGGCCGGCGCAGAGGCGCCCGAGCAGGGCGGCGGTGGCGCTGCTCTGCGCCTTCTCCACGCGGGCGATCATCGCCTTGCTGACGCCCGAGCGGGCCGCGAGGTCGCCGAGGCTCAAGGCCCGGCCCTCCCGCAGAACACGCAAGCGCTCGCCCAACAGCCGATCGAGGGTCTTGTCCGCCATCGCCGTTCAACATATCATACGATTGCGTGAATATAAGGGACGGCGACGGCTTGGCAATAACGACGACCTGGCAATGACGACGAGCATCGGTCACAATCTCGGGCCGCCTCTGGAGGACACCGAGCTTGCCGAATGGCAAATCGGCGATCTGTTCGTCACCTATTGCTGGAAGCGGGCGCATCGGGCGGCCTGGAAGGTCTCCCGCGATATCGCGCTCTACCGCCTGGAGCGCGCCGAACGGCTAGGCCTCACCTATGAGGAATACACGCTCGAGATCCTCGAGCGGGGGCGCAATCTGCAGCCGCAGGATCAAGAGCGCATCGACGCCATCAAGCGGGCTCGCGCGGTCAGGTCCTAGAGCCCTTCGTCTTCAGCCAGCGCTCGATGCGGCGCATGGCCTCCTCGATATCCTCGCTCTTGCGCGCAAAGCACAAGCGGAAATAGCCTTCGCCGCCGGGCCCGAAGGCCGTGCCCGGAGCGAGGCCGACATTGGCCTCGTCGACGAGATCGAGCGCCGCCTGGCGGACATCGGTGATGCCGTCCACGCGGAAGAAGGCGTAGAAGGCACCGTCCGGCGCCGCCATCTCGATGCGATTGGTGCGCCTGGCGCCGTCGAGCACGATCTCGCGGCCTCGCCTCGCGATCTCGATCTGCCGGGCGAGGAAGGGCTCGCCCTCCTCGAGCGCGGCGATCGCGGCGCGCTGCACGAAGGTGGCGACGCCCGAGGTCGAATACTGGATGAGGTTCTCGACGGTGGCGCCGAGCGCCTCCGGCGCCTCGAGCCAGCCGATCCGCCAGCCGGTCATGGCCCAGTTCTTCGAGAAGGTCTGCGCGTAGAGGACGCGTTCCTCGTTTCCGGCGAAATCATGGAAGGAGGGTGCGCGCGCCGCTTCGCCATAGACGAAGCGCCCGTAGATCTCGTCGGCGACGATCCACAGCCCATGCCGGCGCGCCACCGCCAATATGGCCTCGAGCTCGTCAGCGGTCGCGGTCCAGCCGGTCGGGTTTGCGGGCGAGTTGACGACGATGACGCGCGTTCTCGGCGTCACGGCGGCCGCGAGGCGATCGAGGTCGAGCCGCCAGCGCCCATTGTCGAGCTGCATCGGCACGGGCACGGTTTTTGCCCCGCTGATCGTGAGCGCGCCGAGGAAATTCGGCCAGGCGGGAGAGGGGACCACGACCTCGTCGCCGGACCCGGCGGCGATACGCATCGCGGTCTGGATGGCGTGCATGCCGCCGATGGTGACGAAGAAGCGCTCCGGTGACAGCGTCTTGCCGTAGAGGCGGCTGACATAGCGCGCGATCGCCTGGCGCAGTTCCGGAATGCCGCGCTGCAGCGTGTAGAAGGTCTCGCCCGCGGCAAGCGAGCGCGCCGCGGCGTCGCTGATGAAGCTCGGGGTCGAGAGGTCTCCTTCGCCGGCCCAGAGCGGGATGAGCCCCGGACGGCCGAAGCCGTGGTCGAAGACCTCGACGATGCCGCTATCCGGCGCTTCGAGCGCCTCCCGGCGCACCGGGGGGGATCCCGTTCCGGGGATTTTGGCGGCGATGGTCATGCATGCCTCGCGCGGCCTGCCGGCCACCTTGAGCGTTTCGGAGATCGTGCGAAATAGCGCCAGGCGACGCCGATCGGCAAGAAGAAACTCGCCGCGGCATCCCGGCCATGCGCCGGCGCGCTATTTCTTCAAGAGATCGCGAATCTCGGTCAGCAATGCGACTTCCGGGGGCGGCGCCTTCGGCGCTGGAGCCTCGCCCGGGCCCAAAACCTTGCCCTTCATCCGGTTCATCGCCTGGACGACCAGGAACAAGGCGAAGGCGACGATGAGGAAGTTGACGAGGTAAGTCATGAACTGACCCCAGCCGAGCACGGCGCCGGCCTTCCTGGCATCGACGTAAGCGAGGCCCGGTTGCACCTTGCTCGACAGGGCCAGGTAATAGTTCGAGAAATCGAGGCCTCCGATCGAACCGATGATCGGCATGACGATGTCGCCGACGAGCGAATCGACGATCTTGCCGAAGGCAGCGCCGATGATTACCGCGACCGCGAGATCGACGACATTGCCTTTCATGGCGAAATCCCGGAATTCCTTGAGCATGCGTCCGTCCTCCAACCCCTGTTACCACCCGGCGCATCATGCGACCCGGCGGCCGGGCCGGGACTGCATTTTTGAGCTCACTGCCGGGCGAGGGTCAAATTCGCCTGGTCGACGGTGGCGCGCAGGCACGTGACGAAAGCATCGACCAGGCGAGAAGGTGTCTGGTCCCTCGGGAAGATCATGATGTATTCAACCGTCAAGGGCGGCTTCACAGGTCGGAAGACCAGTCCCAGGCCGGCGGCGATGGTGCTCAGCGGGTCGACGACGGCGACGCCCAGGCCAGCGGCAGCCCATTGGCAGGCCGACAGGCTCGACGAGGTGAACAGGTCCATCACATCCTCGCGCTTATCGACGCGAAGCGCCGCCTGCCACTGGGCGCAGATCAATGAATAGCGCGGCGGCAGGATAGCCGGGAAGTGACGCAGATCGCTTCTCGTCACCACCTCGCATTGGGCCAGCGGATGGTCGGGCGGCACTCCGACCACCGCATCCACGCGCACCAGCGGCTTGATGATGGCATCGGGGTGCGCCATCGGCATCAAGGCAAGCCCGATGTCGAAGGGGCCGACCGTGGTCCATTCATGCAGGTCGCGCGGCATGCACATATCCACCGCGACCTCGACGTCCGGGAAATCCCGGACGAAGGCCTTCACTGCGCAGGGCAGGATTCCGAGCGCGGGGGCGGGGGTGGCCGCGATATGGATCTGCCGAGCCTGGGCCCTTCGCAGATTATTGGAGATGTCGCTGATCCCAGCCACCTTTTCGAGGATCTGATCGACCTCGGCGTAGAGAGCGATCGATTCCCGCGTCGGCACCAGATTGCGCCCCTGGCGCTGGAACAATGGCACGCGCAAGGCATCCGAGAGATCATGCAGCAAGCGGCTGACGGCCGGCTGAGTGATCCCGAGCTTGGCCGCGGCTTGGGATACCGAGCCCGTCTGCATCCAGGCCCTGTAGGCGCGCAGCCGCTTGAGATCCAATGCCATGTCGTGAGCCTAATAGCTCACGACATATAACAAAACCACATGGATCGACTTGAAGATATCATTGGACGGATGAATTCGGGCATGCAGCTCTAAGATCACATCTCGTTCGGCTGCAGATCCTCGCGGCAAGGAAGCGCTGACATTCCATGGAACGACCGTTGCTCCTCGCCGGCGGTACCGTCGTCACCGTCGATGCCGCGCGACGGATCATCGCCGACGGCGCGGTCCTCGTCGAAGGCGGCCGCATCCGCGCGGTGGGCAAGGCCGCGGCCCTTGCCGTCGAGGCGCCCGTCGCCGAGATCATCGACACGTCCGGGGCGCTCGTCGTTCCGGGCTTCGTCGACATCCACAACCACCCCGCGCATTTTCTCAGCAAGGGCCTGTTCGACGACATCGAGACGGGGCGCCGTTGGGCGACGCGCCTCTATCCCTTCGATACCCGCATCGGCGACGCTCAAGCCTATTGGGGCTCGCTCGGCACATTCGCCGAGATGATCCGCAACGGGACGACCTGCTTCGGCGACCCCGGGAGCTATTTTCCCGAAGCCACGATCCGCGCCGCCAAGGATATCGGCATGCGCGGCGTGGTCACGCGCTCCATCACCGATCTGCACGACCCCAATCGCCCGACGCCCGACAATCTGCTGGGGTCGGCCGATACCGTGGTTGCCTCGGCGCGGCGCCTCCATGACGAATTCCACGGCAGCGAAGATGGGCGCATTCGCATTTGGCTCGGCTTGCGCAGCGTCACCGCCACGAGCGACGAGCTGTGCCGGAAGATCAAGGAGCTCGCCGACACCTTGGGCGTCGGCATCCATGTGCATCTCGCGGTGAACCCGACCGAGACTGCCCAATGCCTCGCCAAATGGCACGCTCGGCCCGTCGAGCGATACGATCGGCTGGGGCTGATCGACGCCAATCTCCTGGCGGTGCATATGGGCGCCATCGACGAAACCGAGGTGGCGCTGCTGGCCAGGCGCAAGGTCAAGATCGGCCATTGCCCCTCGGCCAGCATGCTCGGAGCCTTCGGCTGCGTGGCCCATGGCAAATTCCCCGAGCTCGTCTCGGCGGGCGTGACCATCGGTCTCGGCACGGACGCGGCCGCGATCAGCCGCTTTCTCGACCTGGTACGCGTCATGTATCTCGCCGCCTGCGCCCATAAGGATGCGCATTTCGACGCCGAGATCATGGGGGCGCACAAGGCCTTCGAGATGGCGACGATCGAGGGTGCCCGCGGCCTCCTCTGGGACGACGAGATCGGTTCGATCGAAGACGGCAAGTGCGCCGACCTCACCATCATCGACTGCGGCAGTTGGGAATGGCAGCCGCGGCCCGAATTCAACCCGGTCGCCAACCTCGTCTATTCGGCGAGCGGGTCTTCGGTGCGGGACGTGATGATCGACGGGCGCTTCATCATGCGCGACAGGAAGCTCCTGACCATCGATCTCGCAGCCGTCTCGGGCAATATCCGGCAGGCGGCCGCCGAGGCGATGACCATGGCGGGGATCGCGGCCGAGCCTGTCTGGCCGATATCATAGCAACGCCTGCACGAAGGGAATTGAGCCGTGACTTCCTATCGCCTCGGGATCGATATCGGCGGAACATTCACGGATTTCTCCCTCACCGACGAGCAGAGCGGCGAGACGACGATCGCCAAGGTGCCGTCGACGCCGAGCCATCCCTCGCGAAGCGTGATCGAAGGCATAGGGCAGCTTTGCCGGCGCCGGAACATCTCGCCGCAAGCGATCGGCTATTTCGCTCACGGCACCACGATCGGCGTCAATACGCTCTTGGAGCGCAAGGGCGCGCGGCTCGGCATGCTGGTCACGCGCGGCTTCCGCGACCTGCTGACGATCGGACGGTCGCGCCTTCCCGATATCTTCGATCTGTCGATCGAGCGACCGACGCCGCTCGTGCCGCGGCATCTCGTCCGCACGATCGACGAACGCATGATGGCCGACGGCCGGGTGCGGCGAGCATTGCCGGAGGAGGAGATCCTGGCCGCGGTCGAGAGCCTCGCATCCGAGGGCATCGAAGCGCTGACCATCACCTTCCTGCATTCCTACCGCAACGACGCCCATGAGCGGCGCGCGAGGGAGATCGTCCGGGCGAGGTTCCCCGATCTTTATGTCTCGCTCTCTTCCGAGACCTGGCCGCAGATCCGCGAATACGAACGCGCCTTGATCAGCGCGGTGAACGCCTATGTGGGGCGCAAGATGGATCGTTACTTCGCCTCTCTCGAGGAGGAAGTCGGCGCCACGGGCATCAGCGCGCGCCTCCTGTCGACCAAGTCCAATGGCGGCATCATGACTGCCGACAGCGCTCGCGCGGTGCCCGTCGAAACCCTGTCCTCGGGGCCGGCCTCGGGGGTGATCGGCGCGAGCTATGTCGGCTCGCTGGCGGGCTTCACCAAATTGCTGCCATTGGATATGGGCGGCACCTCGACCGAGGTGGCGGTCGTCGACGGGCGGATCCGCTTCGCGAACGAAAACAAGGTCGGCGGGCTGGAGATCGGCTTGCCATCGGTCGACGTCTCCTCGATCGGGGCCGGCGGCAGCTCGATCGCCTGGATCGACGCGGCCGGCATCCTGAAGGTCGGTCCGCAGAGCGTGGGCTCCGAGCCGGGACCTGTTTGCTACGGGCGCGGCGGCACGCAAGCGACGATCACCGACGCCTATGTGACGCTCGGCATTCTCGATCCGAAGAACTTCCTCGGCGGCGAGCTGCGGCTCGATCCCGAGCTTTCCCACAAGGCGATCGACGCCTTGAGCGCAAGGCTCGGGCTCGGCCGCGTCCAAACGGCGGAGGCGATTCTGCGGGTCGCGACCTCCAACATGTTCTCCGAGCTGGTGCCGCTCATGGCCCGCAAGGGAGTGGACGTGTCGGAATTCGCTCTCCTCTGCTATGGCGGGGCAGGGCCCACGCACGGCTTCATGCTGGCCAAGGAAGTGGGCATCCTGCTCGTTCTGATCCCGAAATCGCCCGGCACGCTTTGCGCTTTGGGAGCGCTCGTGGCCGATGCGAAGAGCGATTTCATCGCCTCGCTGCACAAGACCCTGCCGCTCGGCCAGGGTGACCGGGAAACGATCGCGCTGATGCGCCGGTCGATCGCAGGACTGCGCGAGCGCGCGCTCGGATGGCTCGAGGCCGAGCGGATCGGCGTGAGCGAGAAGCTGATCGAGGTCTCGGCCGACATCCGCTATATCGGCCAAGCCTTCGAGGTCACCACGGATTTGACCGATATCGCCCTCGATGCCCCGGACGCGGCCGCGGCGGTGCGCGAGCGTTTCGATACGGTCTACCGGGCGATCTACGGGCAGGCCGACCGCAAGGCGCTCGAGATCATCAATGTCAGAGCGACGGTGATCGGCAAGACCTACAAGCCCCCGCTCGAGCGCATCGGGGCGGCTGCGACCGAAGGCCCAGCTTTGCCGGCGCGCAAGCGGCCCGTTTTCCTCGAGGGCGAGGTGCTGGAGGTAGGCGTCTATGAGCGCAAGGCGCTGCTCTGGGGCCAGACATTCGACGGCCCGGCCATCGTCGAGCAATATGACACCACGGTCTTCATCCCACCCGGCTTTGCCTGCCGCGTCGATCAATACGGCACGATCATCGGAGAGGCGACATGAGCAGCGAGCGCCGGCAAGCCACCCCCAAGTTCAAGAGCGACCCGATCTTCCTGGAAATCCTCAACAATCGCCTGAACGGCATCGTCAGCGAAATGGGACATATCATCCACAAGGCGTCCTTCAGCCCGTTCATCAAGGAGGCCTGGGATTTCGGCGAGGGGCTGGTCAGTCTCGCGGGCGAAATCTTCAGCTACCCGCGCGATATCGGCGTGTCGTTCATGGTCGCGGCGCTGATGGAAGACGCGGTCAAGGCCTTCGACGACTATCAGCCGGGCGACATCATCGTCGCCAACGACCCGATGACCACCGGAGGACTGTGCACCCATCTTCCCGATTTTCACCTGCTGAAGCCCTATTTCCGGGACGGCGAGCTGATCTGCTTCAGCTGGACCTTCATCCACTCCTCCGATGTCGGCGGCCTGGTGCCCGGAAGCATCGCTCCCATCGCCTACGACATCTACCAGGAGGGACTGCGCCTGCCGGCGATGAAGCTCGTCAAGGCCGGTGTCCTCAACGACGAGCTGATGAGCATCATCCTCGCCAATACGCGCACGCCCCATTACAACGAAGGCGATCTGAAGGCGCTCATCGCCGCGATGCACGTCGCCGAACGCCGCCTCGACCAGACCATCGACAAATACGGGGTGGAGCCGTTTCGCCAGGGCATCGAGGATCTCCTGCTCTACGGGGAATTGCGCGCCCGCGACGTGATCGCGGACATCCCCGACGGCGCCTACGAGATGGCCGATTATATGGAATTGGATATGATCGGCCAGGCGCCGGCGCGCATCAAGCTGAGGCTGGAGGTCACTGGCTCCGAGATCCATCTGGATTTCAGCGGTTCCGATCCGCAGGTGCGGGCCGCGTTGAACCTGCCGACCTTCGGCAAGAACCATCACTTCATCAACGCCGGCGTCTTCAACTTCATCTATGCCATCGACAACGCCATCCCCTTGAACCGCGGCATCCTGCGGCCGATCAGGGTGACCATACCGCCGGGCACGATCCTCAATCCGGAGCCTGGCGCGGCGGTCGGCGTGCGCTTCGCGACGGGCGTGCGGGTGATGGACATCGTGTTCGGCTGCTTGTCGCAAGCGACCGAATCGCCGGCGACGCCCGAACGCGTCCGAGGCAAGGTGCCAACCGCAGGGTCGGGGCTGCTCGGGGTGGTGCTGCTGTCCCTGGTGGACGAACGCACCGGCGAGCTCAAGGTGAATGTGGTCCAGCCCATGTGGGGCGGCTCGGGCGGGCGCCCGACCAAGGACGGCATCGACGGCGCGGATCTCGCGGCGGGGTTCCTGCGGAACATCCCGGCCGAGACGAGCGAGGCCGAGATGCCCATGCTGCTGCACAAATACCAGTTCGCCGACGGTGCGCCGCCGGCCGGCAAATGGCGGGGAGGGCTCGGCCTCGATCTGCGCTTCGAGGTGTTTACGCCCGACGCCGTGGTGACGGCGAGAGGCATGGAGCGCTTCCAATTCCATCCTTGGGGCCGCAAAGGCGGTGAGCACGGCACGCTCGGCCAGACCGTGCTCAATCCCGACACGCCGGAGGCCGAGAGCATCGGCAAGATCGTCGATGCGTTGCGCCTCGAGCCGGGCATGGTGGTTCAGATCCTCACGCCGTCGGGAGGAGCTTTCGGCGATCCGTTCGAACGCAACCCCGATCTCGTATTGCGCGACGTCAAGGACGAGTTCCTCTCGGTCGAGGAGGCCGAGCGCCAATACGGCGTGAGTATCGATCGCGGCAAGGTCGACATGGCGGCAACCGCCAAGCTTCGCGCAGACCCGAAGCGGCGTTCCCCTGCGGAGTTCGACTTCGGTCCGGCGCGCGAAGCCTTCGAGAAGATGTTCTCGCCCGCCATGCAGGATCGGTTGGTCGGCCTTCTCGATGAGGTGCCCCCTTCCCAGCGGCAATATTGGAAGGGGCGCGTCGTCAAGGAATTGCAGCGCCGTCCGCGAGAAGATCGCGCCGGCGTGCTCGACGTCGCGGCGATTCTCGGCTCGGTGCGAGCGAGGCCTGGATCGTCATCGGCGTGATGTCATAGTGGTTGGGGCAAACAGGAGGGTGAGATGATGAGGGCCGGAAAACTGATGGGGCTCGCCGTGCTCGGCGCTCTTGTTGCGTCGCCGCAAGCAAAGGCGCAGACCAAGCTCGACGGTTCGGAGGTAAAGATCGGGGTGATCTACACCGTCGACGGCGTTTGGGGGACCTATGGCGTCGAAGGTTTCCGCGGCGTCGACTACGCGGCCGATGACCTCAATGCCAAGGGCGGCGTCGGCGGCGTGAAGGTGAAGCTCGTCAAATACGACAATCACGGCAATGCGAGCGAATTGCCGAACATCGTGCGGCAGCTGGCGACGGTCGACAATGTGCTCGCGATCATCGGCCCGAATACGAGCGGAGAAGCCGAGATCGTGTTTCCGATCGCGAACCAGCTCAAGGTGCCGGTGCTCGGCACCTCGGTCGCCAAGGGCGGCCTGCTCGACAAGAACAGGCCATGGGCCTTCCGCAACGTGATGCCCGACGACTTGAACACCGCGCCCGTTATCGCCAAGGTGGTCAAGGACAAGGACATCAAGACCGTCGCGGTCGTCATGGACGTCAAGGATGCGGTGAGCAAATATATGGGCACGGCGTTCTGGCCGCCGCTCCTCGACAAGCTCGGCATCAAGGAGCTCACCAGGTCCGACCCGGTCACCTTTCAATCCGGCGACCCCAGCGTGACGGCGCAGGTGACGAAGCTGAAGGCGTTGAACCCGGATGCCGTCGCGGTGGTCGGCTCGCCAGGCGACGCGGCAAAGGTCGCAATCGAGATCAGGCGCCAGGGCATGACACAGCAATTGCTGGGCTCAGGCGCCCTCTACGGCGATGAATTCCTGCGGTCCGGCGGCAAGGCAGTCGAAGGCGCGATCACCTCGGCGCAATTCTGGCGCGACGATCCGACCCCGCAAGTGCGGGCGCTCGTCGAGAGCTTCGAGAAGCGTTCCGGCCATATGGCGGCGCTGCACGAGGCCTTCGCCTATGACGCGGTCCTGACCATCGCCAAGGCGATCGAGACCGGCGGCGCCACCAACAAGGCGGGCGACCTCGAGAAGGACCGCGCCAAGATCCGCGATGCGCTCGACGGCATCAAAATCCTCGGCATCTCTGGCAGCTACGCGATCGACGCCAAGACCGGCGAAGTCATCCGGCCCTTCATGGAGGCGACGATCAAGAACGGACAATGGAGCGTGGAGCTCCTCAAATAGGATCGGCCACGAAGCCGATCACTCGGAGCGGCTTGCTCGTCGCGCATCTTCACCGGTCTTAGGCGATGGACCTGCTGCTCCAGCAACTCTTCAACGGCGTGATCATCGGCAGCACCTATGCCCTGGTCGCGCTGGGTTTCACGCTGGTGCTCGGCACGCTCGACCTATTGAACTTCGCGCATGGCGAGACGATCATGGCATGCGCCTATGCGGCGCTGCTGGCCGCCCTGCTCGCCGGCCTGCCTTTCCCGCTCGTCGCGCTATGCGCCATGGTGGTGGGCGCAGTGATCGCCGCGGGTATCTATCTCGCCTCGTTTCGATGGGTCGATAAATCCGTCTGGACCGCGCCGGCGCTCAGTACCGTCGGCGTTGCCTTGTTGCTGCAGACAGGTGCGAGCCGCATCTTCGGCAGCGACCAGCGGCAGGTTCCAGACGCGCTGGCCGAGATCCAGATGCAGCTCGGCCCGGTGACGATCGCGGCGACGCATGTCGTGATCATCCTCACCACTCTCGCCTTGATGATCGGCCTGCATCTCCTGCTGACACGCACGCGCCTCGGCATGGCGATGCGCGCCGTCTCGGAGAGCAATACCGTCGCCGCCCTCCTCGGCATCCCGGTCGAGAGGACGGTCGCCTCGACGCTGGTCATCTCAGGCGCCCTGGCGGGCGCCGCCGGGGCCTTGACCTCGCTCGTCTATCACACGATCACGCCCTTCATCGGCCTCAACCTCCTGCTCAAGGGGATGACGGGGATGGTGCTGGGCGGGCTCGGCAACGTCTATGGCGCCATGCTCGGCGGCCTGCTGGTCGGCCTCCTCGAAACGCTCGTCGTCAGCTATTGGTCGAGCACCTACCAGGACCTCGTCGTCTTCAGCGTCCTGATCCTGACCTTGATGTTTCGGCCGGCGGGCCTCCTCGGCGCGCAGATCCGCGAACGGGCCTGACAGGCATGTTCGGGGTCTATTACGACAGCGTGCTGACCGGCGCCGGCATCAATATCCTCTTGGCGCTCGGCCTCTACTTCACCGTCGCGACCGGACAATTCTCGGTCGGGCACGGAGCCTTCATGGCGATCGGCGCCTATGTGGCTTCGATCCTGACCGTTAACTTCGAGCTGCCGCTGCTGCTCGCCGTGACGCTCGGGGGTGTCGCCGCCTTCACTATCGGCGCGATCGTCGGCCTGCCCGTCCTGCGCTTCTCGAGGCTCTACCTCGCCATGGCGACGCTCGGTTTCGGCGAGATCGTGCGAAGCCTCCTCTCCACGGTCGATTACGTGGGAGGCGTAGGCGGCATGCGCGGCATGACAGGCACGAACATAGAGCTCGTCTTCTCCTGGGTGCTGCTCGCGATCCTATTCTTCTGGCTGCACGCGCGCTCGCGCTGGGGCGCCGCCTGCGAGGCAGTGCGCCAGGACGAGGACGCGGCCGCCTCGATGGGCATCGATGTCCGCCTCGTGAAGGTGATGGCCTTCGGCATCGGCGCCGGCATCACCGGTATCGGAGGCGGGCTCTACGCCCATCATTTCTTCTTCATCGATCCTCCGACCTTCGGCTTCAACATGTCGATCGCGATCGTGCTGTTCGTGATCTTCGGTGGGATCGGCACCTTCTGGGGGCCGATCGTCGGGGCGGTGATCCTGACCGTTCTGCCCGAGCTCTTCCGGTTCCTGAGGGACTATTATCTGTTCCTCTATGGGTCGATGTTCGTCGTGCTGATGATCTGGCGCGCCCAAGGTCTCATCGACCGCCGCGCCATCCTCGCTCTGCGCCGGCGGCTGTTCAAATCATGAGCGCGGCGCTGATCGAGACAAGCGGGCTGACCAAGAGGTTCGGTGGGCTTGTCGCCGTGAACAGGCTCGATCTCGCCGTCGAGGCACAGGCGATCCACGCGGTCATCGGTCCGAACGGATCCGGCAAGACGACGGTGCTCAACCTGTTGAGCGGCATGCTGGCCCCGAGCGCCGGTGCGGTCCGGTTCGCCGGAGAACCGATCGAGCGCCAGCCGCCGCATCTGAGGGTCAGGCGCGGCATGCGGCGCACCTTCCAGAACATCCGGCTCTTCAACGAGCTGACAGTGCTGGAAAATGTCATGCTCGGGCAGCATAGCCGCGCCTCGACTGGATTCTCGAGCCTGTTCAAGACTTGGAGCGCGCAGGAGAAGCGGCTGCGGCGGGAAGCTCGGGCCACGGCACAGCGTTTGGGCATCGGCCATCTCGTCGAGCGTCCCGCGGGCGAGCTGGCCTATGGCACGC
The DNA here is from genome assembly GCA_044445965.1 of Hyphomicrobiales bacterium. Taxonomy (GTDB): domain Bacteria; phylum Pseudomonadota; class Alphaproteobacteria; order Rhizobiales; family Beijerinckiaceae; genus GAS188. The sequence goes on from JBIOEJ010000012.1 coordinate 67,381, forward strand.
GCCGCCTGGTCGAGATCGCGCGGGCGCTCGCCAGCGCTCCGAAGCTTCTGCTGCTCGACGAGCCATCCGCCGGGATGAACGCGCGCGAGGCTGAGGATCTCTGCCGGATCATCCGCGGCATTCGCGAGGAGGGCGTCACGGTGCTCCTGGTCGAGCATAATCTGAAAGTCATCAGCCGTGTCGCGACACGCGTGACGGCGATCAACTTCGGCGAGAAGATTGCCGAGGGCAGTCCTTCGGAGGTCCTGTCGCACAAGGCGGTGGTCGAGGCCTATATCGGTCTTACCGACGCCGAGCCGATCAAGGCGCAACATGCTTGAGATCACCGATCTCGTTGCCGGCTATGGCGAAATCCGGGTCTTGCGCAAGCTGAGCCTGTCGGTGGCGCGGGGTGAGATCGTCACGGTCATAGGCGCGAACGGCGCGGGCAAGACGACACTCCTGCGGACCATCTCCGGCCTCGTATCGCCCGTCGGCGGCAAGATCGTCTTCGACGGCGCGCCGATCGACGGTCTCAGACCCGATCTCATCGTCAGGCGCGGCCTGGTGCATTGCCCGGAGGGTCGCGGCGTCCTCAAGCGCATGTCGGTCGGCGAGAACCTCGCCCTCGGCGCCTACCGCTTAGGGCCGGGCGACCGTTCAGCGGGCCTCATGAAGGTGTTCACCCTTTTTCCCAGGCTGAAGGAGCGCCGCTCCCAACTCGCCGTCTCGCTGTCCGGCGGCGAGCAGCAGATGCTGGCCATCGGCCGCGCCCTGATGGCGGAGCCGACCCTGCTGATGCTCGACGAGCCATCGCTCGGGCTGTCGCCCCTGCTCGTCAATGAGATGTTCGCGGTCATCGGCGAGCTCCGTAGCCTCGGGGTGACGATCCTGCTGGTCGAGCAGAACGCCATGCAGGCGCTGCAATGCGCCGATCGGGCCTATGTGATCGAGGATGGCGGCATCGCACTCGGTGGCCCGGCCAAGGAGCTGATGGGCGATGCTCGCGTTCATGAGGCCTATTTCGGATCGGGAGTCGCATCATGAGCGCCATGCAAGCCACGGAACGCGGCTTCGCGCGCTCCGAATTCGAGGGCCGGCTCGCGAGATTGCGCAATGCAATGGGCGAGAGATCGCTCGATCTCATGCTGATCGACGATAGCGAGATCCTCAACTATTTCACGGGCTTCGAGACTTCGCTCAATCTCTACCGCGCCTGCCTCGTGCCGCTCGACGGCGGCTTGACCATGGTCTTGCGCCAGCTCGACGTGGCGCCCTTCCTCGAGCAGTCCTGGTTCGGCGGTTGCGTCGGTTTCGCGGATACGGATGACCCTGCGCTCGCGGTCGCGGCAGCGATCCGGTCCACCGGGTCGGAGCGCGCCCGCATCGGCGTCGATTTCGGCAGCCATGCGATGACGGTGAACAGCTTCCAGGCGATGCAGGCGGCGCTGCCGCAAGCGAGCTTCGTCGCCATGACGCATGTTCCCTGGGAGCTGCGGCTGATCAAATCGGAAGCCGAGATCGGCCGGATCGCGCGGGCCGCGGGCATCGCCGACGCGACGATGCTCGCCATCGCCGAGGAGGCGAAGCCCGGCATGACGACGCGCGACGCCACGGCCATCGCCGTCCGGCAATTCGTCGACCGCGGCGGCGATGCGCAATATGTGGGGCGGATCGCCGCGGGACGCGGATGGGATTTCCTCCACCGCGCGGTGTCCGACGAGCCGCTGCAAGCGGGAGACATCCTGCATGTCGAGCTTGCGCCTAGCTATGCGGGCTATAGCGCGCGCTTGATGCGCTGCATCGTCTTCGGCCCGATCGATGCGGCACTGGCCCGCACCGCCGAGCGCCTGGCCGAGCTGCAGGACCGTCAGTTCGCGGGCATGCGCCCGGGGGCTCGCGCCGGGGATGTCGACAGGATCCTACGAGAGGGAGTGCTGCGCGAGGGCCTGCGTGAAAGCTACCCCAATATCACGGGCTATACGCTCGGCTATTATTCACATCAGCCGCTGCGTTCGAGTGATTTCACCCGGGTATTTCACCCCGGCGCCGATTGGCGCTTGGAGCCCGGAATGGCCTTCCACATGTACACCTCCGCGCGCGGCATCTCGTTGAGCGAGACCGTCGTCATTCGGGAGGCCGGTGCGGTACGGCTGACCAGCCTGCCGCGAACCCCGTTCTGCGTGTCCGGCGCTCGCGGCGG
>JBIOEJ010000013.1:0-65414 GCA_044445965.1 Hyphomicrobiales bacterium
CCAGGCGATCGAGGGCGTGACCATACGAGATCCTTTCCGCGACTAGCGGCCAATATCTGCGTGGCGACGAAGCCGATCTCCTGCCGCGGCTTCCGGACTACGCCGCACGGCCGCCGACATCGGATAGCGGCTTGCCGATTGGATGGTCGCTTCTCCATCATCGAGCCCAGCAAGAGGCCATTTGGAGGATTTGGTCTTCGCGCCTTCCGGGCGTCCGCCTTGCAGGGAATCAAGGCAATCTACTTGTTGGTATGGTTCATTGTCGATTTGACACCGCGATGACGTCCCGCATCATGACCCCATGTCTGAACGGCAGCTCGATTTTTTCTCGGACATCGACGTTGGGGTGGAGCACACCGTTCCGCAAGATACGAGCCGAGCGCCCGTATCATCCGAGTCGATGGATGATGAGAGCTTGATCGCCGCAATCCCGGATTCGAGTCTTGCTGATGCCTGTAATCTCGCTGCTGAGGCAGGGCGTCGGCGGCTCGCCGCGGCCGTTCCGGCGCTCGCTGCACTGTGCCGCCGCTTCGCGGGCTTCGGTGCGCGTCGCAAAGTCTTCGAACAGGCTGTCGCAATTGAGGCTCTTGCCATGATTGGCGGCCGTGACGCGGCCGACGCCCTGTCGGAGATGATCGAGCGGTCGGTGGTGCAAGGGCCGACGATGCAGATCGCCGCGAGCGCAGCTGCGCGCCTCGGCTCGTCTCTCTCATCGGATGCCTTGCGGCGGCTGCTGCGGGACGACGAGCCGTCTATCCGGGCCGATGCCTGTCGCTGTGCTCGTGTCTTGCCGGAGCTGATCTCGATCTTGATCGACCTCCTCGACGACCTCGACCGCAGGGTGTCAAGGTCGGCGGCATTGGCGCTCGGGCGAATGGGGAGGATCGAGGCTCGCCCCATTATCAAATGCCTGCTGTGGAGTGCCCCATCGGAAGACGTGATCGAGGCCGCGTCATCTATCGCCGACGAAGAATGCGCGGTCTTGCTTGGCCGCATTGCTCGGTCGGCATCGGTCTTGGCCGAGGCTGCACTTATCGGCTTGGAGAATGCTGATCACGCCCGTGCCGTCGCTATTGTGACTGGGATCCGGCGCCTGCGGCTGCCGCCCCAGAGCTCGGACTCTGATCGTGCCCATGACAGCCCTTTGCAGCAATCGAGCTCCTGAACAGGGACGCAGGCAGAGGGCCGGCCGCGCCTTTCATCATGCCCAGCGGCTCTGCTAGCTTGTGCCCTTCGACAAAGGGAGCTTATGCATGAGCCGCGACGCCGCCATCGCCAATGTTCGCGAAGCCTTCGACAGCGGTGCCTTCAAGGCGGCGCTGGCGCGCCGCATCGCGGTGCCGACCGAGAGCCAGAATCCTGCCAGCGCGCCGGCGCTCGACGAGTATGTGCGCAAGGTCATGGCGCCCGAGCTCGAGCGGCTCGGCTTCACCTGCAGGATACTCACGGTCGAAGGCGCCAAGGGGCCGTTCCTGATCGCCGAGCGGATCGAGGATCCCGCGCTCGTCACCGTGCTCGGCTACGGCCATGGCGATACGGTGCTCGGCATGGAGGGGCGTTGGATCGACAACCTTTCGCCCTGGAGGCTGACCGAGCGCGACGGCAAATGGTATGGCCGCGGCGTCGTCGACAATAAGGGCCAGCATTCGATCAATCTCGCGGCCCTCGAGGCGGCCCTCGAGGCGCGCGGCAAGCTCGGCTTCAACGCACGCTACCTCATCGAGATGGGCGAGGAGACGGGCTCGCTGGGCCTTGCGAGGCTCGCGCGGGAGCATGGCGATCTGCTCGCCGCCGACGTGCTGATCGGCTCCGACGGGCCGCGCCTCCACCGCGAGCGGCCGGACCTTTCGCTCGGCACGCGAGGCGCGCTCAATTTCGACTTGTCGATCGAGGCGCGCGAGGGCGGCCATCATTCCGGCAATTGGGGAGGGTTGCTATCGGATCCGGGCATCGAGCTCGCCCACGCCATCGCCTCGATCGCGGGGCCGACCGGGCAGATCCGCATTCCCGAATGGGTGCCGGCCGAGCTTCCCGCCAATGTCCGGCGCGTGCTGGCCGGCGTCGAGCCAGGCGGGGATCCGGGCACGCCAGCGGTCGATCCCAACTGGGGCGAGGCCGGATTGACGCCCGCCGAGCGGGTCTTCGGTTGGTGCTCGTTTTCCGTGCTCGCCTATACTTGCGGCACGCCCGAGGCCCCGATGAACGCCATCCCGCCCCGCGCCTGGGCGCGCTGCCAGCTGCGCTTCGTGGTCGGTATCGATCCAGACGACATCATCCCGGCGCTGCGCCGCCATCTGAAGCGCTACGGGTTCGGCAAGGTCGTGGTCGAGCCCTCGCGCGAAGCCTTCTTCAAGGCCTCGAGGCTCGATCCGGATCATCCTTGGGTGAAGTTCGTCTCAGCCTCGCTCGAACGCACCGGCGGCCAGGCGCCGACCATCATTCCCAATGCCGGCGGCTCGCTGCCGAACGATATCTTCTCCGAGACGCTGGGGCTGCCGACCATCTGGATCCCGCATTCCTATGGCGGCTGCTCGCAGCACGCGCCGAACGAGCATGTGCCGATCGCGCTGGTGCGCGAAGCGCTCGAATTGATGGCCGGACTCTATTACGACATCGGCGAAGGCGGCCATCCGGGGAAGAAGCGATGAGCTCTCTGACGCTCGAGCCGCTCGGCTCCTATCGCGAATATCCGCAAAGCGAGATGCGCGAGCGGGCCGAACGCTTTTACGCGCAGATGAGGCGCAGGCGCACGGTGCGCGACTTCTCGTCTCGCCCGGTCGATCGGGAGGTGATCGAGAGCTGCCTCAAGGCCGCCGGCACGGCGCCGTCGGGTGCCAATCTTCAGCCCTGGCACTTCACCGTGATCACCGATCAAGCCGTCAAGCGCCGGATCAGGGAGGCGGCCGAGATCGAGGAGAAGGAGTTCTATGAAGGGCGTGCGCCGGCCGAATGGCTCGAGGCGCTGGCCCCGCTGGGCACCGACGCCCACAAGCCGTTTCTCGAGACGGCGCCTGTGCTCATCGCCATCTTCGCGCAACGCTATGGGCGTTTGCCGGATGGTCGCAAGGTGAAGCATTATTACGTGCCGGAATCGGTCGGCATCGCCACGGGGTTCCTGATCGCCGGCCTGCATCGCAGCGGCCTTGCAACCCTCACCCACACGCCGAGCCCGATGAATTTCCTCAACCGCATTTGCGGCCGCCCCGAGCAGGAGAAGCCCTATCTCCTGCTCGTGGTCGGCTATCCGGCGACCAGCTGCAAGGTGCCGCGGGCGGGCGGCATCAAGAAGGCGCTCCCCGAGTTCGTCGACTGGAGGTGAGGGACGCGGAGCCTCCGTCCTGCGCGTCGGGGGCCGTGAGGGCGCTGAGGCAGAGTTACGCCTGCGCAGTGGGACGGATCACGATCTCGTTCACATCGACATGGGCCGGCTGCTCGATCGCGAACGCAATCGCGCGGGCGACGGCGTCCGAGGGAATCGCGAACTTGTCGCGGGCCTCGGCGAGCTGGGCTCTCAGCTGCGGATTTGCGACGCCTTCCACGAAGTCCGTCCGAACGAAGCCGGGCGAAATGATGGTCACGCGCAACTTGTCGCCTGCTTCCTGGCGCAAGCCCTCGGAAATCGCGCGCACGGCGAACTTCGTGCCCGAGTAGACCGACTGTTTCGGTACGGTTTTGTGTCCCGCGGTTGAAGCCGTGTTGACGAAGTGCCCGAAACCCTGGTTGCGGAAGACGGGCAGCGCAGCGGCGATACCGTACAGGACACCTTTTATGTTTACGTCGATCATCTCCTCCCATTCCTCGACGCGCAGCTCATCGAGCGGGGAGATCGGCCCCACTCCCGCATTGTTGACGAGAACGTCGAGCTGGCCGTATCGCTCACATGCCAACTGGACGAGGTTGGATAGGTCTTCGCGCCGTTTCACGTCCGTGCGTGCATAGGCAGCTTCGCCACCCGCGTGCATGATGCGGGTCGCCAGAGCTTGAAGACGATCCGCTCGGCGCGCCCCGAGCACAAGCTTCGCCCCGCGCTCGGCCAGAAGCAGCGCCGTCGCTTCGCCGATCCCGCTGCTTGCGCCCGTGATCGCGACGACTTTGCCCTCGGTGCCCAAAACGAAGCTCTCGTTCCGGCTTCTGCGAATGGATCGCCTCCGACGGACTGCCCGTCAGGGCGCGGACCCGATCAGGCGGTCGAGGGTGATCGGGAACTGGCGAACGCGAATCTCGGTCGCGTGCCGGACGGCGTTCGCGACCGCACCGGCCGTTCCTGTGATCCCGATCTCGCCCACGCCCTTGATGCCGAGCGCGTTGACGTGCGCGTCGTTCTCCTCGACGAGAATGGCCTCGAGCGAGGGGATGTCGGCGTTCACCGGCACATGGTACTCGCCGAGATTCGGGTTCATCGGCCGGCCGGAGCGCGGGTCGATGACCGCGTGCTCATGCAAGGCGAACGATACGCCCCAGATCATGCCGCCGCAATACTGGCTGCGCACCAGGCGCGGGTTGATGACCCGGCCGGCCGCGAAGGCGCCGACGAGACGGGTGGCGCGGATCTGCCCGAGCTCCGGATCGACCTTGACCTCGGCGAAAACGGCCCCGTGCGCATGCATGGCGTAGCTCGATTGCGCGGCAGGGTCGGCTGCGCTCGTGCCCCGCCCCTCGATTTCCGAGAGGCCGGCGCGGGCGAGGATCTCGGCGTAGCTCTCGCTTCGGCCTTCGTCGTCGCGGCGGAACAGCCGGCCGGAACGTGCGACCACGCCGGCGTTCCCGGCGCCGAATAGCGGCGAGCGTTCATCGCCGGTGGCCAGCTCCGCGAGCCTCGCGATCACCTGCGCGCCGGCGCTGTGGATCGCCATGCCGGCGGTCGCGGTATGAGCCGAGCCGCCCGCGATCCCTGCATCGGGCAAGTCGGAGGTGCCGGACCGGAACTCGACCTGATCGAGGTCAAGCCCTAGGCCGTCGGCCGCGATCTGAGCGAGCGCGGTCCAGGCGCCCTGACCCATGTCGTGGGCCCCTGTCTCCATGATGCCGGTGCCGTCATTGCGGATGACCGCCCGGGCTTGAGCCTGGAACATCAGCGCGGGAAAGACAGCGGTACCCAGGCCCCAGCCGACCAGGAGCCCGGCCTCGTCGCGCATCTGCCGCGGCGCGAGCGGGCGCCGCACCCAGCCGAAGCGCTCGGCCCCCTGGGCGTAGCAGTCGCGCAAGGCCTTCGAGGAGAACGGCTTGCCGGAAATCGGCTCGACCTCGGCGTAGTTCTTGAGACGGAAGGCGAGGGGGTCCATTTCGCAGGCCTGCGCCATCTCGTCGATCGCGCTCTCGAGCGGATCGAGCCCGTCGCCTCGCCGGGGGCACGCATGAAGGACGGCGTACCGATGTCGAGCCGGACCGCCTCATGCGAGGTGGCGATGGCCGGGCTCGCATAGAGCGTATGCGAGCTGTCGGAGGCCGGCTCGAAGAAGTCATCGAATGTACTCGAACTCGTCTTCGTATGATGCTCGATGGCAGTCAGCGCGCCATCGCGGTCCGTGCCCAGGCGCAGCGTTTGGCGCGTCGGCGCTCGATGGCCCACGGGGCCGAACATCTGCTCTCGACGCAGCACCAGCTTGACGGGCCTGCCGACCAGCCGAGCCGCCATGATGCCGAGGATCTGCGGCCCGCAGATCAGACCCTTGGAGCCGAACCCGCCGCCCAGGAAGGGGCTGCGGATATGGATGTTCTCGGGCGGGATTCCGAAGAGCCCCGCGATGCGTCCCTGAGCGATGGCCAGGCCCTGGCTCGGCGTATCGATCGACAAGGTGTCGCCGTCCCACGCGGCGACGATCGCGTGCGGCTCCATGGCGTTGTGATACTGGGTGGGCGTCTCGTAGGTCGCCTCGATGCGCCTAAAGGCCGCCGCGAGGCCCGCCTCGACATCACCCCGCCGCATCTCGGCCGGGCTGCCCACCCCGACCGCGGGGGGAACGAAGCTCTCGGCCGAGTCGAGACCGATCCGGGCCGGCTCGGTCTCGTAGCTGGGCGAGAGCAGCGCGGCGCCTTGCGTCGCAGCCTCGAGGGTCTCGGCGATCACGACCGCGATAGGCTGGTTCGCGTAGCGCACAAGGTCGTTTTGCAGAACGTCGAGCCGGAACATGAAGGGATTCGTCTTAGCGTCCGGATCCTGTGCCAGTGGCGGCTTGTTGGCAGGTGTCATGACCTCGACCACGCCGGGATGCGCCTTTGCGGCCCGCACGTCGAGGAAGGAGATGCGGCCGCGGGCGATGCTGCTCACCGCCAGAACGGCATGGAGCATGCCCGGCGGGTGATTGTCGGCCGCATAGCGGGCAGCTCCCGTGACCTTCAAGACGCCGTCACGGCGGGTGAGCGGCTGCCCGATACTCGAGCCGTGCCGGAGATGGGCCGGGGCCTGGGTGAGCGCGATATCATTCATGGAGGAGAGCTCCGGCAACGGAGGCGAAAGGGGAGGCCGGAAGTGCCGGCACGCGCTCGGGCGTTCCGGCAGCGGCCAGCGTGAGAGCCCGCGTCACGATGCGTCGGGCGAGCTCGATCTTGAAGGCATTGTCGCCGGACGGCTTCGCGTCCGCGAGCGCCGCCTCTGCGGCGCGGCGGAAGGCGGTTCCATCCGGACGCGAGCCGGCCAGCGTCTCCTCGGCCGCACGGGCGCGCCAGGGTTTCAGGGCGACCCCGCCGAGCCCGATCCGCGCCTCGACGATCGCGGCGCCTTCGATCCGCAGGGCAGCGGCGGCCGACACCACGGCGAAGGCGTAGGAGGTGCGTTCCCGGACCTTGAGGTAGCGGGCATGCGCCGAGAAGGCGGCCGCCTCGGCCGGCAGGCGGACGGCGACGATCAACTCGCCCGGTTCGAGCACGCTCTCGCGCTCTGGCGCATCGGCGGGCAGACGATGGAAGCTCTCGAGCGGAACCTCGCGGCGCCGCGCCCTGCCCTCGATCTCGACCACGGCGTCGAGCGCTACGAGCGGCACGCAGAAATCGGACGGGTGCGTCGCGACGCAGCTCTCGCTCCAGCCGAGCACGGCATGCGGCCTGGTGTCGCCGCCGCGCGCCTCGCAGCCCGCGCCCGGTTCGCGCTTGTTGCAGGCACTCGCGACGTCGTAGAAATGGGGGCATCGCGTGCGCTGCAGGAGATTGCCGCCGACCGTTGCGGCGTTGCGCAGCTGCGCCGAGGCTCCGGAAAGGAGCGCCTCCGCGACCGCGGGAAAGCGTCGGGCAAAGTCACGGTCATGGGCCAGATCGGCATTGCGCACGAGCGCTCCGATCCGCACACCACCCCCCGCGAGATGCTCGACGCGGTCGAGCCCCGGAAGGCGATTGACGTCGATGAGACGGCTCGGCCTGGTGATGCCGCCCTTCATCAGGTCGAGAAGGTTGGTGCCCCCGGCGAGATAGGCGGCGCCGGGCTCCGAGGCGGCCGCGACGGCCTCTGAGATCGTCGCTGGCCTGAAATATTCGAAGCTGTTCATGCGGCATGCTTCCTGTCGAGCTCGGTGAGCGTTCTTTGCGCATCCAGCACCGCCTCCGTGATTCCGGCATAGGCGCCGCAGCGGCAGAGATTTCCGCTCATGCCTTCGCGCACACGCTCGGGATCATCGCCCGCCTGACCTTCCTGGATCAGGCCGATCGCGCTCATGATCTGGCCCGGCGTGCAGAATCCGCACTGAAGGCCGTCATGCGCGATGAAGGCAGCTTGGACGGGATGGAGTGCGTCCCCTTGCGCCAAGCCCTCGACCGTGAGGACATGCGCGCCGTCGTAACTGACCGCGAGGGCAAGGCACGAATTGATCCGTCGCCCGTCGACGAGGACGGTGCAGGCGCCGCACTGCCCGCGGTCGCAGCCTTTCTTGGTCCCAGTCAGGTCGAGGCGTTCGCGGAGGAGATCGAGCAGCGTGACGCGCGGGTCGTCCAACGCGACTTGCCGCGCCACACCGTTCACGGTCAGCGAAATCGATAGGTTCATGCGGTGCTCCAAGAAAATGCTATCGTTGAACCGGGTCACAGCAACGATTCGGCCTGCGCAGCGCAGACGACAGCGCTGGGCATCGCGCCATGCGTTACCCAGGGAACCGCCTACGTGCCGCTTGGAGCCGGATCGACCGACGCGACTGCCTTGCGTTTGATGCCAAGCTTCTTATACGGAGGATGCCTCCGTTTTGCAAGTGGCTTGACCGACAGTGGCTTGACGACAAGTGGCTCGAGAAAAACGGTGGCTCGGGAAACGTGACGGATAATATGGGAGACTTTTCGAGCGAGACCAGGCGGAGGCCGCGCGCCGATGCGATTCGCAACCGCGAGCTTGTGCTCGAGGCGGCGAAGGCGGTGTTCAGCGCCGGTGGCCCGGAAGCGAGCCTCGAGGCCGTGGCGCGGCGGGCCGGCGTCGGGATCGGCACGCTCTACCGGCATTTCCCGACCCGCGAGGCCCTGTTCGAGGCGGTCTATCGCCGCGAGGTCGAGCAGCTTGCCGATCTCGCCGAGCAGTTGAAGACCGAGGCGGCGCCGGCCGAGGCCTTGCGGCGCTGGCTACGCTCGAACGTCGAGTTCGTCGCCACCAAGAAGGGCATGTCGAAAGCGCTTGCGCTCGCTGCCCATAGCTCTTCGGCCCTCACCGCCTATTCCTTCGATCGCTTGACCAAAGCCGTGGGGGCGCTGCTGGACCGAGCGGTTGCGGCAGGCGAGATACGCGGCGATATCAGCCCCGAAGACCTCCTGCGCGCCCTCGTGGGCATGTGCTACTTGCACGACCAGCCCGGCTGGCAGGCGAGCGTGCTGCGCCTGGTCGAGGTCCTCGTCGATGGATTGTGCCGGCAATCCGAGACGAAACGCTCTTGAGCGAGATGTGTTCGGGCTTAAATCGGTTGAGCCATCGAATTTCTTATTTTCGCATGATCTTTTCGGAAGACCGGTTTCCACTTTTGCGGATCATTTAATACGCGGGTCAGTGAAGTAAGGCGTCAATTCCAATACTACAGCATCCAGGACAATTGCTTGACTTGAAATGCTCATCTTCTCTTAGCTTCGGGTGCTGCCCGAGCCTGGCAAGCCGATTGTCCGTTCAAGGCCATGACCTCCAAGCTGGTGAATTCGCCGCTCTCGTCAACGAGGTGCTCCGGCTCCATGAGGTCGTGGAGCGCGCTCCGAGATCGTGCTCGAAACGCCGAAGGACGCGCCGGAGTGGCCGATCGGCCGATCGGGCGCTATGGTTCCGTCACGGGAGGGGGATAGATGGAAAGTCGCTCTCACCCAAGGAGGTTCGCATGTTCGATTCGAAGCAACTGCTGACGGCGCTCGTCGGCGGGCAAGGTGGTCCCGCGGGCGGCCTCGGCGGTATCTTGTCCGGCGCCTTGGCGCAGGCGCAAAGCGGGCTCGGCGCCGCGGCCGGCAGCGATCTCGGCCAGCGCGTGGGCGGAGCCCTGAGCCAGGGCGCGACGGTCGCCGGACAGGCGGCGAGCCAGGCGGGCACGGCGCTCTCCGGCGCCATGTCGCAAGTCGAAGGGCAGTTGCAGGGCACGCAGGCCGGCGCCATGCTCGATCGCGCCAAGCAGATGGCGCAGCAGAACCCGATGGCCGCGGGCGCAGCGCTCGGCGGCCTCGCGGCGCTCCTTCTCGGCACCCAGACCGGGCGGGCCGCGGCGGGCGATGCGGCGAAGCTCGGTGGTCTCGCGATCCTCGGCGGGCTCGCCTACAAGGCCTATAAGAACCATCAGGAAGGCAAGCCCCTCACCGCGGGCATCCCCGGGCTCGACCAGATCGGCGCGCCGCAAGGCTCGGGCTTCGGCCATGACGATCACAGCCAGGATTCGGCGCTGCTGATGGCCCGCGCCATGATCGCGGCGGCCGCGGCCGGCGGCATCGTCGATCCGGCCGAGCGCCAGAGGATCCTCGGCAAGATGCAGGAAGCGGGCCTCGGCGCGGACGCCGCGCAATTCCTCGATGACGAGCTCGCCCATCCGGCCTCGGCCGCGGATATCGCCTCGAAGGCCGGGGCCTCGAAGGAGATCGCCGCGCAGGTCTACGCGGCGGCTGTGTTCGGCGCGCATACGGCGAGCCAGCCCGAGCAGGCGTTCCTCGGCGAGCTTGCCAAGGCGCTCGGCCTCGACACCGGACTCGCTGCCCATATCGGCGCCACGATGGGGAAGGGAGCTTGAGCGCATCCGGGAAGCCGCCGCCTGCTTGCTCGATTCCTTGACGGGGTCTGGCGAACAGAATAGAAACACGATTGAGCCGGACGGGGGTGGTACTCGACGCCGCCCCCTCCCGCTTCAGCGTTGAGATTGGAGCGATGCTGCACCGCAGCATAGACTCTTCGTCCAGGGAACGCGCCAAAGCCGGTTGAACTGTATTTCATCTGTTAATAACAGATGTTGCACCGCAGCATAAACTGCGCTCACTTGGGTTCCATCCCGCATAATCGAACGCTCCGGCCGCCTCCTTCCGTAATGGGTTTGGAAGGCGGACGCCGCGGGTGTGAACAGCTGGGCATTCGGCATCGATTTCTGTTGCTGGCGCGCAACACTCCATTACGAAACGCTGCTGTCGCCCGGAAAGGCCGGCTTTCTGCATGGCTCCGCCGCGCACCGCCCTATATCGTGGCGGCAGGGTGGCGAACGAGGCCCATCGCGCCTGTTCAAGGGGAAGCGTCAGTGCAATTTCCGATAGATGCCGCGGATGGGCTCGGCCGCCGCGTGGCCCGGTGGCGTGCCCGGTCATGGCGAGGCGCCTTCGGGCTCATCGGCATCGCGTGGCTGTGCGCGCTCTGGTCGCGACCTCCCCTGCGGCGGCTCAATGCTCGCCGACCGCCGGCCCCGGCACTCCGGTCCCAGGAACGACCGTCACTTGCAACGGCACGGCCTCGAACCAGAATCCGGGTGCTGGCGTCGTCAACGGCTATGGCGATGGCAGCCAGGCCGGCATCACCATCAACGTCCAGCCGAGCGCGATCGTGACGGGTTCGTTCGTTGGGCCGGTGGGCCCACCTTTCATCACAGGCAACGGCATCGCGGTCGGCAATGGCAATACGATGAATTTGCTCTCCGGGACCGCGCCCAACCAGACGCAAGTGACCGGTTCTTCGAATAACGGCGGCGGCAACGGCATCTTGGCGGGCGATAACAATCAGATCACCGTGAACGCGAACGCGACGGTCACGGGCACCTCGTTCGGCATCAACGTCGGCAGCAACAATACGATCACGAATTTCGGGACCCTCACGACGGCTGGAATCGGCGGCGTCGGCGATGAGTCGGGCATAAATGCAGGCGGCGACGTGACGGTCATCAATTCCGGCACCATCGGAAATCTCAATGATGGGACGGGTATTTCCAGTTTCGGCACGGTCAAGCTGACCAACAACTCCACGGGCCTTATCCAGGCGGGTCCGAACAGCGCAGCCGCGGCGGTCGAGGGGGGCGATGTTCAGCTCGTGGCCAATACCGGGCAAATACTGGGGGCCACGGGGGCCGGAGTAGGAGGTAGCGTCGGCATTGTGGCGGCCGCGAGCGTCACCGGCACGAATAGCCTCGGGGGCACGATCTTGGGCAACTCGAGCGGCATTCAAGGCAACACGATCGACATCACCAATAATGGGACAATCACGAGCGCCGATTCGGGCGGGACCACGTTGAATGGATTGATTTCCGTCACGCTCGCCAATACCGGCACGGTTCAGGCACTCGATGCGTCGGGGAACGGGGGAACGTTCGGCATCTTCGCCCCCACCGTGACCATCACCTCCAACACCGGCACTATTTCGGCAGCGGGCTTGGCTTCCATTGCTGTATCCAACGGGTCCGGCACGCTATCGGTCACGAATAATTCTACAGGCACCATCTCGGCGGTGGGAGTTGCTTCGACCGCCGTATTGGCAAACAGTGGCACGGTCGCAATCACGAATATGGGGCAGATCACCGCTTCCGGGAACGGTTCCCTCGCCGTAAGCATCTTTTTTTCCTCATCCTACAGCATCGGGAATTCCGGAACCATCTCGGGCGAAGCCGGAATTGTGGTGCAAAACAGCACCGGCTCGGTGACGAACTCCGGCACCATCAGCAGCACGCTGGGCGGCACGGGAACCGCCATCCAGTTCTGCTCTTGCTCCTCCGCCGACACGCTGACCCTGGAGCCGGGATCCATCATCATCGGCAAGGTCCTCGCCGAGACGGGGTCGGATATCTTCCAGCTCGGGGGTTCCTCCGGTGCCGACACCTTCAACATCAGCAATATCGGCGCCTTCCCGTCCGCGGCGCAGTATCAAGGCTTCGTCACCTTCAACAAGGTCGGCACCTCGACCTGGACGCTGACCGGCACCGGTGCCCAGGACTGGACGATCGAGCAGGGCACGCTGGCGGTCAACGCCTCGCTGACCGGCTCGGTGGCGGTTCAGAACGGAGGAATTCTCAAGGGGACCGGCACGATCGCCAACAGCGTTGCGATCGCGAGCGGCGCCACGCTGGCGCCTGGCGGCGTGGCCAGCCCCGGCACGCTCACCATCGGTTCCTTGACGCTCAACTCGGGCGCGCTCCTCTCCTATCGCCTGGGAACCTCCGGTGTCGTCGGCGGCGCGACCAACGACCTGACCCATGTCACCAATGCCCTCACGCTCGCCGGCACGCTAAATGTCACGGATTCAGGCGGCTTCTCGCTCGGCGCCTATCGCCTTTTCGACTATGGCGGCGCTTTCACCAATAACGGCCTTGCCATCGGCAGCTTGCCGGCAAGCTTCACCGGCGTCTTGCAGACCGCCATTGCCGGGCAGGTGAACCTCGTGGTGACGGGGCCGGGCGCGCCGGTGCAATTCTGGGACGGGGCGACGACGACCGGCGACGGCGTGGTCCATGGCGGCACCGGCACTTGGAACAACGCCCTGACCAATTGGACGACGCCGAACGGGGGAATCAACAGCAACTGGCAGTCGGGCTTCGGCATTTTCGCGGGCGCTGCCGGCACGGTGACGGCGACGGCGCCCATCGCCTATCAAGGTCTGCAATTCTCGACCGACGGCTATGTCTTGACCGCGACTGGCGCCGGCGCCCTGACCCCGACCGGCCAGGCGCCGATCCGCGTCGATCAAGGCGTGACGGCGACCATCGACGCCCCGATCACCGGGGCGGGCGGCGTGGCCAAGAGCGACCCCGGCACGCTGATCCTCGCCGGCGCCAACACCTATACGGGCGGCACCGGCATTGCCGGCGGCGTGCTCGCCGTCTCCGCCGACAACAATCTCGGCGCCGCCTCCGGAGGCCTCACCTTCACGGGTGCAGGGACATTGCGGTTCCTCGCCGGCTTCACCAGCAATCGCAACATCGTCGTGAACGCCGCCGGCGCCTTCGACACCAACGGCAACAACGATACGCTTTCGGGCTTCATCACGGGTGCCGGCGGCTTCACCAAGCTCGGCGCTGGCACGCTCACCTTGACGGGCGCCAGCTCCTATTCGGGCGCCACCTTGGTGAATGTCGGAACGCTGCAGGCCGGGGTTGGCCATGCCTTCTCCGCGTCCAGCGCCTTCACGGTTGCTTCAGGCGCGATTGTCGATCTCGACAACTTCGCCCAGGGCATCGGCTCGCTTGCCGGCGCCGGCAAGGTGATGCTGGGCTCGGCCACGCTCACGACGGGGCTTGACGCCACCAGCACGAGCTTCTCGGGCACGATCACGGGCTCTGGAGGCTTGATCAAGGCAGGCGCCGGTACGTTCACGCTTTCGGGGGTCGACACCTACGCCGGCGGCACGAATGTCCAAGGCGGCACGCTCGCCGTCACCAATGCCAACGCCGTCGGCCCAGGACCCCTGGTGCTGCAGAACGGCACCACCTTAGCCCTCGCCGGTTCGTTTACCTTCGCCAACACCATCACGATCGCCGGAGATCCGACTTTCGAAGTCGATGGCGCCAACGTCAGCGCGATCAGCAGCGTCATCGCCGATGGGGCCTTGCCCGGCGCTCTGGACAAGACGGGTACGGGCACGCTGATCCTCTCGGCCGCCAACACCTATACGGGCCGGACGATCGTCGACGCCGGCACGCTCGCCGTCAACGGCTCGATTGCGAGCCCGTTCGTAGATGTCGACAACGGCGGAACACTCGCAGGCTCCGGTACGATCGCAGGCTCGGTCAACGTGAGAAGCGGGGGTACCGTCGCGCCGGGCGTGTTGGCACCCTTCACGACCCTCAATATCTCTGGCGTCGGAGGCAACGTTATCTTTGCCGCAGGTTCCAACTTCCTCGTCAACGTCAACGCGGCGGGCCAAAACGACAAGCTTCTTGTCGGTGGACCAGCCATTTTGCAGGGCGGCACTGTGCAGGTCAATGCGGCGAACGGCGTCTATTCCCCCTTCACCCGCTACACCATCCTCACCGCGAATGCCGGGGTCAACGGTATCTTCGCGCAGCTCACCACAACCTCGAACCTCGCATTTCTGACGCCGCTCCTGAGCTATGACGCAAACGACGTCTTCCTCGGCTTCACGCAGACCGTCACTCCTGCCGGGACGCCGGTTGCCTTCTCGTCGGTGGCGGCAACCCGCAACCAGGCATCGATCGCGGCCGCCGTGCAGGCGCTCGGGCTCGGCAACCCGCTCTTCAACGCCGTCGTCGGCCAAAACGCAGCAGGCGCCCGCCAGGCCTTCGACGCGCTCTCGGGCGAGATCCATGCGAGCGCGGTGACGGCTGCCTTCGAGGATGCACGCCTGCCGCGCGAGGCCATCCTCGACCGGCTGAACCAGCCCATCGACACGCCCGTGCTCGGCGCGGCCTCGACCATGACCGGGGCCTATGCGGCGGATCTCCCTTCCGGTAAGGGGCCGGCCCTCGCTCCCGTCGAGGTGCGTATGTATGAGCCGCGCATCTTCGGCCTCTGGGGCCAAGGCTTCGGCGATTGGGGCCATACGTCGAGCAACCGCAACGCCGCCTCGCTCGACCGCTCGACGGGCGGCTTCATGCTCGGCGGCGATGTGGGGGTGAGGGGCTTTGCGGGCGGCGATTGGCGATTCGGCGTCGCCGGCGGCTACACCAACGACCAGATCGATGTGCGCCAGCGTCTGTCCTCGGGCAGCTTCGAGAGCGTGTTCGGCGGCCTCTATGGCGGGGCGAGCTTCGGGGCGGTGCAACTCCGCACCGGCCTGGTCTACGGCGTGAACACGACCTCGACCTCCCGCACCATCGTCTTCCCGGGCTTCGCGGACGCCGCGGGCTCGAGCTATGGCGGCTCGACGGCGCAGGCTTTCGGCGAGGCCGGCTACCGCATCGGATTCTCGGGGCTCAATGTGTTGGGAATGGGCCTCTCGCGCGCCAGCCTCGAGCCCTTCGTCGGTGCTGCCGCGATCCATATCCACCAGAACGGCTTCACCGAAGCGGGCGGGGCTGCGGCGCTGACCGGCTTCGGCCGCAGCTACGATCTTGCGACCACGACCATCGGCCTGCGCGCCGAGACGAGCTTCGCCGGCGCTTTGCCGGTGACGTTGCGAGCCCTTCTCGGCTGGCGCCATGGCTTCGGCGATGTGGTGCCGGCGGCGCTCATGGCCTTCCAAGGCGGGGCGCAGGCCTTCAGCATCGGCGGCGTGCCGATCGACCGCAACGCCTTGGTCGCCGAGGCCGGTCTCGACTACGCCGTCTCCTCCATGGTCACATTGGGCGTCTCCTATTCGGGCCAATACGGAAAACGCGCCACCGACAATGCCTTCAAGGGGCATCTGGATGTGAGCTTCGAGTCACGCTGACGACAGCGGCGGACGACAGAGGACGGATGAAACGGCTTTGTCGTGGCTCCTGCGTCCTCGGTTCTCCGTCGTCTGTCTTCCGCCATCCGTTCGGTGCTAAGCTGAGGAGACCGAGAAATGGAGGGTTACGCCATGCGCGAAGCGGTGGCCGGACGCGCCAATGTCGAGGATACGAGCGAGCTCCTCTCTTATTACGCCGACCTGGAGAAGCTCGAAGCCGGCGCGTTGTGGACGGTCGCCAACAAGATCGAACCCTGGTTCCCGCAATCGACATCGGCGCCGGTGCTATGGCGCTATCGCGATTTGCGCGAGCATGTGCTGCGCTCCCTCGACCTCGTCACCGCCGAAAAGGCCGGCCGGCGCGTCATCTATCTCGCCAATCCTTCTCGCCGCGATGTCTCGGCGGCGGTCGGCTGGCTCTATACCGGGCTGCAGGTGATGCGGCCGGGCGAGGTCGCCACATCGCATCAGCACTCCGCCTCGGCGCTGCGCTTCATCATGGAAGGCGAGGGGGCCTATACGGTCGTCGACGGACACAAGATGACGCTGAAGGAGAACGACTTCGTGCTCACGCCCAACGGCTCCTGGCACGAGCATGGGGTCGCCGCCGAAGGCTCGCCCTGCATCTGGCAGGACGGGCTCGATATTCCCTTGATGAACGCCCTCGAGGCCAATTTCTTCGCCGTGCATCCGCGCCTCGAGCAAGAGGTCATCTATCCGATCGATGATTCCTCGCTGACTTACGGCGCGCCGGGCCTCGCGCCCGCGACCGGCGCCTGGTCGAAGCCCTATTCGCCGCTTCTCAAATATGAATGGGGAGCGACCTACGATGCCTTACGGCTCTATGCCAAGGCGAGCGAGGGCTCGCCCTACGACGGCGTGATGATGAACTATGTCAACCCGCTCACGGGCGGCCCGGTGATGCAGACGATCGGCGCCAGCATGCAGCTCCTGCGCCCGGGAGAACGTACGAAGGCGCATCGGCACACCGGAAGCTTCGTCTATCAGGCGGCGAAGGGAAAGGGCTATTCGATCATCGCCGGCAAACGCTTCGATTGGGAGGCGAAAGACATATTCTGCGTGCCGTCCTGGGCGGTGCACGAGCACGGCAACGCGTCGGAGAGCGAGGATGCCTGCCTCTTCGCCTTCAACGATCTGCCGGTGATGCATTCCCTCGGCCTCTATCGCGAGGAAGCCTTCGGCGACAATGGCGGCCATCAGCTCGTCTAGGGTCTTTTCCAGTTCGATGAAATTTTGAAATTTGGCCGGTGGCTCCAATAGGTTGTTTTTGCGGCATTTTCTGCGAAAAACCGCAGGCCATCCACGCCTTCGCCGGAGAAATGTTCCAGTAGCCGAGCCCGACGCTCTCGCTTTGGCTGCCGCCTCGGACAGTCCAGCGACGTGAACCTTCCGGCGCCTTCGACCGACAAATCTCCATGCGTTTCATGGGAAACGGATGGAGAGTGTCATGAACGGTCAGGCGCGAATCCAGGTTCGGACGACCCTCGCCGGCGCAGCCGGGCGCCCCGATTCGCGGCTGAAGACGTGCTTTCTCATCTGCATGGTGGTGCTCGGGCTTGCTTTCGTCGCGATCATCGGCGTCATCCGGCTCTTTCAGAGCCTCAACGACGGCGCGCTCTCGGCGTGGCGGCTGGCGGTCCTTTTCGCCAGCATCTTCGGCTGCGTCACCGTCGTCTGCGCCCTCTATGGCCGCGGACGCAGCCCGTCGCGCCCCCGCCCCGTCGGCCGGCGGTTGTGATCCTCGCAGAAGGCGCAGGAGGCAGCCGACCCTTCGGCCTTCGCATGGCCGTATTTGTTCACTCGGCGTCGGCGACGATCGGCTCGTGCGGACGGCGCAGGTCGCCGCGCTTGTTGCGGCGGCGCACATAGTTGATCACGGCGTCCGGCCTCTCATGCTTCACCTTGAGGGCGGCGATCAGCGCATCCTCCGCCGCCACCGTCACGCTATGCTGCTTGCCGGCGACGCTCATGCCGACGGTGAACTCCAGCATCATCGCGAATACTCCTCCGCTCACCCCTCGTAATGATCGAGAATCAGCCGGTCGAGCAGGCGCACGCCCCAGCCCGAACCCCAGGAATGATTGATGTCGGTCTCCTTGGAGCCCATGGCGGTGCCGGCGATGTCGAGATGCGCCCAAGGCGTGTCGCCGACGAAGCGCTTGATGAACATCGCGGCGCTCGACGAGCCGCCGGGGCGCCCGCCGGTATTCTTCATGTCGGCGAATTTCGAATCGATCATCTTGTCATAGCCCTTGCCGATCGGCATGCGCCAAACCGTCTCGCCGGTGGCCTCGCCAGCCGCGATCAGGCGGGCGGCGAGCTCGTCGTTGTTGCAATAGAGGCCGGCATGCTCCTGGCCGAGCGCCACGATGATCGCCCCGGTCAGGGTCGCGAGATCGACCATGAAGCGCGGCTTGAATTTCTCTCGCACATGCCAGACGAGGTCGGCCAGCACCAAACGGCCCTCCGCGTCGGTATTGATGATCTCGATCGTCTGGCCGGAAAGCGAGGTCACGATATCGCCGGGGCGCTGGGCCGCGCCGTCGGGCATGTTCTCCACGAGGCCGATCGCGCCGATCGCGTTCGCCTTGGCCTTGCGCGCCGCGAGCGCGTGCATGAGCCCGGTTACGGCAGCCGCCCCGCCCATGTCGCCCTTCATGTCCTCCATGCTCGAGGCCGGCTTGATGGAGATGCCACCCGAGTCGAAGCACACGCCCTTGCCGATGAAGGCCAAGGGGGCGGCATCCTTCTCCTTTGCGCCGTTCCACCGCATGATCACCACGCGGGGCTCGCGCGCCGATCCCTGATTGACGGCGAGCAGGGTGCGCATGCCGACCGACTCGAGACGGGCCTTGTCGAGCACCTCGACATCGACGCCGAGCTCGCGCAGGGCCTCGCAACGCCGCGCGAACTCCGCAGGATAAAGCACGTTCGGCGGTTCGTTCGTGAGATCGCGCGCAAGGTTGACGCCGCTCACGATCGCGCTCACCGCGTCGAGCCTGGCCGTTTCGGGCAGGAGGTCGGAGCAGATGGACAGGGCGATTTCGCCGGCACTTTCCTCATCGCCTTCCTTTTTTGTCTTGTAGCGGTCGAACTTGTAGGCGGAAAGCCTTGCGCCTAATGCGAATTCCGCGCTGTGCCGCGCTGTCATCTCGAGCCCTGGGACGAGAAACAGCACGCTGGCGGGCCCCGAGCCGATCCTGCTCATCACTTGGCCGCCGAGCATCGTCGCATCGATGGGCTCGCCCTCGCTTGCCGTGCCGACCACGATCAACTTGTCGAGCGAGGCTCCTGGCGACAACAGGGTCAGGTGGCTGCCGCCCTTACCCTTGAACCGCTCGATGGTCGCGGCTCGCGCGATCATGCGCAGCATGTCCTCGCCCAGAAGTTCCGCGACTTGCGCCGGCGGGCGAGCATCGGCTCCTACGAAGACCACGGCCGAGCCGCTCTTCGGGAGGGCGAGCGGCGAAAAGCTTATGGTCACTGTCTTCGGCATGATGTCCTCGGTGGGAAAGCGTGGGGGCGCGACATCGTTAGCCGAAATCGCGGCGGCCATGAAGTGGCCATCTCGATCCAGCAAGCATCGCCGCCGTGCCCCAACCGAGCCTTGCCCCGGCCGCAAGCTCTGCCTAAACCGGAAGGGCGACAGGAAAGGAACCAGTTTCGCCGATGATTCTCGTCGAGCGCTACATTTTCAAGACTGTCCTCGTGGCGTTCCTGGCAGTATGCCTCGCGCTGACGGCATCTGGGTCACGCAGGCGCTTCGCGAGCTCGACTTGATCACCGGTCAGGGGCAGTCGTTCCTCATCTTCATCACGTTCAATCTGATGTCGCTGCCGACGCTGCTCGCCATCGTCGCCCCGGTCGCGCTATTCGCCGGGACGCTGTCGACGCTCAACAAGCTCAACGGCGACAGCGAGCTGATCGTGATGAGCGCTTCGGGAATTGCGCCGCTGCGGTTGGCGACGCCGTTTATCGTGTTGGCGCTGATTGTAGCGGCGTTCTCCGCCTGGCTATCGATTTCGGTCATCCCCGAGAGCTTCAGGGCGCTACGGGATTTGATCAGCCATGTCCGGGCCGATGTGATCACCAAGGTTGCGCAGGAGGGTCGGTTCACCGTCCTCGACTCGGGGGTCACTTTCCATTTTCGCGAGAAGAAAGGCGATGCGCTCGAGGGCGTGTTCATGGAGGATTCCCGCGACCCGGAAAAGCCCAGCGTCTATCTGGCAGAGCGCGGTCACACCGTGTCGACCGCTTCGGCGAGCTTCCTCGTGCTGGAAAGCGGCTACGTGCAACGCAGCCAAGGCGCCGGGAAGGACCCGGCCATGGTCACCTTCGACCGTTATGCGCTGGACCTGTCGCAGCTCGCCCAGGACGCGGAACAAACGATCTACAAGCCCCGCGAGCGCTCTACCGCCGATCTATTGGCGGTGGATGCCAGCGATGCCTATGCCCAACTCACCGCCGGTCGGTTCCGGGCGGAGCTGCATGACCGCTTCTCCGCGCCGCTGTTCCCCTTCGCCTGCATGATGATCGCCTTTGCGGCTCTCGGCAGCGCGCGCACCACGCGACAGGGCCGAGGCAAGGCGATGGCCGCCGCTATCGCCACGATCGTGGCGCTCAGGATCGCGGTTTTCGGCATATCAAGTCTGGTGGTCCGCAGCGAATGGGCCGTGCCGCTCGCTTATTTGGTGCCGATCGGCGTCACCGCGATTGCCGCCGTCATCGCCTTCCGGCTCAATTGGCTGGTCAGCTTCGTCGCAAACCAGATTCGGCGCACAAATCGACCGTTCAGGGCCATGCCGGCATCATGATCGGCATTGGTTGGACGCTTGGGCGCTATTTTTCGTTGCGCTTCACGCATTGGATTCTCGGCGTCTTCCTGACCGTGTTCGGTCTGATCTATCTGATCGATTTCGTCGAATTCCTGCGCCGTGCCGGCGACACGCCGGGGGCGACCGTCGGTTTGCTCGCGGTGCTGTCCTTGTACCGGACGCCGGTGGTCGCCGAGCAAGTCATGCCATTCGCCGTCATGTTCGGCTCGATGGGGGCTTTCCTAGCCTTGTCGCGCAAACTCGAGCTCGTGGTGACCCGTGCGGCCGGCGTATCCGTCTGGCAGTTCGCGTTTCCAGCCGTGCTCGTGGCGCTGTTGGGGGGGCTCATCGCCACCATGGCCTATGATCCCATGTCGGCGCGCTTGAAGCAGCACGCCGACACGATGGAGGCCAAGCTCGTCGGGCGCGGCACAAGAACGGGCGCGAAGAGCATATTGTGGCTCAGGCAGCGCTCGATCGACGGGCAGGCCATCGTCAGGGTGAAGTTCGCGGCCGATGGAGGCGAGACTCTCAAGGGCGTGACGGTCTTCGAGTTCGATCAGAATGGCGTCTTCGAGCAGAGAGTCGATGCCGAGGAAGCCAGCCTGCGTGAAGGCTTCTGGCTGTTGCGCGATGCGAGGCTCATCATCCCCGGAGTCGAGCCGGAATCGCATGACAGTTACATCGTAGCCACCAACCTGACGCGCGATCAGCTTCGGCAGACATTCTTGCCTCCGGAAAATGTGCCTTTTTGGCAACTGCCTGTGATTGTCGCTCAATCCGAGCTCGCAGGGCTTGATGCGACCCGCTACCGCCTGCGATACCAGAAGCTCGTCGCCCAACCCATCATGTTCCTGGCTATGGTCCTCGTCGCCGCATCGGTTTCCTTAAGGTTTTTCCGCTTTGGTGGCGTTGCGCCCATGGTTCTGGCTGGCGTGATAGCGGGCTTCGTGCTTTACGTCGCGAGTGAATTGGTCGAGAATCTAGGCGCCGCGGGAATTGTGGGGCCCGGCGTAGCCGCGTGGCTGCCAGCAACGGTGGGGACGCTTCTCGGCGTCCTCAGCTTGCTGCACCAGGAGGACGGGTGATGTCGATCCGCATCGGCGCGAGCCGAATCGGACCGAGGGTTGGAATTGTGCGCTCTCGCCGAGGCCGCTTGCCGCTGACGCGGCTCGCGGGTGTCCTCGTGGCGGTGGTGCTCGGCTGCGCGCTATCGGCTTCCGTCGAGGCGCAGACCCCCGACCACAACGCGCAAAAGGCCGCGGCCAAGCAGGCGAGCGGCCAATCGGACATGCTCGTCGAGGCCAAGGAGATGGTCTACGACAAGGACAAGAACACGGTGTCCGCCGTCGGCAATGCCAAGGTCTACTATCAGGGCAAGGTGCTTGAAGCCGACAAGGTGACTTATTACCGCGACCAGAAGCGGGTGCTCGCCGAGGGCAACGCCAAGCTCACCGACGAGCAGGGCAATGTGTTTTACGGCACGACATTCGAGCTGACCGACGACTTCAAGAACGCCTTCATGAACTCGCTCCTCGTCGTATCGAAGGAAACGCCGGCGGCATCGGGGAACCCGGCCTACAGGACCCGCTTCGCCGGGCCGCGCGCCGAGCGCGTCGAGGGCGAAACGACGACCGTCCAAAATGGCACCTATACGGCTTGCGAGCCTTGCAAGGACGACCCCACCAAGCCACCGCTCTGGCAGGTGCGCGCCAAGCGCATCATCGACAATCACATCGAGCACAAGGTCTACTACGAGGATGCCTGGCTGGAATTATACGGTTGGCCGGTCGCCTACATGCCCTATTTCTCGGCGCCTGACCCGAGCGTGCGCCGCGCCTCGGGCTTTCTCGCGCCGCATTTCTTCGGCGGCAGCAATGTCGGATACGGAGTGGGCGTTCCCTATTTTTGGGCTCTGGCGCCCGACTACGATGTGACGATCACACCGAGTTACCTCACCCAACAGGGATTTCTCGGCGAGGTCGAATGGCGCCAGCGGTTGAGCAACGGCGCCTACTCGATCAAGGTCAGCGGCATCAACCAGCAGGACCCCAATGCCTTTTCGGCGCCCCCCTATGGCGCGAGCAACAAGAAGTTCCGTGGATCAGTCGAGAGCACGGGGCGGTTCTTCATCAACGAGAACTGGAAATATGGCTGGGACGTCGCCGGGGCGACCGACAAGTGGTTCTTCCACGACTACAAGGTCCGCAGCCCGAATATCACCTGGTACGACTTCAACCAGTTCAGAGAGGCAGTTTCCTCGGTCTACCTGACGGGCAAGGGCGAGCGCAGCTGGTTCGACCTGCGCGGCTCCTACTTCGAAACGCTGAACGGCTTAGACTATCAAAAGCAGATACCGGTCGCGGCGCCGGTGCTCGACTATGACCGCAGGTTCAACGGGCCGAGCTTCCTCGGCGGTGAATTCACGCTCAACGCCAATATGGAGAACGTCCATCGTCAGGCCGGCGACTTCCTCGATACGAAGTTCCGCGGCAATCCCAGCCCCCTGAACCCGAATTATTTCAATACGTTCCTGTTCAACCAGAACAATTCGGTCGGCTACGGCAATATCTACGATGCCTGCGCCATCTATTCCAAGGCGACCTGCCTCGTCCGCGGCATTCCCGGAGATTATGCCCGCGCCTCCGTCGATCTGTCCTGGCGGCGGCGGATCATCGACGATTTCGGCGAGGTCTGGACGCCCTTCGCCTATTTCAAAGGGCAGGGCTCGCTGACGAACATCGACACGAGCGGCTACAACAACATCCAGATCGGCAATTTCATCAGCCCGAGCCAGGACTTCGGCGTGCGCGCCATGCCGGCCATCGGCCTCGAATACCGTTTCCCCTTCGTCGCCGCGAGCGATTGGGGAACGAGCGTCATCGAGCCGATCGCGGAGGTGATCGCGCGGCCGAACGAGTCGCGTATCGGGCATTTGCCCAATGAAGACGCGCAGAGCCTCGTCTTCGACGACACGAATTTGTTCCAATGGGACAAGTACTCCGGCTATGACCGCATGGAGGGTGGCACGCGCGCCAATGCCGGGGTGCAATACACTTTCACGACCAAGGGCGGCGCCTACGTCAATGCGCTGGTTGGCGAGTCCTACGCGCTTGCCGGCCTGAACTCCTTCTCGAGGGGGGATCTCGCCAATGTCGGCCTCGACTCTGGCTTGACCACAAAACGGTCTGACTTGGTCGGCCGTGTTCGGTTCGAGCCGTTCGGCTGGTTCTCGACGACGGTGCGCGGGCGCTTGGACGAGCGCGATTTGGCGGCTAACCGCCTCGAGGTCACGAGCAGCCTTGTCCCGTTCCAGGCGTTCAACTGGTTCCCGGACAACAAGAATCTGCGGAGTCTGACGTTTTCAGCCGGCTACGCGCACATAGCGGCACAGCCCGATTTGGGGCAGTTCTATCGGCGCAATGCGCTGAACGTTGGCGGCAGCTGGAATTTCTGGAGCGACTGGACGGTGAGCGGGGGCATCACCTATGATCTCTCGAACCATCTCGTCCCGACTGTGTTGTCCAACGATCCCACCGTCCCCTTGCACTATTCGCACGGGCTGTTCGAGCCTTCCTCGACCTCCCTGATGCTGCAGTACAAGAACGATTGCTGCACCCTCAAGGGGCAATACGTGACGGGCTATTCGACTTCCAGCTACGGCGGGCGCGTGCATGACGAGACGGTGATGTTCACTCTCGAATTGCGGACGCTCGGCGCCTTCAGCTATTCGTCGGACGTGACGTCGCTCTACAACTCCGTCGACGGCATCAGCTCCACCACCAAGTGATGGGCTCAACGACGGGCCATCGTCGAAGGCTGCCGCTTGCCGTTACCCTCGGCGATCCCTCGGGAATTGGACCGGAGCTCATCTTGAGGGCGTGGCTGAGCGCTCGGGCGCGGAGCGATCTGCCGAGCTTCGCCGCGATTGCCGACGCGCGATTTCTGTCCAAGGTCGCGCGCGACCTCGGCTTCGACGTGCCGGTGCTGCGCTGCGCGGCGGCCGAGGCGGGAGCGATCTTTCCGCGCGCCTTGCCGGTCATCGATCTCGGCTACCCGATCCTCGCCGAGGCTGGCGCTCCGAGCGTCGCGAACGCGCCGGCCGTGATCGCCTCGATCAAGCGGGCCGTCGAGCTCGTAAGGGAAGGTCGTTGCGCCGGCGTGGTGACGAGCCCGATCGCCAAATATGTGTTGCAGGCCCAGGGTTTTCCCTATCCTGGGCATACCGAGTTCCTGGGTGCGCTGACGGCGGAATTATGGGGGCGGCCCTCTATGCCGGTCATGCTGCTATGGTCGCGTGAGCTCGCGGTCGTGCCGGTGACGACCCATGTTCCGCTCGCCGAGGTGCCGCGCCTGTTGACGACCAATCTCATCGTCGAGACGGGACGCATCGTGGCACGCGACCTCGCCAAGCGCTTCGGCATCGCTTCGCCGCGTCTCGCGGTCGCCGGGCTCAACCCGCATGCCGGCGAGAACGGCACGCTCGGTTCGGAGGACTTGTCGATCATCGCCCCTGCGATCGAACGCCTGCGGGCGCAAGGGATCGCGGCGAGCGGGCCCTATCCGGCCGATACCCTGTTCCATGCGCGCGCCCGCGCCGGCTATGATGTCGTGCTCGCCATGTATCACGACCAGGCGCTGGTGCCGATCAAGACGCTCGCCTTCGACGAGGCGGTCAACGTCACGCTGGGCCTGCCCTTCCTGCGCACCTCGCCGGATCACGGTACCGCCTTCGACATTGCCGGCAAGGGCGTGGCGCGGCCGGAAAGCTTCATCGCGGCGCTCGAGCTCGCCGGCAGGCTGACCCAGGCGGAGCGTGCGGCCATGCTGGCGCATTGAGGTCATGACCGGGCTCGACACCTTGCCGCCCTTGCGCGAGGTGGTCCGCGTCCATGGGCTCGGGGCCAGGAAGTCGCTCGGCCAGAACTATCTCTTCGATCTCAACTTGACCCGTAAGATCGCCCGTTCGACCGGCTCGCTCGCAGACGTCAATGTCATCGAGATCGGCCCCGGACCCGGCGGCCTGACCCGCGCGCTGCTGGCCGAGGGGGCGGCACATGTCGTGGCCATCGAGGCAGATCGCCGTTTCCTTCCCGCGCTCGAAGAGATCGCCGCATGCGCCGAGGGCCGGCTGACGATCATCCAGGGCGATGCGCTCGCACTCGATCTCGCCACGCTCGCGGGCGGGGGGAAAGCGCGGGTGATCGCCAATCTGCCTTACAACCTCGCAACCCCCCTCATTGTCGGCTGGCTCAAGTCGGAGCCTTGGCCGCCCTGGTGGGAGGCGCTCGCCGTCATGGTTCAGCGCGAGGTGGCGTTGCGCATCGTGGCGACGCCTGAAGAGCGTGCGGCCTATGGCAGGCTCGCCGTGCTCGCCGGCTGGCGCAGCGAGGCGCGCCTCCTCTTCGACGTGCCGGCAGCCGCTTTCACACCGCCCCCGAAGGTGACCTCCTCCTTGGTCCGCCTCATCCCGCGCGCCGACCCGCTTGCATGCGATCTTCGCTCGCTCGAACGGGCTACCACGGCGGCTTTCGGTCAGCGGCGCAAGATGCTGCGCCAGAGCTTGAAGACGCTCGGCGTCGATCCCCTGCCGCTCCTCGCCGCGGCGGGCCTCGAACCGACGAGCCGGGCCGAGCAAGCGCCGGTCGAGGCCTTCGTGGCGATGGCGAACAGATTGGCCGCGGACTGAACTGAACGGCTCTCCGGCGGTAGGGCGCTGGCGAGGCTCAGACGAGATGGCGACCGCCATCGACGACGATGCGTGTGCCGGTCGCCATCTTGAGATGCGTGATACAGGCCATGACGGCGAGCGCCACGTCCTCCGGCTCGGTGACGCGCTTCAGTGGCGTGGTCGCGGCGATCTTCTCGAGCGCCGCCCGGTCGCGACCAGCGACAAAATCTGTCGCGACCGCGGCCGGAGAGACACAAAGCACACGGATCTGTGGTCCGAGCACGCGGGCGAGCGACATGGTCATGGTATCGACGGCGGCCTTGGCGGCGCAATAGGCGATGGAGCTGCCGGAGCCGGTGAAGGCTGAGATCGACGAGACGTTCACGATGACGGCGTCGCCTGTCCGGCGCAACAGCGGCGCGAAAGCACGTATCATCGCGAAAGGGCCGCGCGCGTTGGCGATCAGCACCTGGTCCATGGTCGCGTCGTCGAGCGCCACCAGATCGGCGTGCGGGATGGGCTTGGTGAAACCGGCCGAGTTCACAAGAATGTCGCAGCGGTCGTAGGCCGCCGCGATTTCGTCGGCGGCGCGCTGCATCGTCTGCGAGTCCTCGAGCGTAATCACGACGGCGCGGTGCGGTCCCGTGGGGAGGCTCCTTATCAGCGCTTGCGCAGCGTCCAAGCCGCGGTTGTAGCCGACCACGACCGTGGCGCCTGCCGCCGCCAGGCTCTTGGCGGTCGCCGCGCCGATGCCCCTGCTCGCGCCGGTGACCATCGCGACTTTGCCGGCGAGCGAAAAGCCCGTGCCGCTCATGGCCCGGTAAACTGCTTTTCGAGTCCCTGCCAGGCCTCGAAATAGTCGTGCTGCAACTCAGCGGATTCCAGGGCCTGCCGCGTAAGCCGCATCGGGAAGCGACTCTCGAACATGAAGGCCATGGTATTGTCGATCTTGTGCGGCTTCAGGTCGCCATGGCTGGCGCGCTTGTGGGTCTCGGCATCGGGTCCGTGCGCCGTCATGCTGTTGTGGAGACTGGCACCGCCCGGCAAGAAGCCCTCCGCCTTCGCGTCATAGGTGCCGTAGAGGAGGCCCATGAACTCGGTCATGACGTTACGGTGATACCAAGGCGGTCGGAACGTATCCTCGCCGACCAACCAGCGCGGCGCAAAAATAACGAAGTCGATATTGGCGACGCCGGGGGTGTCCGAAGGTGCCGTCAGCACGCAGTAGATCGACGGATCCGGGTGATCGAAGCTGACCGTGCCGATCACCATGAACCGCGCGAGATCGTATTTGTAAGGCGCGAAGTTGCCATGCCAGGCGACCACGTTGAGCGGCGAAGCCTTCATCTCGGCCTCCCATAGATTGCCCTGAAACTTTGCGATCAACGTGCAGGGCTGCTCCTTGTCCTCGAAGCTCGCAACCGGCGCCAGGAAATCGCGCGGATTGGCGAGGCCATTCGAGCCGATCGGCCCAAGCTCCGGCAGGCGCAGTGGCGCACCATAATTCTCGCAGACGTAGCCGCGCGAAGGACCGTCGGGCAGCTCGGCGCGAAAACGCAGACCACACGGCAAGAGGGCGATCTCACCGGGATGGGCTTCGAGTATCCCGAGCTCCGTCACCAATCGGAGCCGCCCCTGTTGCGGCAAGATCAGCATCTCGCCATCGGCATTGTAGAAATAGCGATCGATCATCGATTGGTTCGCCGCGTAGATATGCGCTGCCATGCCGGTATTGGTCGAAACATCGCCGTTGCCGCCGAGCGTCACGATACCTTGGACGAAATCCGTGGCGGTCGCGGGGATCGGCAATGGGCTCCAGCGCAATTGCGACGGTGTTGCTTCGATCTCGTTGAAGGGAGCACTGCGGATCTGCCGGTTCTCGATGCGCGTATAGGGGCGGTGCACCACAGAGGGGCGCAAGCGATAGGTCCAGGTCCTGCGGTTCTCGTGGCGAGGCGCCGTGAACGACGTACCCGAGATCAGCTCGGCATAAAGACCATAGGGCGGGCGCTGCGGGCTGTTGCGGCCGACCGGCAGCGCCCCCGCGAGCGCCTCGGAGACGAACTCATTGCCGAAGCCCGGCTGATAAGCGAGCTCCCTCGCCGCCCGGCTCGATGCGAGCGTTTTGCTCGTGCGCTCCAGAATGGTGTCGTTGCTCATGACGGGGCCTCCCGAACGGTCGAAGTGCCAAAACGAGTGTGCCAACCGGACCGCGTTCCGATTGTCGTGCCGCCGCATCTTTGCTGTGCCGAACTGGCCTCGGCTGCGGCGGCTGAGACTCCAAGCAGTGAGCCGCTCAGGACCACACCTCGCGTGCCACCTCGGCCAGCAGCCGCAGCTTGGCGAACTGGACCTGCGTGCTCACCGCATTACCTTCCACAGTGCTCGCAAAGCCGCATTGCGGGCTGAGCGCCAGCTGATCGAGCGGAAGGAAGCGTGACGCCTCGTCGATCCGGCGCTTGATGTCGTCTTTCGTCTCGAGTCGCGGCTCCTTCGATGACACGAGTCCGAGCACGACAATCTTGCCCTTCGGCACCAATCTCAACGGTTCGAAGCCGCCGGCACGCGCCGTGTCATATTCAAGGAAATACCCGTCGGCGGCGATTTCGTTGAAGAGGATGTCGGCGACCGGTTCATAGCCGCCTTGAGCCACCCAGCCGCTCTTGAAATTGCCGCGGCACAAATGCAGGCATACGCTCATCTCGCGCGGGCGCGCGGCGATGGCTGCGTTGATGAGTTTCGCATAGGTCGATGGAAGCGTGTCGGGATCTTCGCCCATGGCACGCACCTGCGCTCGCAAGGCAGGATCGCAGAGATAGGCAAGATTGACCTCGTCCAGCTGCAGATAGGAACAACCCGCACGTGCCAAATCCTCGATCTCCTCGACATAGACGCGCGCCAAGTCGGCGAAGAACTCGTCCATGTCCGGATAGGCGGTCTCGTCGATGGCGGCGCGGCCGCCGCGAAAATGCATGGCTGTCGGCGACGGGATGGTGAGCTTGGGGACGGCTCGCGTGACCCGCTTCAGATATGAGAAATCGTCGACGAAAATCCCGCGCGGATGCGCAAGCTTGCCAACCACCCGCAAAGCCGGTGGCTGCATTTCGATTTCGCCGCATTCTGTCTTGAAGCGCGCCGTGACCTGCGCGCGCGTAACCGCGACGTTGCCGAATCCTTGCAGGAAATCGAGATGGAACGAGGTCCTTCGGAATTCTCCGTCGGTCACGGCCTGCAGTCCGAGATCCTCCTGGGCGCGAACGACATCGAGGATCGCCTGGTCCTCGCATTTGCGCAGTTCGGCTCGCGTAAGCTCGCCCGATGCGTGCGCCGCCCGCGCGGCGATGAGCTCGGAGGGCCTCAGGAGACTCCCCACATGATCGGCTCGGAAAGGCGGTCGTGCTCGTTCCGACATGTCACCGCGCTCAGGCCGGCAGCACCAACGTTTGCCCGCCGATTCCATGTTCGGCGGCCGAGTCCGAAAAGTCTGTCCCACTGGCATGGGACAGGTCGCGGCCAGCGAGGGATCGAAACACCCGGGGCAAATGGTTACGGGTCAGAGCAGGACGAGATGGACCAGCTCGTTCTGGCTCGATATGCCGAGCCGCGCGTAGGCGCGCTTGCGATAGGTGAGAACGGTGTTCAAGCTGATGCCGAGGCTGAGCGCGATGGCCTCGGAGGTCATTCCAAGCATGATCGCCGCGCAGACCTGCGTCTCTCGCATCGGCATCGTCGGCTCGAGCAGGCTCAAGCGCTCCTGGAACAGTTCCGGTCCGAGACGTCCGGAGGCCGGCGAAGCCGCTACATCATGTTTAGCGAGCAGCGCGATCAGGAGATCCGCCGACTTCATGACGTTGTCGATCGCCCAATTGGAGATACGGCGCCCGCGAGCCGCTTGATAGAAGTTGATGCGGAAGGTCTCCCGGCCGCGTCGCTGCATTACGGTAAAGCGATCCTGCAGCCGCACGGAGGTGTAGCATTGATACCGGTATGAAGCGTCGTCGATGTCGCTCGGACAGATCCGCAACGCGGCACCCGCGACATCGCCATCCGACAGATCGACGCAATTGGCAGGATCGAGGCGCCAGAAGCTCGCGACATATTTTCGGGCCAAGGTCCTCGCGACCGGCGGGCCGGCATTGCTCGCGATCAGCACCCGCGGTGGCACAGTGCCGCCCGCTGCGAAGGCCGTCAGGTGCTCGCAGCCGGTCACCTCGCGGACGACCTTGAACATCTCGGGTTCGAACCTTTGGCTGCCCACCAGCTCGATGAGGCGGCCGATATGCGACCGCAGACGATCGGAGGACGACGGCGCCTGAACGAAGCTATGCAATTCCATCAATTTCCTCCCGGCCCTCCGGAGGACCCGCGCCTGCCACGCCGGATGGCTGCACTTTGGATCGAGCCTATGGGCATATTCATGCCGACGCAAACAATAGACGCAACAACAACGGACGCATCAGGCCCCACATCAGCCCCACGTCAGCCCCATGTCAGCCCCTGGGGCACGGACGGGTCACAGCCGGCTGGGACAGACACGCGCGGCACGGCTGGGCTACGAACCTTGCGGTGAAACACGCGAGTCGCAGCCTTGACACCGAGGTCCTGATTGTTGGCGCAGGCCCGATCGGTCTTGCCATGGCGATGGAACTCGCGTGGCGGGGCATTGCCTGCGCGATCATCGATCAGGGTGACGGCACGATCGACCTGCCGCGCGGCGCCATGGTGGCGGCCCGGACGATGGAGTTCTGTCGCAGGTGGGGCATAGCGGACCGGGTGGCCAAAGCCGGCTTCCCGCAAGACTACAAGCTCGACATCGTCTACTGCACGAGCCTTGCCGGTCATTTGCTCGAGCGCGAGCCCTATCCGGCGGAGCAGGACCGCATCGTTCCGCCGGAAAGTCCGCACCGCAGGACCTGGTGCCCGCAGCTCCAGTTCGATCCCATGCTGGCGCGCGCGGTCGGCGAGCGAGACTGCGCGAAGTTTCGTTACAAGAGCCGTCTCGACCGCTTTCAGGATCGCGGCGACCACATCCATGCCAGGGCTCGGGATCTGCTGCGCGACGAGGATTTCGACATCGACGCACAGTTTCTGATCGGCTGCGACGGGTCGGCAAGCCTCGTGCGCCAAGCCGCCGACATCGAGCAGGAAGGCAATCCGACACTCGGCTACTCGATCAATATCTTTTTCCGCTCCCCCCGCCTGCTTTCCTCCCACGACAAGGGTGAAGCCGAGCGCTATCTCTTCGTCGGTCCGGAAGGCACTTGGGGGAATATCACCGTCGTGGACGGCAAGGAAACGTGGCGTCTTACGGTCCTCGGCTCGCCCGAAAAGATGGATTTGACGGCGTTCGACGCGCGTGCCGAGGTGCGGCGAGCCATCGGGCGCGACGATGTCGCATTCGACCTGATCGCCGTGAAACCATGGCGACGCAGCGAGCTGATCGCCAAGTCCTACCGAGCCGGACGCGTCTTTCTCGCCGGCGACTCGGCACACACCATGTCACCGACCGGCGGTTTCGGCATGAATACCGGCGTCGTCGATGCCGTGAACCTCGGCTGGAAGATCGAAGCAGCGCTTGCCGGATGGGGCGGCAACGCGCTGCTCGACTCCTATGCGGACGAGCAGCGGCCCGTGGCCATCCGCAACGCGCGAGCTTCGACGCAAAACTACCATCTCTGGACCAGCCTCAAGCGTCACTGCGCGCACATCCTCGACGACACCCCAGAAGGTGAGGCGGCGCGCCGCGTGGTCGGGCGCGAGATGAGGGCGGGGCTTGCCGTGGAATGGGAATGCCTCGGCGTTCAACTGGGTTATCGCTATGACCCATCGCCCGTGTGTGTAAGCGACGGCACCGATGCTCCGCCCGACCCCATCTCCGCCTATGTCCCGACGGCGCGACCGGGATCGCGCGCGCCGCACGCCTGGCTGCCGGATGGGCGCTCGACGCTGGATTTGTTCGGACGCAATTTCGTCCTCCTGCGGCTCGGCAGCGAACCGGACAGCCCGGCATCGATCGTGACCGCGGCGCGCCAGCGATCGGTCCCTCTGAACGTCGTCGACGTCACGTCACCCGAGATCGCGCAGCTCTATGGCGCTCGCTTCGTCTTGGTGAGACCTGATGGTCACACGGCTTGGCGCGGCGATAGGCTGCCGGAAAACCCCGGTGTCCTGCTCGATATCGTGCGCGGCGCCGCTCGACGGGCGAACGCCGCGCTTGACGGCGAACGGGTGCGGATGGGAACGCAGTGTTAGTGTCGCGGATCCGCGGTCCGAGCGTTCGCCTGGACAAGCTCAGGCATGCCGGTGCTGGTACGAGATGCTAGAGACGGTGCACGAGATGGATGGACCACAAGATCGGCCATGTCCGAATGTCGATGCGGCAGCAGGCCCAGCAAAGCCGCGCGCGGATTTTTACGAGTGCGCCACACCCGACATCAAGCTCGGCTGGCGGATGCGGCTCGGTGTGCTCGTCCCCTCCGTCAACACGGTGGCGGAGCCGCAGATCCAGGCCATGCTACCGGTAGGCGTGTCGCTGCATTGCACGCGGTTGAAGCTCGTCGGCAGCACGCAAGAGGAGCTCCTCGGCATGACCGAACGGGTCGAAGAGGCCTCACAGCTGCTTGCCGACGCGCAGCCACATCGGATCCTGTTCCACTGCACCGCCACGACGACATTCGACGTCGCCATGGCCGCTCGCCTGAAGCAACGCATCGAGCAGGCGACCGGCATTCCGGCAACCGTCACGTCGGAGGCGTTGATCGCGGCCTTTGCCGCCTTGGGCGTGCGCCGCCTCGTGCTGGTGACGCCCTATATCGCATCGGTCAACGAACGTGAGGTCGCCTTCCTGCGTCATCACGGCATCGATGTGTTGCGGGAGCACGGCCTCGGCCTGCCCGGCGGAAAGGAATTCGCCACCGTCGAGCCGGCGGTCTGGTATCGCCTCGCCATGGAGCACCGCCACGACGAGGCGGATGCTTATTTCATTAGTTGCGCGCAAGTGCGCGCCGCCGAGGTCATCGAGGTGCTGGAGTGCGATCTCGGGCGACCGGTCGTCACAAGCAACACTGCCGCCGTCTGGCGCTGCTTGCGCGAGAGCGGCTTGCAAGACGCCGTGCGCGGCTTCGGCCGGCTTCTGACCATCTGAGGGGCACAATGAGCCTCGAGCAACGATCGCAGACAATGCTCGCCGGCGCCGCTGCGCCGCGACCGCCATTCCGTGCCGATCACGTCGGCAGCATCTTGCGCTCGGCCGCGCTGAAGGAAGCCCGCGCCCAATGCTCGAGGGGGATGCTCGCGGCGGCGCAACTGAAAGAGATCGAGGACCGCGAGATCGCCGCCATCATTCGCCGCCAGGAGGACATCGGTCTCAAGCTCGCGACCGACGGTGAATACCGCCGCCAAGTGTGGAGCATCGATTTCCTCCAGCATCTCATCGGCGTCGAGAGCTATATGGCGAAGGAAGGCGTGCAGTTCAGCGGCGGCGTCAAGTCGACGCCTAAGACGGCACGCATCGTGGGCCGAATCGACTTTCGCGACCACCCCATGATCGAGCACTTCCGTTTCCTCAAGGCGCATACGCATGTCGCGGCGAAGATGACCATTCCGTCGCCGACCGTGCTCCATTTCCGCATTGGCCGAGGCGCCATCAGCCGCGATATCTACCCCGATCTCGCCGTGTTATTCGATGATCTGGCAAACGCCTACCGCAAGGCGATCGGGGCTTTTTACGATGCCGGCTGCCGTTACCTCCAGCTCGACGATACGGTGTGGGCCTATCTCTGCTCGGATGTCGAGCGAGAGAAGTGCCGCGCGCGGGGCGATGATCCCGACAAGCTGCCCGATATCTACGCGCGCATGATCGATAGGGCCATTGGCGACAGACCAAAGGACATGTTCCTCACGACCCATCTGTGCCGCGGCAACTTCCGGTCGAGCTCGATCTCGGAAGGCGGCTACGAGCCGATCGCCGAGATGCTTCTGGGTGCGCTGCCTTATGACGGCTACTTCCTCGAATACGACACCGCGCGCGCCGGAGGCTTCGAGCCGTTGCGCTTCCTGCCCGCCGGCAATAAGCGCGTGGTGCTCGGCCTGGTCAGCTCCAAATTCGGCGCGCTCGAATCCGCTGACGACATCAAGCGGCGAATCGACGCCGCCGGAAAATATGTTGACCTCGATCAGCTCTGTCTGTCGCCGCAGTGCGGCTTCGCGTCGACGGAAGAGGGCAACATTCTCGCCGAGGATGAGCAATGGGCGAAACTTCGGCTGATCGTCGAGATCGCGCGGGATGTGTGGGGGAGCCCATGACCGGAAATGCAGTCGAGGCTCTGGTCGAAGCCAACGGGACGCGGCTCAATGTGCGTCTCGAAGGCTCTAGCCTTGCGCCCTGCGTTGTCTTGATCCACTCGCTGGGCACGGATCTGACGATCTGGGACGAGCAGGCGCGCGCTCTCGCCAGGATCTATCGCGTGCTGCGCCTCGACATCCGCGGACATGGGCGCTCGGATGCGCCCAAAGGTCCCTATTCGATGGAACTGCTTGCCGCCGACGCATGTGCGCTCCTGGCGCATTTCGGCATCCGCGGCGCCCATATCGTCGGTATCTCGCTCGGCGGCCTCATCGGTTTGGCGCTGGCCGAGGCCAAGGCCGGTGAGATCGCGAGCCTTTGCGTGTGCGACACGAATGCGGAGGTTTCGGCCGATTTCGCAAAAGGCATCGAAGACCGCAATCTGCTGGTGCGCGAGAAAGGCATGGCGGCTATCGCGCAAGCAATGGTCGAGCGCTGGCTGACCCTCGAGACCATCGCTGCGAAGCCGATGCTCGCCGACCATATTCGCGATCTGGTGCGAACGACTCCGGTCGAGGGCTTCGTCGGCTGCGCGCAGGCGATCAGGTCGAGCCGGCTCGATCGGGCGCTCGGCACCATAGCGCTCCCGACCTTGTTCGTCGCCGGCGACCGTGACATGGCCAACGAGCCGGTCCGGCGCATGCACGCCGCCCTGCCGGGCTCGACATTCGTCGAGATCGGCGGAGCAAGCCATCTCGCCAATCTCGATCAGCCGGAAGCGTTCAATCGCGCGATCCTCGAGTTTCTGGAGCGAATCGTGAAGAGCGGGTAGCGGGTTTTGCTCGCTGCTCGCCATTCGTCATTCGCGCTACTGAAGGCCACCCCCAAGATACGCGGCACGCAATCGCTCATCCGTTTCGAGCGCCACACTCGGCCCGGCGGCCACGACGCGTCCCGTGTCGAGGATATAGGCACGGTTGGCGATGCGAAGCACCGAATAGGCATTCTGGTCGGCGAGCAGGACCGTGATGCCGGCATCGCGCAGCCGCGCCAGACCGGCGAGCAACTCGCGCACGAGAATCGGCGCGAGGCCGAGCGAAGGCTCGTCGCACAGAAGCAGCCGCGGATTTGACATGAGCGCCCGGCCGACCGCCAGCATTTGCGCTTCGCCGCCGGAGAGGCTGCCCGCCATTTGGCGCAGGCGCTCCCGCAGTCGCGGGAAAAGCGCGAAGACACGCTCCAACGACGGTTGGATGCCGGCCGGGATCGTCAGCCCGAGGCGCACATAAGCGCCGAGGATGAGGTTCTCCCGCACGCTCATGTCGGGAAACAGCTGACGGCCTTCCGGGATGATGCCGAGACCCAAACGAATGCGCTGCGCGGTTGGCAAGCCGTCGAGGCTTTCGCCTTCGAAGGCGATCGTACCGCCACGCTGTCGCAAGACGCCGATGACCGCCTTCATCAGCGTACTCTTTCCAGCGCCGTTGGGGCCGAGGATGGCCACGAACTCGCCGGCACCGACATCGATGTCGACGCCTTTCAGCGCCTGAATGGGACCGTAGCTTACGTCGAGACCGCGGATCGCGAGCATGTTTCAAACGCCGAGATAGGCTTCGATGACCCGCTCGTCGGCGGCAACCTCGCGGGGCGTGCCGTCGGCGATCTTCCTGCCGAAATCGACGACCACGACGCGGTGGACGAGTCCCATGACTAGCGTCATGTCGTGGTCGATGAGCACGAGGGAGCAGCGTGTCTCGGCGTTGAGCGCGACGAGGAGCTCGGATAATCGCTGTTTCTCGACGGCGTTGAGACCGGCAGCGGGCTCATCGAGCAGCAGGAGATCGGGAGAGGCGCACATGGCGCGCGCGACTTCGGCAACGCGCTGCAGGCCGAGCGGCAGGGCTATCGCCGGCATGCCCGCATAAGCCGCGAGGCCCAGGCCCGCGATCCAGCGGTCGGCGCGCTCGGCGGCCAGGCGTTCCAAGTCGCGATGCTTGCGCAGGCGTAGCGCCGATGCGAAGACGCCGGAAAAACCCGCGCCATAGGCGCCCATCATGATGTTCTCGCGCACGGTCAGTTCGGCAAACGGGCGCACGTTTTGGAAAGTGCGTGCGAGCCCCAGCGCATTGATGCGCTCGGGCGGCAAGCCGGTGATGTCGGTCGTGCCCAGTCGGATCTGCCCGGCAGCCGGCTGAAGCATACCGGAGACCGCGTTGAAGATGGTCGTCTTGCCGGCGCCGTTAGGGCCAACGAGCCCGAGAATCTCACCTTGGTTCACGTCGAAATCGACCTCATCGACGGCGTTGACTCCGCCGAAATGGACGCAGAGCCCGCGAATCTCCAACATCGGCGCGCGACCGTCATGCGGAGGAGCCGCAACGCGACTGTTCATGGACGCTCCTTCCGGACGGCCGCGGGCGGCGCAGCCGACAACGGCGCGCGAGGCGGCCACCAGCGCGGAAAGCGGGGAGCTGTGCCGCGCGTCTGGACATGCACGATGATGATGAGAAGAAGCCCGAAGCTCAGAAATTGCAGTCCGGCGATGAGCTGGTTGGCCGTGGAGCCGACGACAAGCGTGATGATCACCGGCAGGACAACGACGATTGCTGCTCCCGCATAGGCCCCGATGAGCGACAGGAAACCACCGGCAGTGAGCGCCACGAGCTGGGACAAAGATGCATCGATTCCGAACGGCGTCGGATTGGCGAAGCTCAGATAGTGCGCATAAAGACTGCCGGCGAGACTGGCGCAGCCGGCACTGACCGCAAACACTCTCACCTTGTGGGCGACGAGGTCAACGCCGCACGCGCGCGCCGCAGATTCGCTCGAGCGGATGGCGAGCAGAGCCCGGCCGAAGCGGGAACGCGCCACGCCGAGACAGAAGATCAGCACCGCAAGCGACACGACGAGCACCAGGAAGTAGAAGGCCCGGTCCGACACGAAGGAGAGTGTGCCGATGGAGAATGGCGCGATCCCGATAAGGCCGGTCGGGCCGCCGGTCACGCTCTCCCACTGGCGTGCGACGCTGAGCGCGATCATCAGCAGGCCGAAGCTCGCCATGGAAAGATAGTAGCCACGCAAGACGAAGATGATGCGGCCGAGCAGATAGGCGAGACCGACGGCGGCAACGACGCCGAACAGGAGCGCCGGGACGGGCTGCCAGCCGGCGCGCAATGTGAGAAAGCCGGACGAATAGGCGCCGATCATCATGAACGCACCTTGTCCGAGCGAGAGCTGCCCGCCATAACCGGTCAGCAGCACAAGCCCCATCACCACCAAGGCGATGATGCCGGCAAATATGCCGCTCGTCAGCCACGTGCTGCTCAGATAGAGGCCGAGCCCACCCAGCACGACGGCAAGCATCGCCACTTTGGCCCCATCGTGCCAGCTCCAGTCGATGGGGCGCGCGTGTTTCGAGAGAATCTCCTCGGGCCCGTCCTCCTTGGCCATGCTGGACTTGGCGCCGAGCAGACCTTGCGGGCGCACAATCAGGGCAAGCAGCAAAAGGCCGAAGGTGATCGTATCCTGATAGGCCGACGAGATGTAGCCGGCGGAGAGCGACTCGACCAGTGCCAGCAACACGCCGCCGAGGATCGGGCCGTAGTTGCTGTGGATTCCCCCGAGGATCGCGGCCGTAAAGCCCTTCAAGGCAACACCGAGGCCCATATCGACCTGGGCGGAGTTGATCGGCCCCCACACCGTGCCCGCCAAGGCGCCGACGAACCCGGCCCCCGCGAAGGCAACCAGAGCGAGCTTCTGACTATCGATGCCGACGAAGCTTGCGCCGAGCGGATTGACGGCAGCCGCCCGCATGGCGAGGCCGAGCGTGGTACGATGGAAAAACAGCGCGGCGAGCAGAGTCACGGCGATGAGCGTTCCGATGAGCCAGAGCTCCTGAGGCAGGATGCTCACCCCTGCGATGTCGAACGGCGCGCCACCGGTAAAGGCCGGGACCATGCGCGGATCGGAGCCCCAGGCGGTTGTCGCAGCACCGCGAATGCAGATCGACAGGCCGATGGTGATAAGCGTTACCTGCGCCGTCGTCGCCCGGGACGCGACCGGGCGTATCGCTAGCCAATAGAAGCTGGCACTCAGAGCCGTGCCGGCCACGATTGCGATCGGCACGGCAATGATGACCGGCAGGCCCAGCTCCGCCAGCACCGCGCTGATCATGCCGCCCAGCATCATCAAATCGCCTTGGGCGAAATTGATGAGGCCGGTGGAGCGCAGCACGAGCGCGAAACCGAGTGCCACCAGGGCGTAGAGTGCACCGTTGGAGAAGCCCGCGAACGCGGTCTGGGCGAAGCTCGCTAAATCCATCGGCTGACACGGGCCAAGTGCACGTCATGGCCGTTCCCGAACTTGATCCGGCGACGGCCATGACGGCGGAGAAGTTGCGGCAGCCCTGGCAACGACTCAACCCTTCAAAGGCGTCGAACGGGCGATGACGGTTGGAAGCGGACAAGCGCGCCTACTTCGCGGCCTTCCACGCCCCGTCGACATATTGCACCATCATAACGCCGTCGGAGAAATCGCTGGCATGGTTGTCCGGCGAGAATTTCCAGAAGCCCTGCAGACCTGCCACGCGCTGCGAGCCCTCGATCGCATCGCGCAGCGCCGCCTTGTCCAGTACCTTCCCTCCCAGGTTCTTGGCGACCGCCGCAACGAACATCAAAGCGTCGGCAACTTGCGGCGTATTGGCAGTCAGCTTGTCGAGCGAGCCGCGCATGTCCTTGTAGCGCTTCAGATAGGCGGTGATCGGCGCATAGAGCGGGTCATCTGCGGCCAGATCGCCGACGACGATCTTCGATCCCGCCAGATAGGTCTGGGCCATCGATTCGGGGACGAGCTTAGGAAAGTCGGCGACCACGTTGTTGGTGCCGGTGATGATCGGCGTCTTCATCCCGAGCTGCACGACCTTCTTCGAGACCATGACGCTCGTCGTCAGATTCTGGCCCATGTTGAGGATCACGTCCGGGTTGAGCGAACGCACATGCGTGATCTGCGCGGTCACGTCGGTATCGGTCGGGCTGTAGACCTCTTCGGCGATGATTTCGATGCCGAATTTCTTGGCGACCATATGGACCGTGTTGGCCGCGTCATTGCCGAACACCGAATTGTCGCGGACGAGAGCGGCGCGGAGCCAGCCTTTCTTCTTGAGAAATGCGTGTTCGGCCGGCACCTGGTCGTCGTTCCCGGCGAATGTCTTGAAAATCCACTTCTTGACCGGGACCCAGGCGACGCTGCCTCCGGCCAGAGCGAACATGGGAATCCCCGCCGCTTCGATGGTCGGCGTGATCGCCACGGTCTGCGGCGTTCCCGTCGCCCCCAGCATCAGGTTGACCTGATCCTCGTTGATGAGTTTCTTGGCGCAGATCACCGCTTGCGCTTCCTGGTTCTGGCTGTCGCAGACGATGATGCGTCCTTTGAGGCCCCCGAAGCCGCCCGAGTTGTTGATGATGTCGAGCCCGACTTCGACACCGTCCATAAAGTTTCTGGCGGTCTCGGCGACAGGCCCGACCTGCGGGAGGATCCAGCCGATCTTGAAATCGTTGGCCTGCTGTGCGCTCGCGCGCTCGCACGAAAGCCCGACGACGGCCGTGGCGCATAGTGAGGCGGCAACGGCGAACGATGCGAGGTCGCGCATATTTTTCCCTCCCGAACAGGCAGTCGCCACGAAGGCCAAGTCGTGAGGTCACCCGCGTGACCTTATATCCTGGACCCCGTATAGCGGAGTCTCATGCGTGACCGACGCTAACGAGCTTCGCAACGCGAACCGATCACAAGCACATGTGACAGGGGGGTTGTCCGCTGTCCGGATGGCTGCCGCCGAGGCGCGGTACTCTTACCTGGTCGGTCGGGCGTGAGAGCGCTTCGGTCACAACATCCTCCGTCACACTGGGCTGGGACAGACACGCGGGCACGGCGCGCCAGATTGGGCGACCGCAACAGGAAGAACCGTATGCCGAGCTCGAACCCGCCGTTTCGCGCTGATCACGTCGGCAGCCTGCTGCGCACCGCAATCCTGAAGGACGCGCGTGAGAGACGGGCGCGTCAGGAAATCTCGGCGCAAGAGCTCTCCGAGATCGAAGATCGCGAGATCGAGCGGATCATCGGCAAGCAAGAAGAGATCGGGCTCAGGTTGGCGACCGACGGCGAGTTCCGGCGTGCGGTGTGGAGCACCGACTTCCTGCAGCATCTCGATGGATGGGAGGGCTATGTCGCCGACCACGGCGTCCAGTTCAATGGTATGGAATCGACGCGCAAGGCGGCCCGGGTCGTCGGCAAGATCGGCTTTTCCGGCCACCCCATGATCGAGCACTTCCGCTTTCTGAAGGCACACACGCGCGTGTTGCCGAAGATGACCATACCTTCGCCGGCGATCGCCCATTTCCGTGGCGACCGCGCCGCGATCCACAAGGTTTATCCGGATATCGAGGCCTATTTCGCCGATTGCGCCGAAGCCTGGCGCAAAGCGATCAGGGCCTTCTACGACGCAGGCTGCCGCTATCTCCAGTTCGACGACACGGCCTGGGCGCATCTGTGCTCGACGGCGCAGCGCGAGTTGACGCGCGGTCTTGGAGATGATCCCGAGAAGCTGCCGGGAATCTATGCGCGGATGATCAACCATGCGATCAAGGACAGGCCGAGCGACTTGGTGATCACCACCCATGTCTGTCGCGGCAATTTCCGCTCGACCTTCGTGTCCGAAGGCGGCTACGAGCCGGTCGCCGAGGTGCTGCTGCGAGACCTCCAATACGACGGCTATTTCCTGGAATATGATTCCGACCGCGCCGGCGATTTCAAGCCCCTGCGCTTCCTGCCGAAGGGCAAGAAGCGGGTCGTCCTCGGTCTGATCACATCGAAGCATGGCGCCCTGGAAAGCAAGGACGAGATCAAGCTCCGGCTCGATGAGGCAACGAAATACGTCGACCTCGACCAGCTCTGTCTCTCACCCCAGTGCGGCTTCGCTTCGACCGAGGAGGGCAATGTGTTGGCCGAGGAGGAGCAATGGGCAAAGCTCAGGCTTTGCGTCGAGATCGCGCAAGAGGTGTGGGGCAGCGCCTGAGCGCCTGCGGCTGCAACATGGCGCTCTATCGAGCCGGCTCGACCCGCGATGGCAGCGGAAATCGCTCAAGATACTCGAAATACTCCGGCTCGAGATCGACATCGAGGGCATTAAGAAGTCGGACGACTGCATTGTAGTTGGCGATCGCGAACAGCAACTGCACCAAGAGCTCGTTGCCCAGGGATGCCTGCAGCGCGCCGAATGTCTGGTCCGACAGGGCCACTGCATCCGTGATTTCCCGCGACGCCCTGAGCACCAGACAAGCCAGCGGCTCGAGCCCGGATTTGCGTCCTGCCGTCTCGTCGGCGATCGCCTTGATGTCGGCTTCGCTGACGCCGCAGGCAAGGCCGGTGGCGATATGGTGCGCGTACTCATAGGCACACCGCGTCGAGTATCCCACCTGGATGATCGCAAGCTCGCGCAGGCGTGGATCAACCCCCATCCCCTCTCGAATGAACTGCGCGGCGCTATTGGATCGAGCGACCACATCCGGGCTGTTGGAGAGTGCACGGGTGATGTTCGAGCGGCTGAGCGACAAAGTCCTGAACCCTACCGGCAGGCTCTCGCGGTCGACATAGGGCAGCCTCGCCATCGGCGCGCCCGCATGTCAGATCGGATCGATGAGGCCGCGTGGGCCCCACACCTTGCCTGGCGCCATGCCCAGCAATTCGCGGCCGCATTCACGCAGGATTGCCGGCTGCGTGGTGATATGCTGCGTGCCGGAATACATGTCGCGGAAGCAGCGCTGCAGCGTGCCGTTGCGCAGCGCGACGCCGCCGCCATATTTGTACGCAAAAGTGCAGACCTCGGCGAGCGCCGACGTGGCATGGTTGAGCGATAGGCGCGAGAGCGTGAACTGTCGGGTCGATACGTCTTTCCCCTGGTCGAGCCC
Organism: Hyphomicrobiales bacterium; assembly: GCA_044445965.1. Classification (GTDB taxonomy): domain Bacteria; phylum Pseudomonadota; class Alphaproteobacteria; order Rhizobiales; family Beijerinckiaceae; genus GAS188. Next base: position 42,473 of record JBIOEJ010000013.1, read on the forward strand.
GGCAGCGATATCTGCTTGTGTCTCGACGGCGAAGGCTCGCGCTGCTCGGAGCTTGGCTTCCGCGTGGCCGAATTGCTCTTGAAAACTTTCGCCGCCGCCTCCCGGTGTGATGAGAGCCGGGCGCCCCTTCTCGGCGCCGGCCAATGCCGCGAGCTCATCGAGCATACGCCGTCCCTGGCCGAGCGCAAAGGCCGTGTGACAGACTGCGCCGAGACCCTGAATACCGAGTTTGTACAGATTGCCGCCAGTCAGCGCCGTCCGAGCGGAGTGAAAATGGGTATAGTTTTCCGGAACGAGGACGCCGTTGATGTCATAGTCGACGCTGCCGGTCGCTTTGAGACCGAGAACATCCCAATTGCCTTTGAGCTCGGCGGCGCTGACGGGCACGATGAAGATTCGGGTTTCCGGCACCCGCGTGCCAGGGATCATGCGCGGCGCGCCATTTTCATAGATCACTGCACCGGTGTGAATGTATTCGGAATGGAGTAAGCCGCTGCCATAATTCCACTTGCCGGTGAGACGAAATCCCCTGCCTTCCACCACGGCGCGCCCGTTCGGTGCACCTTGACCGGCAATCAACGTGAGACGCCTGCCGAAAAGCGCGGCCGACGCGGAAGGATCGAGATAGGCCGCGGCCGTCCCCATTGCGACCTGGGTCGCCATCACCACCCAGCCCGTCGATCCGTCGGCGTAACTCAGGGCCTCGGTGATCTCCAGCATCTCGACCGGCAAGAGCTCGGCGCCGCCGAGCTGACGCGGAATCCATAGCGAGAAGAAGCCGCCGTCGCGGAGCGCGTTCACCGTTGCTTCGGTCAGCGAGCCTTGCGCTTCGCCGGCTGTGGCCTGCGAGGAGAAGAACGGCGTCAGCTCCTTTGCCCGCTTGAGTAGCGAAGAAAAGGACAGATCTGCCGCACGCGGCTGAGACTCGCGTTCGGTGATCTGAGCCATGCTCAAGTCCTTCCTTCCGATGCCCTGCACAATTGCAAATCTTTCGTCTCTCGGCGTCATGCGCCCGAAATCACTGCCCGGGTGCAGCCATGACGCGGAAGCATCGCGGCCGACTGGTCTTGCACCCCGTCAACTCGTGAATATAGGGTCGAAAGCGTCACTCGCCGGGCGGTCCCTCGCTGACGCTGAGGCCATTCAGCATTTCCCAATATTTGATGGCAGCCGAATGATCCTCACTACCTCCCACGACCTCGCGGGCGCGCTGCCAGAGGTCGCGGCTCATGCGGCAGAGCGGCGCCTGGACCTGTAGATCTTCGGCAAGATCAGCGGCGATCTTCACGTCCTTCGCCATCAGGCCGAGCAGGAACTTGGTGCCGAAGTTGCGACTGATGACCTCCTGGCGCCCGAGGTTTGCCGTCGCGTGCGTGCGGCCGGTCGACTCGTTGATGACATCGATCATGGTTCCCGGATCGAGGCCGAACTTGCGGCCGATGATCAGTGCTTCCGCCATCATGATGAAGCCGGTGCCGCTCAGGAAATTGTTGAGCGCCTTCATCGCGTGTCCCGAGCCAGCGCCGCCGGTGAGAAAGTGGCGGGGCCCAAGCACCGACAGGATCGGGCGCACGCGGTCGATCACCGCCTTGTCATCGCCGCCGATCATGATGGTCAGACGGCCTTCCACCGCGCCTTTGACCGCGCCGGAGACCGGCGCGTCGACGAGGGCGATGCCGTGCGCGCGCAAAGCTGCCGCAAGTTCGCGCGTGCCGGTCGGATCCGACGAGCTCATATCGATGACGACGCTGCCGCGGGCGAGTGACTTAGCAAGGCCACCCTCGGTCTCGAGCAGGACCTGGCGAACGATGGCGCCGGTCGGCAACATGGTGATCACGACCTCGGCGCCACGCCCGAGCTCGGCAAGCGATGCCGTGGCTCGACCACCCTCCTTGCCGACGAAACGATCTTGCTGTCCGCGATCGGCATCGAACACGCTCACAGGATAGTTTGCGCGCACCAGATTGGTCGCCATCGGCCAACCCATGGCGCCGATGCCGATGAACCCGATCCGCGCCTTGCGCTCTTCGGCCACGGTGAACTTACTCCAGTCCCGCTTCGCGCAAAGCTTCCCGCGCCGCGCGCATGCCTTCTACCGCCGCCGGAACGCCGCAATAGATCATCGCGTGAATGATCAGCTCGCGGATCTCGGTCTTGGTCGCTCCATTCTTGAGCGCGCCGAGAATGTGCCCTTTCACCGCCCATTGGCGATTGAGCGCCATCACCATCGCTATGGTCAACAGGCTGCGCACTTTTGGCGACAGGCCATCTCGCCCCCAGACTTCGCCGAAGCAGTATCTCGTGATGAGATCCTGCAGCGGAAGATCCATATCCGTCGCATGCCCAAGCTCCTGCTCGGTGCGTTCGGCGCCGACGAGATGGCGTCGCATTTCCATTCCGCGTTCGAAGATCTCGTCTTGCATCAACCCACCATCTGCCCGCAGATCAGAATGCCCGGCGCATATCTACACAAGCTTGCGAATAGTTCATCGCCTGGCGCAAGAGGTCTGTCCCAACGCGATGGGACAGAGCACGCAAAGATGCCGATCATGTTCATCAGGGCGCTTGTACTGGTCCTTCCGGATCGTCGGCGACGATGACCGCGCCGCTTGTCGCAAAATCGATATGCACGTCCGCACCGGGCTCGAATCTCGTCGCTTCTCCCGACTCATGAACGAGGATGACGTGGTCGCCCACCATGACCTCGAGCTCGACGCCGAGTCCCGCCTTCGTGACGCGCCGGACCACCCCGCGAGGCGATGCGCCATCGGGCCCGGTCGCTTCGGCGCAGCTGAGCCTGAGCGAATCGCTGCGCGCTGCGATCACGATATGGTCGCCCGTCGTCGCGTACGACGCATCCGCCTTGAGTTCCACCTTGGCAGCCGGACCGATCGCGATCACGGCGCGCTCGTGACCAGCGTCGACCACACATCCCGGAATAAAGTTGTCGAAGCCGACGAACTCGGCAACGAACCGGGTGCGCGGATGGGCAAGCACCTCGGCAGCCGTGCCGAACTGCGCCACGCGGCCCTGATACATGACGGCAATCGTGTCGGCGAGTGCGGCGGCTTCCTCCTGATCGTGCGTCACGAGCACTGTCGTCGTGCCAAGACGCTCGTGCAATTGGCGAAGCTCGCGGCGAAGCTGTCGGCGCAGAGTCGCGTCGAGATTGGACAGCGGTTCGTCGAGAAGCAAGACGGGAGGCTCATAGACGAGCGCGCGGGCGAGCGCGACCCGCTGCTGCTGGCCGCCGGAAAGTTGAGCCGGCCTCTTCTCGAGCACGGCCGGCAGGTTCACGACTTTCATGATCTGCCGGATCCTCTCGGCCCGGGCCGCCGGTGGCACGCCCTGCTTTCTCAGGGGATACGCGATGTTCTGCTCAACGGTCATGTGCGGCCACAGTGCGTAGTGCTGAAACACCATGCCGAGCCGTCGTCGCTCCGGTGGCACGAAGAGACCCGCCTCAATGTCAACGACCGGACGATCGCCGATGGCGATCGAGCCGGCATCGGGACGCTCGAGTCCGGCAAGGCAGCGCAAGAGCGTCGTCTTGCCGCAACCGCTCGGTCCCAACAGGCACAAGAATTCTCCCGCGCGAACCGCCAGATCGATGCCGTGCAGGACGGCGGTGCGCGCGAAACTCTTCGCCACGCCGTCGACGACGATGCCGACGCCGCTCTCGCCACGCGCGGCGACGGCAGGATCAGCGGGTCGCACGGAAGTGTTCCGCGAGCGCGGCGACGCGCCGCGAAGCGTGTGGCAGCGATGCGCGTGCGACGCGCCGCAGCCCGAACATGATCACGATAACGGTGGGCACCAGCAGCGCGCAGGAAAGATAGAGACAATAGACCGCGGCGGCTTGTGGCACCTTGCCGTAGGTGTAGAGCTGATAGGTCATCGTGGCGACGGTCTGGGCATTGATCGATTGCAGGAGCAGGGGGATATCGAGCGTGCCCGAAATGTTGAGCCCGACCAGGAACCATGCCGCAAGCAGGCTGGGCGTGCACAGTCGCGCGGTGATCTCCGCAATGGCCGTGACGTTGCGCGCACCGCAGATGCGCGCCGCTTCTTCCACCTCACGGCCGACCTGAGCGACTATGCCTTCGCATGTTCGAACGCCGATCGGAATGGAACCGACCACGAGCGCAAACAACATGAGCCACGGTGTGCCGAACAACTGCCGCACGATCGGCGTGTTGAGATAGGACCAGAGCAGCGCGAGGCTCAGGACGATGCCGGGTGCGGTCGCCGGCACCCAGGAGCCGATGCGCGACAGGATGGCCAATGGCGTGTTGGGCCGTCGCTGCATCAGATGGGCCATCCCGAAGGACGCCACCACCGTGATGAAACCGCCGACGACCGCAATCGCGAGCGTGATCCAAAGTGCGCGCACGACGTCCGGGTCGCCGACGGCCGTGCGATAATTGGCCAGCGTCCATACGCCATAGAGGCCGAAGAACGGCTGGAAAGAGCCGAGCGCGACTTGGGCGATGGGCAGGAGAATGGCGATGAGCAGGAAAGCGAGGATCGAGATGTCCACCACGATCCGCCATCGGCCGATGTCCGCCCTCGAGCTTGATCCGGCCTTGCCGCCGATTGTCACGAAATCCCTGTCGCGCATCATCCGGCGCTGCACGACGAGCAGGATGGCTATCACCACGACGATGATGGTCGACAACGCGCTGGCAGCGGCCCAATTGGGCTGCGTCGTCTCGAGCAGATAGTCATTGACCCGGATCGGCAAGGTGTGAATGCCGGCCGGCATGCCGAGCACTGCCGGCAGATCGAAGACCTGCAGGACGTCGACGAACATCAACATGCCCGCCGCGAGCAATGCCGGCGTCAGCGCGGTCACCGTGACGTCGAAGAAGGCACGATGGCGCGCTACCCCGGCCATGACCGCCGCATCCTCCAAGCTGAGGTCTATGCGGCTGACCGGGCCATAGAGGAGCAGGTAGGCGAAACCGGTCAGCTTCAGCGACGTGACGAGGAGCAGACCGGGCCAGCTGTAGACAGTAGCCCAGTCGGGCAACTGCCCGACGCCGAGCCGGTGCAGCGCGGAAGCGAACAGCCCGCTGTTGGAATTGCCGAGCATGCCCCAGCTCAAGGCATAGAACAGGCGCGGCGTGGCAACGAGCACGACCATGGCCGGCGTAATGAGGCGATGCAGCGCTGTCGAAAACCGCGTTGCAACGGTGGCGAAATAGAGCCCGAGCAGCATGCAGCAAGCCGTCGAGACGCCGGCATAAACGATGGTGGCGACGAGCGTGGGCAGCGTGCGGTGATCGCTGATGACCGTCGCATAGCCGGACAAAGTCCAAGTGCCGGCGGTGCCGAAGGGCGAGGTCCTGAGCGCGCCGAAAGCCAGCATGATCAGCGGCCAGATCAGGAAATAACCGATCAAGAGCACGGCGAAAAAGGCCGGCGCCCGGCCAGTCAGGCTGAACCCGTCGCGCGGGCGCGCGTATGGCGGGATCCTCATAAGGAGATCCGTTGGCCTCGGTCCGACGATCGCCGCAGCCGCCACCCCCGATGTCGCGTCGAACAGGGGAGCGTCCATGATCCATTGTTTAGTGCCCAAGGTCGCAAATCGCAAAGCCTCACCAACTGCGACCTCCTCAAGCGGTCGTTTGCCATCGGTATTGGAGGGTGGAAAGCCGTCTGTCCCAACGGCATGGGACAGACGATGGCCCGCTCAACGGCAGAGATTTCCTTGAACGCCGGTGTCGCTTGCGGCCGGTGATCGGATTTAGGCTGGCGGCGTGCACGTCAAGCACGGCGAAACGTATTGGGGGGCCTCGGAGGGAGCACGCTATGTGGCGACATCTCGATCGTTTTGCCTTAGCGGGCATTGCCATTGCCGGACTGGTCATCGCCTTAGCTGCGCACGCCCAGGATCAATCGACCGGCGCAGCGGACACTTACCTGCAAAACCTGTTCAAGACTGCGCAGGCCGCGGGACAGAAAGAGATTCTCGTCTACGCGGCCTCGTCGGCCGACAACGTGCCCGTTTACGAGGCGTTCCAGAAGAAGTTCCCCGGCTTAACCGTAAGATCCGTGGACCTGTTCGGACCGCCATTGGAGGCGCGGCTCACGGCGGAATTCGCCAGCACTGGCCCGCAGGTCGATCTGGTGATGAGCGGTGAGCCCGACATGTTGACGGCGCATAAGCACGGCTGGCTCGAGCCTTTCGTTCCCGATACCGCCAAGGGCATACCCCAGCAGCTCATCGGGATGGATAATGAATGGATCGGCTACGCCTCGATTCCGCTCGGCGCCATCGTCAACTCGACGCTGGTGGCCGCGGGAAGCGGGCCGAAAGGCTGGAAGGATTTCGTCGATCCGAAGTGGCGCGGCAAGGTCGCGATGAGCAATCCTGCCGGCGTCAACGGGGTGAGCCAGGCGCTTGCCGCGGCCCTCAAGGCGAAGATCATCGATCAGGCTTGGCTTGATCAGCTGGCCGCCAACAAGCCGCTGTTGACCCCTGGCGCGGTGGCCGCCTGCAGATGGTTGCGAGCGGGCAGGCATCGCTGTCTCCGATCACCGCCTACGCGCAATACCTCAATGCAAAGAAGCAGTCGGCGCCGCTCGATTTCGTCTGGCCGGCAGAGGGCTACACGGCCTTGCCGGCGCCGGCCGCCCTGTTGAAAGGCGCCCCGCATGCGGCCGCCGCCAAGTTGCTGGTCGCCTATATGATGACGCCCGAGGCGCAGGTGATTTTCTCGACCGTTGTCGGCCAGCCTGGAACGATGCCGGGTGCGCCGCCCCTGCCCAATCTTCCTGCGGGCACCAACACCACGCGATACATCCTCGATTGGGCTTACTTGAAGGACACCTATCCGGGCCTGCTCGAATCGTTCAAGAAGACGTTTGCGCAATGACCTCCATTTGCAGAGCAAATGGCCTGAGTTCCGATCGACGCGGCTCTATCCTGGATGCTGGTTGTGCTTCACCGCGATCGCGGCAGCGACGGTCGCCGCCAGCGCCGTCGCGATGAAGACGAAGGCGTAAGGCGTGTGCCCGTGGTCGATCAGCGCGCCGACCACCACGGGCGAGACGAGCGAGCCGAGATCGAGCCCTGAATAGACGAAGCCGAACACTTTCCCTGTCGCACCCGGAGGAGTGGCGGCACGCACCAGCATGTCGCGTGAAGGAACGGTGAGGCCCGACAGAAAGCCCATCGTCATCGCGGCGGCGAACAGCAGGATCAAGGGCATTGGTGCAAAGCCGATCAGCAGCGCGATCACCGCGGCCCCGAGCAGACCCGCACCGATGACCCGGTCATGATCCCTCGTCATGTCAGCCACGTAGCCGCCGGCGAAGGAGCCGAAGGCGCTGGCGGCGAGATAGGCGGTGGTGATCGTGGCCGCGAGCGCGAGCGTCACATCCTGCACTTGCGGCAGCATGGTGGGGAAGAAATTCTGCGTGGCCCCGCCGGCGATGGCGAGCAAGGTGAAATAGAGGAAGGCCATCAGTATCGGCGGGGTGAAGAGCGACATCGCGTCGACGCCGGCGCCGCGTTTCGCGACCGAATGGCCGTGTCGGGCCGTCGTGAGCTCGGAGTGCTCGCTGGCGATGAAGACAGCCAGGATGAGGCCGAGCACGCCGACCGCCATCAGCGCGCCTCGCCAACCAAGCCATTGCGACAGTATGAGCATGGTGACCGGCGCGACCGCCCAGCCGACCGTGCCGCTCACCGTGTGCACCGAATAGGCACGCGCCAGCCGCGATGGTGTGACGCGCGCGGTCAGCACCGAATAATCGGCAGGGTGGAAAACCGAATTGCCAATGCCGCCGAGCGCCGCTAGGGGCAACAGCATCCAATAGCTTTGCGCGAAACCTATGCCGAGCATTGCAAAGCCGAGGCAGGCAATTCCGACCGGCAGGATTCGCTGCGCGCCGAAGCGGTCGACGATAAAGCCTGCCACGACCTGGGCGACGGCGGAAACCGAGAAGAGCACAGCCATCATGAAGCCGAGTGCCGTGAAATCGACCCCGAAACCGGCCTTCATCAGCGGAAAAAGCGGCGGCAGCACCAGCTGGAAGAAGTGGCTCGCGCAATGGGCCGCGCCGACCAGGCTGATGACACGGGCGTCCCGTCTCGGTGCGTCGAAGGCGATATCGGTCATGAATGGCTCCGCAGATCGCCGGCGTCATACTCCGAACGCCTGCCCGGCGCATTGTCACAGGCACATATCTTGAATGCTTGAACGTTCGCAGCCGGTCGCGCAAAGGAATTGGCATGGTCGCACGAATCATCAGCGTCGAACCCTTCGATCTCGTGGTGTTCGGCGGGACGGGTGATCTTGCCCACCGCAAGCTGTTCCCAGCCCTGTTCCAACGCGACGTCGATGGCCAATTCTCGGAACCGACCCGCATCATAAGCGTCGCTCGGCGCGCCATGTCCGTCGACGAATTCCGCGCCAGCGTCGCCAAGTCGCTGATGCAGTTCGTCGGCAAGCATGCCTCCTGCTCGCCCAGCCATGAGCGTTTCCTCGCCCGCATCGAGCATGTGGCTGTCGACGTGGCAGGCGAGAAGGGTTGGGCCGAGCTCGCTCGCACGCTCGCGACCGGGAACGAGCGCGTGCGCGCCTTCTATCTGGCGACCAGCCCCGAGCTCTTCGGTCCGATCGCCGATCAGCTCGCCAAGCATGCCTTGGTGACGCCGAAAGCCCGCATCATCGTCGAGAAACCGATCGGCCATGACGGCGCCTCCGCCGCCGCGATCAACGACGCCATCGGCGCGGTCTTCAAGGAGCCGCAGATCTTTCGCATCGACCATTATCTCGGCAAGGAGACCGTACAGAACCTGATGGCGCTGCGCTTCGCCAACGCCTTGTTCGAGCCCGTATGGAACTCGGCCCATATCGACCATGTGCAAATCACTGTCGCCGAAAGCATCGGGGTCGAGAAACGCGGGGAATATTACGACGCCTCGGGAGCGCTGCGCGACATGGTTCAGAACCATATGCTGCAGCTCCTCTGCCTGGTCGCGATGGAGCCGCCTTCCGCCTTCGACGCCAATGCGCTGCGCGACGAAAAGCTCAAGGTGCTGAAGGCGCTGGTGCCGATCACGGATGCCAATGCGGCGATGTTCACCGTGCGCGGTCAATATCGGGCCGGCGCCTCGAACGGGGAGGCGGTGCCGGGCTATCTCGAGGAGATCGGCAAGAAGACATCGAATACCGAGACCTTCGTGGCCATCAAGGCCGGCGTCGCCAATTGGCGCTTCGCCGGCGTGCCCTTCTATCTGCGCTCCGGCAAGCGCCTGCCGCAGCGCGTCTCCGATATCGAGGTCGCCTTCCGTCCGGTGCCGCATGCGATCTTCGACGGCGCGACGAACACCATTCCGGCCAACCGGCTGGTCATCCGCCTGCAACCCGACGAGGGCATCAAGCTGTGGCTGATGATCAAGGAGCCTGGGCCGGGCGGCATGCGCCTCCAACATGTGCCGCTCGATATGAGCTTCGCCAAGACCTTCACCGGGCATGTGCCGGAGGCCTATGAGCGCCTGGTCATGGACGTGATCCGCGGCAACCAGTCGCTATTCATGCGCCGTGACGAGGTCGAGGCCGCCTGGCGCTGGATCGACCCGATTCGGGAGGCCTGGAGCCGTTCGCCGGAATCGCCGCGGCCCTATCTCGCGGGCACTTGGGGGCCAGCTTCCTCGATCGCGCTCGTCGAACGCGAAGGGCGAACCTGGAACGAGGAACTGGCCTGAGCGGGCGAGGAGAAGGGGCGATGGCAAATATGCCAGGTCTTCCTGGCATTGGAATCACGTGATCGTGACGCTTTCGATCCCGATTCATGCCATAACTGCCCAATATCGCCGCGCGCGAGGAGATCGCGATGATCATTCGTAGAGCCAATGATATTCGTCCGTCGGAAATCACCCCGCGGGCGCTCTATGTCGACCGACGCCAGTTCATCGGCGCAGCGGCGGCATTGCCCTTTGCCGGCCTCTCTGCGCGAGCCGCGCATGCCGACACGCTTGCATCCGCCAAGAGCCCATTCTCGACGGACGAGACGCCTACGGCGCGCGAATATGTGACGAGCTACAACAATTACTACGAATTCGGCACCGATAAGGGCGATCCGGGTCAGAATGCCCATACGTTGACGACGAAGCCCTGGACCGTGAAGGTCGACGGGCTTGTCGCCAAGCCCGCCGACTATGCGCTCGAGGACTTCATCAAGCCGTTCTCGCTCGAGGAACGCATCTACCGTCATCGTTGCGTCGAAGGCTGGTCGATGGTGATCCCCTGGGTCGGCTTTCCGCTCGCCGAGGTGCTCAAGCGCGCCGAGCCGCAGGGCAGCGCCAAATTCGTCGCCTTCGAGACGCTGGTGCGCCCAAGCGAGATGCCGGGCCAGCGCGGCCTGTTTCAGCCCCTCGACTGGCCTTATGTGGAAGGGCTGCGCCTCGACGAGGCGATGCATCCCCTGGCCATTCTGGCGGTGGGGATCTACGGCGAGACGCTGCCCAACCAGAACGGGGCGCCGATGCGGCTCGTCCTGCCCTGGAAATACGGCTTCAAAGGCATCAAGTCGATCGTTCGCATCAAGCTCGTGGAGCAAGTGCCGCCAGCGACCTGGAATCTGCAGAATTCGACCGAATACGGCTTTTATTCGAATGTGAATCCGGAGGTCGATCATCCGCGCTGGAGCCAGAAGACCGAGCGTCGCATCGGGGAGGGCGGGCTGCTCGCCAAGCGCCGCCCGACTTTGCTCTTCAACGGCTATGCCGATCAGGTCGCGAGCCTCTACGCGGGCATGGATTTGCGCAAATATTTTTGATGTCGGTCGAGGTCTCCCGAGCGCCCGTCGCCGGCGCGCGCCGCAGGTTGCCGCAGGCGCCGCCGAGGATCCTCATCTATCTCATCGGCCTCGTGCCGGCCGTGTGGTGGCTCGAGCTCGGCTTGACCGATCGGCTCGGCGCCGACCCGTTGCGGTCGCTGGAGCATGCACTCGGGCTCTGGGCCTTGCGCTTCCTCATCGGCAGCCTCGCCATTACGCCGGTGCGGCAGCTCGTCGGGATCAATCTCATTCGCTACCGGCGCGCACTGGGGCTCCTCGCCTTTTATTACGCCGTCTTGCATCTCTCGACTTATCTCGTGCTCGACCAGGGCCTCGATCTCGACGCCATCCTCGCCGACGTGCTCAAGCGGCTCTACATCACCATAGGCATGGGCTGCTTCGTCATCCTCGTGCCGCTCGCGATCACCTCCAACAACGCGGCGATCCGGCGTATCGGCGCCAAGGTCTGGAGCCGCCTGCATCGCCTCGTCTATCTCGCAGCGATCCTCGCGGTTACGCATTTCCTGATGTCGGTGAAGTCCTGGCCGATCGAACCCGTCGTCTACGCGCTGCTGGTGGCGATCCTGCTCGGCTATCGACTCGCGCGGTCGTTGATGCGGCCGGCCCGCGCTCGCCTCGCGTGAAGCGCGGCTGAGGAGCGTGTGGCGGGCACACGGAGGGGCGGCGTCTCGCCGCCTGCATCGCTGCGATGACGGTGCGCTGGACGCGCACCCTCCCGGCTAGCTCGTCGCGCTGATGGCAGGCGCCGGCGTCGGTTCGGCCGCTCTGCGGCGTCGCCAGAAACGCGACAGCCGCGCCATCAAGAGATAGATCACCGGCGTCGTGTAGAGCGTGAGCGCTTGCGACAAGATCAGCCCGCCGACGATGGTGATGCCGAGCGGGCGGCGCAGCTCGGAGCCTGCCCCGATGGCGACCGTCAGCGGGACAGCGCCGAACAGCGCGGCGAGCGTCGTCATCAGGATCGGCCGAAAGCGCTCGACGCAAGCCTCGAGGATCGATTCGCTCGGCCGCAGGCCGCGTGTGCGCTCCGCATGGATCGCGAAATCGACGAGCATGATGCCGTTCTTCTTGACGATGCCGATGAGCAGGATGATGCCGATGAACGCAATCACGGTGAGATCCATATGCGCCACATTGATGGCGATCAGCGCGCCGAGACCGGCCGAAGGCAAGGTGGAGATGATGGTCACCGGATGCACCAGGCTCTCATAAAGCACGCCGAGCACGATATAGATGGCGAGCAAAGCGACGATGATGAGCGTACCCTGGCCGCCCGAATTGTCGGCGATGGACTTGGCGTCCCCCGCGAGTTCGGCATGCAGCGAAGCCGGCAGATGCATGTCGTCGACCGCCTTCTGCACGGCGTCGGTGGCGACGCCGACCGGTGTATCCGGCGTGAGGTTGTAGGTGATGGTGATCGAGGGGAACTGTCCTTGATGATTGACGACGAGCGGCGTCGCGCCGCGCTCGACGCGCGCCACGGACGGCAAGGGCACGGCGACGCCGCCCCTGCCTGGCACGTAAAGGCCGGAGAGATCGGACGGGTCGCTGGCGCGCACCGGGGTGACTTCCAGCACAACGCGATACTGGTTGCGTTGCGAGTAGATGGTCGAGATTTGCCTCTGTCCAAAAGCGTCGCCGAGGGCGGCGTCGATGTCCTGGATGGCGACGCCGAGGCGGGAGGCGGTTGGCCGGTCGATCACCACATTCGCCTGCAGGCCACCTTTCTCGCGGTCGGAGGCGACATCGACGAGACCAGGCACTGTGCGGACACGCTCCAGAACCTTCGGGAACCATTCGAGGAGCTCATCGAAATTCGGATCCCAGAGCGTCAATTGGTATTGCGCCTTGCCCTGCCGCGCGCCGGACCGCAAATCCTGAACCGGGAAGAGATAGACGCGCAGGCCCGCCAGGCTGTTCAGCTTTTCACGCATGCGCGCGATCACTTGCAGCGCCGAGAGCCTGCGCTCTGAATCGGGCTTCAGGCTGACGTAGAAGGTGCCGTGATTGACGGTCGAGCCTCCGCCGACGAAGGAGGACACGCCGGCGACCGCTGGATCGCCGACCACGATATCGCCGGCCTGCTGCTGCAACTTTGCCATGGCCGGGAAAGAGACGTCGGGCGAGGCTTCGGTAAAACCGAAGAGGAGGCCGGTATCGTCTTGCGGGAAATAGCCTTTCGGCGTGGTGCGGAAGAGCTGCACGGTCAGCCCGATAGTGGCCAGCATGACGATCAGCATCAGCCAGGGGTGGCGCAGTCCGACGCGCAACGATCTCGCATAGCCGTTCGTCAGGTGCGACAGCGCGCCCTCGATCAGCCTGTCGTACCAGCGCGGTTTGGTATCATGCTCGCGGCGCATGAAGCGTCCGCAGATCATCGGGGTCACGGTGAGCGAGACGAAGGTCGACACTACGATCGCGAAGACGAGCGTCAGCGAGAATTCGCGGAACAGCCTGCCCAATATGCCTTGCATGAACAGGAGCGGAATGAAGGCGGCGATCAGAGAGACCGAGATCGACACCACCGTGAAACCGATCTGGCGAGCGCCGGTCAGCGCGGCTTCGAGCCGTCCCATCCCAGCTTCCATGTTGCGGTGGATGTTCTCGATCATCACGATGGCGTCGTCGACCACGAAGCCGACCGAGACGGTGATCGCCATCAGCGACAGATTGTCGAGCGTGAAGCCCGCCGCCCAAATGGCGGCGCAAGTGCCGGCGAGCGACAAGGGCACGGTGATTCCCGCCGCGATGGTCGGCGTGGCGCGGCGGAGAAACACGAACACCACCATCATCACGAGCGCGATGGCGATGAGCAAGGTGCGCTGGATGTCGCGGATGGAGGCGCGGATCGTCACGGTACGGTCGCCCATCACCTCGATATTGATGCCGGCCGGGATAAGATGCCGCAACTGCGGGATGAGCGCCTTCACATGGTCGACGGTGTCGATGACGTTGGCATCGGATTGCTTGGTGACGATGAGCAGCACCGCCGGCTTGTGATTGTACCAACCCGCTGCGCGGCTGTTGCGCACGCCGCGCCGGAGCTGGGCGATCTGCGAGAGCTTGACGATCGTGCCGTTGGCCGACCTGACCACGATGTCGCGGTAGTCCTGCAGCGCGGTGATGAGATCATTCGTTTGGATGGTTTCGCTCTGGGTCTTGCCCTCGAAGCCGCCGAGCTGATTTGGGGCGTTGGCGTTGATGATCGCGGTGCGGATCGAATCGAGGCTGACGCCCATGGCGGCAAGCCGCGCCGGATCGACGCGCACCCGGATTGCCGGCTGTTCGGCGCCGTTCACCGTCACCTCGCCGACCCCGTCCACCTGGGAGATGCGCTGTGCGACGATGGAATCGGCCGCATCGTAGAGGGCGTCCGCCGGCAGGCTGTCGGAGGTGAGCGCCAGGATGATGACCGGCGCCGCTGCCGGGTTCGCCTTGCGGAAGGTCGGAAGCGTGGGGAGGTCCCCCGGCAGATCGGTCGCTGCGGCGTTGAGCGCGGCCTGCACGTCACGTGCCGCGTTGTCGATACTCCGATTGAGATCGAATTGGACGGTGATCGTGGTCGAGCCGAGCGAGGAATTCGAGGTGATCTCGTTCACCCCGGCGATCTCGGCGAGGTGGCGCTCGAGGGGCGCCGCGACCGAAGCGGCCATGGTCGCGGGATCCGCGCCCGGCCGGCTCGCCGAGACGCGGATCACCGGATATTCGACCGTCGGCAGGCTGGCCACGGGCAGAAAGGCGTAGGCGACGGCGCCGATCAGGAAGAGCCCAATCGCCATGAGCGTGGTGCCGACCGGCCTATAGATGAAGGGCGCGGAGAAATTGATCATTCCGCCGCCTCCTGCCCGAGCGGCGGAGCAGGTGTCGGCATCAACACGATTGCGGCGGTCGGCCGGTGCGGTGGTTGCCGCTTGCCCCAAAAACGGTCGCGCAGGCCTTCAAACAGAAGATAGATGACCGGCGTCGTGTAGAGCGTCAGGAGCTGGCTCAGGAGCAAGCCGCCGATGATCGTGATCCCGAGCGGGATGCGCAGCTCGCTGCCTGTTCCGTGGGCGAGCGCGAGCGGCAATGCTCCGAACAAGGCTGCGAGCGTCGTCATCATGATCGGGCGGAAGCGCAGATGGCAGGCCCGCACGATGGCATCCTCCGGTGAGAGCCCGTCGCTGCGCTCGGCGTCCAGAGCGAAGTCGATCATCATGATCGCATTCTTCTTGACGATGCCCATCAACAGCACGATGCCGATCAGGGCGACGATCGACAGGTCCTGTTTGAACAGCATCAATGCGAGGAGCGCTCCGACGCCGGCAGAGGGGAGGGTGGAGAGGATCGTCAGCGGGTGGATGAAGCTCTCATAGAGGATGCCGAGCACGAGATAGATCGTGACCACCGCGGCGAGGATCAGCCAAGGCTCGCCGGCGAGCGAGCGGTTGAATTCGGCGGCATCGGCGCTGAAGGAGCCAGTGACCGAGAGCGGCATGCCGATCTCGCTTTCGGCGCGTCCGATGGCGTCGACCGCATCCCCGAGCGAAGCATCGGGTGCGAGGTCGAAGGAGATGGTTGCCGCCGGAAATTGCTGCTCGTGAGCGATCGACAAAGGGGCGGTGGTGCGTCTCACCGTGGCGACCGAAGCGAGCGGAACCTGCGGCGAGCCGAGGATCGAGGTCGTGACCGTCGCGGTCGCAGAGGCGCCGAGCGCGGTCGCGAGCGAGGTGTTGGTCGAAGCCGTGACGTAGAGCTTGTCGAGTGCCGAGGGATCCGTCTGATATTGCGGGGCTGCCTCCAGGATCACCCTATACTGGTTCGCTTGGGCGTAGATCGTCGAGATCTGCCGCTGCCCGAAGGCGTCGTTCAGCGTGTCGTCGATGTTCTGGACTGAAATGCCGAGCCGGCCAGCCTTCTCGCGGTCGATCTGGATGAAGGTGCGCAAGCCCCCGTCCTGCGTCTCGAGCGCGATGTTGCGAAAGCTCGATAGCGATTGCAGCCGGTCGGCGAGGCGGGACGCCCACTGGCCGATCTCGTCGCTGTCGATGCCGGTCAAGGTATATTGGTATTGGGACCGGCTGGCGCGCGTGGTGATCTGAATATCCTGCACGGGCTCGACGAACAGCATCACCCCGGGAACGTCGGAGGCTTCCTTCATCAATCGCGTGCCGATCGCGTCGGCGGTGTCGGTGCGGTTGTTGCGCGGCCTGAGGGTCACCGAGAGGCGCCCGACATTCGTCGTGGGGTTCAGCGTGCCGATGCCGAGCACCGCCACGACACCGGCGACATCCTTGTCCTTGCTGATGATCACCGATACGGCGCTCTGCAGGCGGCTCATCTCCGCGAAGGAGACGTCGGGAGCGCCTTGCAGGACGACCGTCAGCAGGCCGGTATCCTGACGCGGCAGGAACCCTTTGGGGATGACGATGTAGAGATATCCCGTCAGGGCCAGCGTGCCGAAGGTAAGGAACAGCATGAAGCGTCGCCGCGCCAGAGCCCAGCCGAGCGTCGCCGCATAGAGGCGCGTCATCGCCGTCATGGGCCATTCGGCGGCCCGTGCCAGGAAACTCGGCGCTCGATCATGGGCTCCGCGCAACAGCTGCCCGCACATCATCGGCGTCAGCGTCAAGGAGACGATGGCCGAGACCACCACCGCGAGGGACAAGGTGAGGGCGAATTCGCGAAACATCCGTCCGACGAGGCCGGTCATGAACAACAGCGGGATAAAGACGGCGATCAACGAGACGGTGAGCGAGATGATCGTGAAGCCGATCTGACCGGCGCCGTCGAGCGCCGCCCGGAGCGGTGATTTACCCCCTTCCATGTTGCGCACGATGTTCTCGATCATGACGATCGCATCGTCGACGACGAAGCCGGTTCCGATGGTCAACGCCATCAGCGACAGATTGTCGAGGGAGAAACCGGCAAGCCACATCGCCGCGAAGGTAGCGACGATCGACAAGGGAAGCGCGACGCCCGCGATGATGGTGGCGCGCAAGGTGCGCAAGAACAACAGCACCACCAGCACGACGAGGACGGCGGCGAGGACCAGCGTGAATTCGACATCGGCGATCGAGGCGCGGATCGTATCCGTGCGGTCATTGACGATCTTGACCGAGACGCCGGCCGGCATCGAGCGCGAGAGCCGTGGCAACTCCTTCTTCACGAGATCGACGGTCGCGATGATGTTGGCGCCGGGCTGGCGTTGCACGTCGATGATGACGGCGGGTTCGCCCTGGTACCAGCCGCCGACCCGCGAGTTCTCGAGGCCGTCGACGACCTCGGCCACGTCCTGCAAGAGCACCGGCGCGCCGTTGCGGTAGGCGACGACCACGGTGCGATAGGCGGCGGCCGCGGCGATCTGGTCGTTCGCCGCGATGGTATAGGATTGCTGCGCGCCGTCGAGCGCGCCTTTGGAGCCCGCGACATTCGCCGCGACGATCGCGGCGCGCAAATCCTCCAAGCCGATCCTGTAGGAGGCGAGGCGCGCGAGATCGGCCTGGACGCGGATCGCCGGTTTGATGCCGCCCTCGACCGAGACGTGACCGACGCCGCTCACCTCGCTCAGGCGCTGCGCCAAGAGCGTGTCGGCGAGATCGGAGAGCGTCCGCAGCGACTCGCTGTGCGAGGTGAGAGCAAGCGTCAGGATCGGCGTATCGGCGGGGTTCACCTTGGCATAGGTCGGCGGGTAGGGGAGATTGCGCGGCAAGGTCGAGCCTGCGGCATTGATCGCCGACTGCACGTCTTGCGCGGCGGCGTCGATGTCGCGGTCGAGATCGAATTGCAGCGTCACTTGGGAGAGACCGAAGGAGCTTTGCGACGACATGGCGGCGAGCGACGGGATCTGCCCGAACTGTCGCTCGAGCGGCGCCGTCACCAGCGAGGCGATGGTCTCCGGATTGGCGCCCGGCAGCTGCGTCGTGATCTGGATCGTCGGGAAGTCGACCTGCGGCAGCGCCGACACGGGCAAGCGCAGGAAGCCCAGGACCCCGCACAACAACACCGCGAAGCCGAGCAGCGAGGTCGCGATCGGCCGCTCGATGAAGGGCGTCGAAACGCTCATTGCGGAGGCGCAGCCCTTGCTGTCGGCGAAGGTGCGGGCGCCGGACCCAGGCCGTCGACTTGCGGGGGCTGGCCGCGCTTGCGGCGCGCCCCGCCGCCACCTTGCGGGCCGCTGCCCGGTCCGGTGATCGAGGCGTCGGGGGCGGCTGCGGGCCCCTTCGGCGGGCCGCCTGCGGCGGCCGGACGAGCGGCAGGATTGGGAACGACGGTGGGCGCTCCCGCAGGCGGTTGCGGCGAAGCGGCAGGAGCGCCCTCGGGAGCGCCGGCCGCCACCGGCGGGCCTCCCGGAGCCGTGCCGCCGGCGCGGCGCTGGCCGGAGCGCGGCTGGGCTGGCGCGGGCGCCGTGGAATCGGCCGCCGCCGGCCCAGCTCTCACCTCCGTGCCGTCGGTCAATCGCGAAAACCCGGTCGTCACGACTTGTTCGGGAGGTTGGAGCCCCGAGGTGATGACGGCGTCGGTCTCGTTTTGGCGGCCGGTTCCGACAGTGCGCAGCGATACTTTGGAATTCTCACCGAGAACATAGACATAGGCGCTATTGTTCGGGCCACGCTGAACCGCCGCAGTCGGCACCACGACGGCGTGCTTCAGCACATCGACGAAAACGCGCACATTCACGAACTGGCCGGGCCACAATTGCAGATTGGCGTTCGGAAACAGGGCCTTGAATCTGATTGTCCCGGTCGTTTGGTCGACCTGATTGTCGATCACCTGGATCACACCTTTGTCGATGACCGTAGCATTGTCCGATTCGAGCGCGTTGACCGTCACCGGGTCCTTGACCATTGCCGCGCTTACGGCTCGCAATTGTTGCTGCGGCAAGTTGAAGATCACCGAAATCGGCTTCACTTGCGTAATGACGACGATGCCGGTCGTGTCGGAAGCGTGTAGAATATTGCCTTGATCGACGAGCCTGATGCCGGTGCGGCCGTCGATAGGGGCGGTGATCGTGGTGTAGGCGAGCGTCGCCTTGGTATTGTCGATCGCTGCTTGGTCGCCGCTCACCTGCGCCTCGAGCTGTGCCACCAGCGCCTTTTGGGTGTCCGCCTGCTGCTTCGACCCGGCCTCGGTCACGGCGAGCTTCTGATAGCGGATGAGATCGTTTCGGGCGTTGGCGAGCGTCGCCTCGTCCTGGGCCTTCTTGGCCACCGCCTGGTCATATTGGGCCTGATAGGTCGCAGGGTCGATGCGCGCCAGCACATCTCCTTTCTTGACATCCTGGCCATCGTTGAAATCGAGCTCGATCAATTTGCCGTCGACCTGCGCGCGCACGGTGACTGTATTGAGCGCCTGCACTGTCCCGACGGCATCGACCGTAACCGGAACGTCCTCGTAGCGCGCCGCCGCGACGACGACCGGCACCGGACCGTCGTTGGCACCGCCTTGGCCGAACCGACCTTGGCCGCCACCGCCCCCACCGCCCTGAGCGCCGCCTTGGCGGCGTCCCTGCCCCGAGCCCGCGCCCGATATGGCCGGCTGCTGCTGGCCCACTCGCGCCCAGGCCGGAACCCATTCCGGCAGCGGCACCGGCGCCCAGCCGGGCACGAGTCCCGCTTGGTTGGCGTAATAGGCGCCGCCGCCGATAATCAGGAGCAACAAGAAGAAGCGTTTCATGGCTGATTGCCCGGTGCGGCAATGACTCCTGGGGGCAGCACGGGACCCGGTTCGGTGGAGGGCTCGTCATCTGGGGTCACCGGGTAACGATCCCGCGTCCAGCCGCCGCCGAGCGCCTGATACAAGCTGACGACGGCTAGGAATCGCTGCAGCCTAAACTGCGACAAGTTATCCTGAGCCTGAAAAAGCGTCTGTTGTGTGTTGATCAGGGTCGTAATATCGATGACTCCCTCGTCAAGTTTTTGCTTGGTGAGTTCATAGGCTTTGCGCGAAGCCCTGACGACATCGGCCTGAAGCCGCTCATGTCTTGTCGTCTCGTCGACGGCGATGAGCGCATTCTCGACATCGGTGAATGCCTGAATGATGGCTTTGCGATAGGTTTGGAGCAGCTCCGCCTGCTTCCCCTGCTGCAGTTCGAGCTGGCCTTGCAGGTTGAAGCCGTCGAATATCGGCTGTGTGATGCCGGCGGCCATTTGCCCGAACACCGCGTCGGAACGAAACAGCGTTCGCAGCAAGATGCTCTCGACACCGCCCTGGGCGCTGAGCTTGATGCTCGGAAAGAACGCCGCGCGCGCCGCGTAGACGCTGGCGTTCGCGGCGGCAAGCTGCGCCTCCGCGGCGGCGATGTCGGGGCGCCGGAGCAGGAGCTGCGAGGGAATCCCAGCGGGGACCCGTGGTACCGTGAGGCGATCGAGACCACCACCCTTGATCGCCTGGCTTTCGGGCGTTTGCCCGAGGAGCACGGCGAGAAGGTTCTTGTTTTGCTGAACCGTCTGCTCGAGGGGTGGAATGGCAGCGCGCTCGGTTGCGACGACGCTCTCCTCTTGGGAGACATCGATGGCCGTTCCGGTCCCAAACTCGAGTCGGCTCTTGATCGCCTTGAGGACACGCTCCGCGGTTTGCGTGTTGCCATTGGCGATCCGCAATCGATCCTGGGCTCCCAAGACCTGGAAATAGCTATTGGCGACGGAGGCGGAGGTCGCCAGCGCCACCACGTCGCGATCGAATCTGCTGGCTTCGGCAAGCAGCCGCCCGGCTCGCGCATCGGCGGCGTTCAAGCCCCAGAAGTCGAGTTCGTAACTGGCGGTGAGGCCCAGCGAAAAGAGGTTGCTCGCCGAAGTCTTGAAAGGCCCACGCTTGCCGTGAAGGGTGCCCGGGCTGAAGCTCCGCTGAGTATTGTCGGTCGCACCAAGCGTCGGATACAAGTTGACGCTGTCGATCTTGGCTTGCGCGTCCGCCTGGGCAATGCGTGCGACGGCTGCGGCGATATCGAGATTTCCGGCCTGAGCGTCAGCGGCGAGCTTGGTCAGCTCGGCGGAGTGGAATTCGCGCGGCCAGCCGATCTCGGGCGGCGGGGCGGGAACGGCCGGCGCGGCGCGATAGGCGTTCGGGGTGTCGACGGCGAGCATGGGTTTGGGGTTCCACACGCAGCCGCAGAGCAGGGGCAATAAGAGCCAAGACACGCCCGACATCTTGCGAACGCCCCGCCTCGGCGATTCTGACCGCCAGGCTGCGCCGTCCCCGCAGAACGCAGTCGCCGTCACCCACGCCTCCAGTACCGATACACCTGATCGCGGGGAATGAACGCTCCTTCGGCAACGCCCATCGCCCCTTCTCCTCGGTTCCAACCATACGCGCCTGCATATGACCGCCCGTTTCGCGACTGTCCATCGCGACCAATCCCGACATCGCGCCCCGATCCGCGCGATCTCGACCCCCCCTTCAGCCGGATATGATCGTCCGTCACCCTGCGCAGGCCTTCCTGGCAGATTACAAATCTTTCAGACGCATGGCGATCTGGCTTGCCGATATGATGTCGGGGGTGACTAGGGCGTGTTGACATACATCGCGTGAGCCGGGATTTGAGACGAAATGGCCAGCTGGCAGGAGAAAATCGATGCCGATACTCCGGTATCGGCGTGGTTTGCGACGCACCAGAGGGCCATTTCGTCCAAACCCCGAAGGGGCGCGGCCGTTTTGGCCTGCAAGTTCGTCGTCGATCTCGCCAATATCCAATTTTGGGGTGCGACCGCCTCCCACTGGCCGCACAAAAACGACTCGCGTCCCGGCCACGGGCTGTACGTCAACACGCCCTAGACGGCAGCATGCGAGGTGCGCTTGATCGCCTGCCTCTGAGGTTCTGCGCCGAGGCAGGAGAGCGCTACTTCTGGGCGCCTGCGGTGAGGCCGACGACGAGGTAGCGTTCGAGCCACAGGAACACCCCGACGATGGGCAGGGCGACGATGGCTGAGGCGGCCATGATCTCGTTCCAAGAGATGATGTATTCCCCTCTGATCGAGGCGATGCCGATGGTCACCGTCCAGTTCTCGGGCCGGCTGAGCAGCAGGGTGCGGGAGAAGGCGAACTCGTTCCAGGACAGGATGAAGGCATAGAGGGCCGTGGCGCCGAGGCCGGGCAGCGACACCGGCAGCACGATGCGCCACAACGCGCCGAGCGGCGTCGTTCCGTCGATGGCGGCAGCTTCCTCCAGTTCGGCGGGGATCGAGTCGAAATAGGCCTTCAGCATCCAGATGGCGAAGGGTATCGTCACCGTGCAATGGGCGAGCGCAGCCGAGGCGAGGGTGGCCAGCATGCCGAACTCGCGAAACAGCACATAGAGCGGGATCACGAGAAGCGTGGTCGGGATCATCTTCGCGACCAGGATGCCCATGCCCGCGGCGCGAATGGGGCGGCTCGAGAAGCGCGAGAGCGCGTAGCCTCCGAGCACGCCGAGCACCATGGTCAAGGCGGTGGAGAGGGCGGCGACGATAGCGGAATTGGCGATCCAGCGCAGCATCGGGCGGTCGAACAGGATGGTGCGGAAGGCGGCGAAATCCGGCGCTGCCGGCAGGAAGACCGGCGGGTAGCGACGGATGTCGGAGGGGTCTGCGACGGCGGTGACGAGCATCCACCACAGCGGGAAGAGGAGGAGGGCGCAAACCGCGAAAGCGCCGAGCGCGAGCAACGAGCGGCGGCGCATCAGGCGACGGCCCCTGCCGAAGAACGTCGGACCATGGCCCCGCTGAAGGCCGCGCAGAGCAGCAGCGTCACGAGGCCGACGGCCGCCGCATAGCCGATATTGTAGAAGCTGAAGGCCTGCTCATAGGTGTAGACGGCGAGGCTGCGCGTGGCGCCGATTGGGCCGCCTCCAGTGATGACGAATATGGTGGCGAAATCGCGCACCACCCGCAGCACCACGAGCACCAGCGCGATCATGCAGACCGAGCGCAGCGCGGGCAAGGTGACATGGCGGAAGCGCTGCGCGGCATGCGCGCCATCCATCTGTGCGGCTTCATAGAGCTCTTTCGGGATGGCCTGGAGGCCCGCCAGCGCCATGACCGCGACGAATGGGTAGCCGGACCATATCAGCGCCACCGCGCAGACCGCGAAGGCTTCGCGCGGCTGGCTGAGCCAGGCGATGGGCGTCTCCACGAGCCCGCACTGCATCAAGAGCCAATTGACGAGGCCGAAG
>JBIOEJ010000014.1:0-62634 GCA_044445965.1 Hyphomicrobiales bacterium
GGGTCATCGCCCGCCTCGGGGCTTGGGACGGCTATTACGGAAAACCAGGTCCCATGGTCATGCGCCGTGGCTTGGAGGACTTCCAACTCATCAAATATGGCCATCAACTCGGCCCAAAAGATGTGTGAATCGAACAGCGCAAAGAGCGGGAGAAGGAGGCACACTCACCCCGCCTGATCGCGGCACCATTCCGCGACCTGCCGGTGCGTCGCGAACCAGCATTTCCCGCTCGCCTTGATGTGCTTGATCAAGCGTTCGAGCAGGACCACGCGGCTGCGATGGCCGATGATGTGCGGGTGCATGGTCAACAGGAAGAGCCCGCCCTCCGCCATGGCACCGTCGAACTCGGCGCGGAAGATCTCCTCGACCGCGGAAGGCGGCGTGTATGGACGCAGGCCCGAGAAGCGATCCATGTTGAAATAGACCGCATCGTCCTTGATCCATTCGGGCGGCAGCTCGACGATGCCGGTCGGCTCGCCATCGGCGGTGAGCTCATAGGGCTCGTCATCCGCCATCAGGCTCGAATCGTAGAGGAGCTTCATCTCGCGGATGATGCGCAAGGTGTTGATCGAGAAATCCCAGCTCGCCGTGCGCATGCCAACCGGATCGCGGCCCGCCAATCTCGAAAGGACCTCGGCCGCGCGCAGGCTCAGATCGCGTTCGGCCGCATAGGGTAGCGAGGTGTTGCGTTCATGGATCCAGGAATGGATGCCGATCTCATGCCCGTCCGCCGCGACGCCGCGCACCTCCTCTTGATGGAGGAGCGCCGAGACGGCGGGGTAGAAGAAGGTCACCGGAATGGCTTCGCGCTGCATCAGCGCACGCAGCCGCGGCACGCCCTGCCGGTTGCCGTATTGCCCTTGGCTGATCCGCATCGGGCTCGGATCGCCGTCGCGCAGCGGGATCGTCTCATGATCGGCATCGAAGGAGAGCGCGACCGCGCAGCGCGCCCCATCCGGCCAGGCCTTAGGCCGCAAGCTGCGCCCGGCGCGTGCGCGCTCGACCATGCCGCGCCAGGTCGGCTCCTTCCATTGCCAAGGCTCGCCTTCGGGGTGAGCGGCTTTGTCGTTCATATCGAGCTTCCTTCCTGAATGCTTGGGCTATCTCCCGCCATCGACGCTGAGCACTTGCCCATTGACGAAGCTTGCGAGGTCGGAGGCGAAGAAGATCACCGCATTGGCGATGTCCTGCGCCGAGCCGAGGCGCTTCATGGCGATGCGCTCGACCAGCGCCTGCTGCCCGTCCGGGCCGTAGCTTTGCCATTGCTTTTCGGTCGACGGATTGGTGCGGATGAAGCCGGGCGCCACGCTATTGACCGTGATGCCGAAGGGCCCGAGCTCATGGGCGAGCTGGCGCGTGAGGCCGATGACCGCGTGCTTCGCCGAGCAATAGGCCTGGATGCCCGTAAGTGAAGCCTGCAGCCCGGCACCCGACGAGATATTGACGATGCGGCCGCGCTTCGCCTTCTTCATGCCCGCCGCCGCGGCGCGCGACAGCGTGAAGGCGGCGCCGAGATTGACGGCGATGACCTTGTCCCAATCGGCGTCGGCCACGTCCTCGAGCGGCTTATAGACCTGACCGACTACGCCGCCTGCATTGTTGACCAGGATATCGACCGCGCCTGCCGTCTCCTTCTCGACGCGCCTGATCCAGGCGGAAGCGGCGGCACGGTCAGTCAAATCGATGACCGCAGTCGCAACCCCGGCCTTCGCCGTTTCGGCCAATCCCTGTTCGAGAATGTCGCAACCATGGACGCGTGCGCCTAGGCTTGCGAAGCTTTCGGCGATGGTGCGGCCGAAGCCGATCCCAGCGCCGCTCACCGCGACCGTCTTGCCCTCGAAACCGATCTTCATCGCGCACTCCTCGATCGCTCATGGTCAGTCATCGGCGGTGTCCTCCAGATGGCATAGGTTGGTGATGGTGAGGCGGAAAGAACGAGAGCCTAGCAGAGATTACCCGCTCCGCGATAATTGCGCCGACGAGACAGTCAGCCTTCACCTGAACGTTATTGGACGCGCCCGAAACTCGCCGCCATCGCAGCCGTATGTGCATGGCGAAGCCGCGAAGAGCAATCGCCATCTTATCCTCGTGCCTTCCCGCTGGAGCGTGACATGAGCGTCGCTGCCGCCGATCCTCCCGTCGCCGAGCGTTGGTTCCGCCGCCATGCGGGATTGGTGCGCGTCACGCATTGGATCAATGTCTTGTGCTTCACGCTCTTGCTGATGAGCGGGCTGCAGATCTTCAATGCGCATCCAGCCCTCTATATCGGCCAGCAATCGGATTTCGACCACCCGGCCATCGCCATCTCGGCGCACCAATCGGGAGGCGGGATCGTTGGCGAGACGATGATTTTCGGCCGCTCCTTCGAAACGACGGGCCTGCTCGGCGCCTCGAAGGAGGATGGGCAATTGACGCCGCGCGCCTTCCCGAGCTGGACCACCATCCCGAGCTACCAGGATCTCGCGACAGGGCGGCGCTGGCATTTCTTCTTCGCCTGGCTGCTGGTCGTCAACGGCCTCGTCTATCTTCTCTGGGGTCTCGCGAGCCGCCATTTTCCGCGAGACCTGCTGCCGAGGGTCAAGGAATTGCGCCATATCGGTGCCGAGATACGCGACCATCTGCGCCTGCGCTTTCCGCGCGGAGAGGCGGCCAAGCGCTACAACGTGCTCCAGCAGCTCGCCTATATCGTGGTCATCTTCGTGCTGTTCCCGCTCGTCATCCTGACCGGGCTCACCATGTCGCCCGGCATCGACAGCGCCGTGCCGCAGCTGCTCGCCGTCTTCGGCGGACGCCAGACTGCGCGCCTCATTCATTTCGCCGCGGCTTTTGGGCTCGTGCTCTTCGTCTTCGTGCACCTCGTCATGGTGCTCGTCTCAGGCGTCTGGAACAATATCCGCTCGATGATCACCGGCTGGTATGATCTCGGCCGGGAAAGGAGGAACGATGCCCGTTGAACGCCCTCATCGCCGTGGCTTCCTCGCCGCCTTGGCCGCTCTCGGCGGCCTCGCTCTCTCCGGTTGCGACCGGCTGTCGAACGATCAGCGCCTCCGCTCGGTGCTCGGCAAGGCGAACGGGCTCACCTATCGCGTCCAGCGCTTCCTCCTCGGCGCCCACCGGCTCGCTCCAGAGTACAGCGAGGCGGAGATCTCGCCTGCCTTCCGTGCCAACGGCTCGACCGACCCGCAGGACGACGACTATCTCGACCTCGCCGACAATGATTTCGCCGATTGGCGGCTCAAGGTCGAAGGCCTCGTCGAGCACCCGCTATCGCTGTCGCTCGCCGAGCTGCGGGCATTGCCCTCGCACACCCAGATCACCCGGCATGATTGCGTCGAGGGTTGGAGCTGCATCGGCAAATGGACCGGCGTACCGCTTTCCGAGTTGCTGTCGCGCGCCGGCGTAAAGCCGGATGCCCGCTATGTCGTGTTCCATTGCGCCGACACCTTGAACGACGGCTCGCTCGAGACCGACCCGGAGAGTATCCGCTACTATGAGAGCATCGACCTCGCCGACGCCGCCCATCCCCAGACCATCCTCGCCTATGACATGAACGGCAAGAAGCTCACCATCCCTTATGGCGCGCCGCTGCGCCTGCGGCTCGAACGCCAGCTCGGCTACAAGATGGCGAAATACATCATGCGCATCGAGCTGGTGCGCAGCTATGCCGGTTTCCACGGCGGCAAAGGCGGCTATTGGGAAGACCGCGGCTATGAGTGGTATGCGGGGATTTGAGGCGGCCCGCCATCAGTCGACGGCGCGCAGGAAGGTCCGCTCCTCGCTCAAGATGAAGCGCTTTTCCCGCGCGAAGCGGAAATTGGCCATCCCCTCGGCATCGGTCTTGAGCGTTGCCCGGTAGCGCTCATAGGCGGCGAGGCTGTCGAAGGAGATCAAGGCGAGCGCGATGTTGTTCGTGCCCTCATGGGGCAGGAAATAGCCGATGAGCCCGCCGCCGCAGCGCGGGATGATGGCACCCCAGCGCCGCGCATATTCCTCGAAGGCGTCGCGCTGGAACGGGTCGAGCACGTAGCGAATGCAACAGACGATCATGGTCTTCCTCCATCTCGTGAACGGAGGAACGCTTAGGCGATTTCGCCAGCAAATGTTTCGGGTAACGCCGAACTATGGCGTTCGCAGGGCGTTGCGAAGAGAGCGTGCCTCGCGCATCCTGCGGCGCGAGGGGCGCCGCAGTTTGCCGAAGGCGCGTCACGGGTATTATCCGGGTGCGCTGGCGAATCGAAAGGGGATAGTCGATCCATGGCCCGCATCATCACCGTCGGCGCGGCGCAGCTCGGCCCGATCCAGCGCGCCGACACCCGCGCCAGCGTCGTCTCGCGCATGCGCGCCCTCCTGCGCCAGGCGAAGGGCCATGGCTGCAACCTCGTCGTGTTCCCCGAGCTCGCGCTCACCACCTTCTTTCCGCGCTGGTGGATGGAGGACCAGGCCGACATCGATGCGTTCTTCGAGACGGCGATGCCGTCGAACGAGACGGCGCTCTTGTTCGAGGAGGCGAGGCAGGCCGGCATCGGCTTCTATCTCGGCTTCGCCGAGAAGACCGAGATCGCCGGCCGCTCGAGGCGCTTCAACACCTCGATCCTCGTCGCGCCCGACGGCGCCATCGCCGGCAAATACCGGAAAATCCATCTTCCGGGCCATGCCGAGCACGAGTCCTGGCGCGCCTTCCAGCATCTCGAGAAGCGCTATTTCGAGGTCGGCGATCTCGGCTGGGGCGTGTGGAGGACGATGGGCGGCCTGTTCGGCATGGCGATCTGCAATGATCGGCGCTGGCCGGAGACTTATCGTGTCATGGGGCTGCAAGGCGTCGAAATGGTGGTGCTCGGCTACAACACGCCGCGCCACCACCCGCCCTCGCCCGAGCATGACCGGCTCTCCAACTTCCACAACCAGCTCGTGATGCAGTCGGGCGCCCACCAGAACGGCACCTGGGTGGTCGGCGTCGCCAAATGCGGGGTCGAGGAGGGCTGCGAGCTGATCGGCGGCTCCTCCATCATCGCGCCGACCGGCGAGGTCATCGGCCAGGCACTGACGCAGGGGGACGAACTGGTGATCGGGCGCTGCGACCTCGATCTGTGCCGCAGCTATAAGGAGACCATCTTCAATTTCGCCAAGCACCGCGAGCCCGAGCAATACCGGATGATCGTCGAGCGCAAGGGTGCGATCGAGCCGAACTGATGGCGCGACCCATGGGGCCGCTGAACCAGTTCCGCATTGAAAAACCGTCGCTTAACACTTTCCAAGATTTCGGAAAAAATGCGTTTCTATTGGATAAATGTCGGTAGTGCGCCCGGAGCTGTGTGGCTGCCGGGCGTTTCCTTTTCTGGAGCCGAAGGCGGCTGACCCTCCACCCTTCGACAAACCGGGCCGCTGAAGCCTTAAGTTGAATTTCTCCGTTCGGACCAACCCTCGTCCGGCCGAGGCGAAAGACTTAAGACCGCATTCCGAACCACCATGACTTTGCCGGCTCCTTCGTTGCGCTCGTCGAGTCATACGGCTACCGCGACCAGCACGCACGAGCATGATCGCTAGTACTCCGCAGAATAACTGAGGCTGCCGACCCGCTGGACCACAGCGACAACATCGTCGCTGGTCCGGATCGCAGCCTCGTGACCAAGGCAACCATGTCCGGCTTGCCTCGTGCCGCACGCCATAGCTGAACCGCGATTCTAGTCGTCACGGCGGCTCACTCGTGATCCGCCCTTCGTCGCTAGCGCCTGTACCCGACAAGGCCAGCGGTCGACGCTACTAGCCGCGCAGCGCCACAAGCGCTGGGTGAGGCGTTCTCATCCCAAATCGACAGTCGGCATGCGCGTCCGGAATCGGGCCGGAGGCGGACAAGGCCCCTAGGCGCTCGGCTTCAGGCCGCGGGGGGCGAGCCGCGCAGCATCGAAATTCATCGACATCCATAGCCTCAAGAGGTGGTGCAGTGAGCCCCAGCGATTTCCTCGCTCGGGGGTGGGATTCTTTTGGCCCGCCCCAACCCTATGTCGGGCAACCGCCAGCGACGGGCGGCACGCTCGCGGCACAGCTCCTTCCACCCCTAGACCCGGCGGCAACAGCATCGAGACTGGGCGCGGCGAGCCTGGGCGACCTCCTTACCAAGGGATGGAGTCTTGCCCCTCGGCCCGATGTGTCGCCCGCGCCCGCGATATATGGCCAGTCCCGCTTCGCGTGGCCGTTTCCACCGGCTCAGCTCGCTTCCGCGCCGAGCGATGGCACGCCAAGCCACAACGATCTCTCGGATCCGGTGCAGCCTTCACAGCCTGCTCCAAGCGTCTACGACATGATTTTCGCGCAGGCGCCAACTTCGCAGGCGCTGCGAAATTCATATGACACGTTTTCCGATCCCGTCTTGGTTGAGAGGGCAGAGGCTGGGTCTCCGTCGAAGGCCTTCCTCGGCCAAGGAACGGGACTCGACCCCGATCACATCCCCTTCGGCCGAGATCAATCTCCCTTCGCGTGGCCGCTTCCACCGGCTCAGCTCGCTTCGTCGCCGAGCTATGACGATTTCTCCGATCCCGTACAGCCGTCGAACGCTGCTCCAAGCGTCTACGACACGATTTTTGCGCACGCGCGAACTTCGCAGGCGCTGCGAAATTCATATGACACGTTCTCCGACCCCGTGGAGCCGTCGGATGCCGCTCCAAGCGTCTACGACACGATTTTTGCGCAGGCGCGAACTTCGCAGGCGCTGCGAAATTCATATGACACGTTCTCCTATCCCGTGCAGCTGTCGAATGCCGCTCCAAGCATCTCCGACACGATTCTTGCGCAAGCGCCGAGTTCGCAAGCGCTGCGTAATTCATATGACACGTTCTCCGACCCGGTATCGACCGGACAGGCCCAATCGGGCGAGCCTCTGACAGGCTACGCGATCGAGGTCGACCCTCACGATCCTGCGGCAATGCGGCGTGCGGTCGATATCCTGCATGGAAATCTCCATCCCACAAAGATCGAGTCGGCGGTCAGGGGCGCTCTGGAAGGCGAAAGCTACGGGTTCAACAATGAAATCTATGGCTTGAGCCGAGCCTCCGGGCTCCCCGAAATACTTGGAGGCTGGCGTGCGCCACTCGGCGCATTGCGCCAATGGGGCGAATCCATCAATCCCGCCCTCTTCGGCCATTCGGCAACTGATCTTTACAACCGGACCGCCTCGATGGAGCGGGCGGCCGCTGCGCTCGCCGAAAGAGAGAACCCTTACACCTACGCTGCGGGAAAATTGGCCGCAAGCACCGTCGCCCCTACGCCTGGTGGCCTGTTAGTCAGAGGGGCGAAGTCGGTCGCCCGCGGCGCGAAAGCGGCGCGTGATCTCATAAAAGGCACTGCGGCGGAAGCTGATGCCATCAAGGCTGGAACGGCAGCCGTCCAAAAATATGATGTGGATACATATCGCGCGCTTAAGGCAAAGTCGGTCGTTGGGGATGACTTGGAAGTCCACCATGCTGTTCAGGCAAAGCCTGGTAGCCAAATCATTGGGGGGTACGATCGGATGGATGCCCCTGCGATCGCCCTCCCCGCTGAGGAGCATAAGCGGATCCCCAAAATCATCGGAACTTATACGGGCACTGCGCGCGATCTCGTTGCGGCGGATGTCCGAAAGCTTCGAAAGTTTACGGGAGCACCAACCAGCTCTATAAGAAAACTGATCGATCTCAACAGATCAAAATATCCCGGCCAAATTGAAAAGGTGAAATAAGATGGATAGCCGTGAATTCATCAGCGCTATCAAGCAGGTCGTCCGCGATGGAGCGATCCGTGCCACCATTCGCACATTGGAAAATCCACCTGGGCGAAGGCCGTCGCAGGAGCTTTTGGACAGAGCTGAATGGTACCGCTCGCTCGAGCCCCGTCACAGAACGCGGATTTCGGAAGTCATTGCCGACGCCGTAGACAGCGCAGTTTTTAGCTTTCTTTGCGTAATTGATGGTGTCCGAGTGGTCGAGAATGGGCCGGTCAAGGGTGACTTCGAGC
The DNA here is from genome assembly GCA_044445965.1 of Hyphomicrobiales bacterium. Classification (GTDB taxonomy): domain Bacteria; phylum Pseudomonadota; class Alphaproteobacteria; order Rhizobiales; family Beijerinckiaceae; genus GAS188. The sequence goes on from JBIOEJ010000014.1 coordinate 7,987, forward strand.
TTCGATATGTAAAAGGAGGTTCAACTCTCCTCAATGCGCCCGATGATGAGATGCTGCACGATTTGTACATCGAAAGGTAGCGATCGGTGAGCAGCTGCCGAACGTTCGACCGATGAAACTGCTTACCGCGGGACTGCAGGTGATCTCCTTGCGGTGGACGTTCGAAAGCTTCGAAAATTTGCGGGTGCGCCAAGCAGCTCTATAAGGAGCTGATCTATCTCAACAAATCAAAATACCCTGGCGTTGAAAGGTAAGGTAAGATAAGATGCATAGCCGCGAGTTCATCAGCGTTATCAGGAAGGTTGTCCGCGATGCCGCGATCAGCGACACCATTCGCATATTAGAGGAACCGCCTGGGCGAAGGCCGTCCCAGGAGCTTCTGGATAGAGCTGAATGGTACCGCTCGCTCGAACCCTATCACAGAATGCGAATATCGGAGGTCATTACCGAGGCGGTGGACTGTGCTATATTTGGCTTTCTTTGCGTAATTGATGGTGTCCGCGTGGTCGAGAATGGGCCCGTCAAGGGCGATTTCGAGCTTCGATATGTAAAGGGAGGCTCGACCCTGCTCAATTCGCCCGATGAAGAGATGCTTCATGATTTGTACATCGAAAGGTGACCATCCGACGGGCCGCCGCCGAGCGTCTGTCGCCGGGGCTTGTCCGGATCAGCGTTATCGGGTGAAACTCCCGTTTCCTCCGATGGCCGCCCAGCCGGCCGTCACGACAGCACATCAACGCGAGCGAGACAGTTTTGACCCATAATCTCATCCTACGCGGCGGGCGCGTCATCGACCCGTCGCAGAAGATCGACGCCGTGATGGACGTGGCCTTCGCCGGCGGCAAGGTCGCCGCCGTCGGCCAGAGCCTCCAAGCGGGACCCGAGACCGATATCCGCGACGTGACGGGCCATATCGTCACGCCGGGCCTCATCGATCTGCATACGCATGTCTATTGGGGCGGCACCTCGCTCGGCATCGATGCCGAGGAGTTCTGCCGCTCTTCCGGCGTGACCACCGCGGTCGATACCGGCAGCGCCGGGCCCGGCAACTTCCACGGCTTCCGCAAGCACGTGATCGAGCCGTCGCAGACGCGCATTCTCGCTTATCTGCACGTCTCCTTCGCCGGCATCTACGCCTTCTCCAACAGCGTCATGGTGGGAGAGAGCGAGGAGATCCGGCTGATGGCCCCGGTCGAGGCCATGAAAGTCGCCGACGCCAACCGCGACGTGGTCGTCGGCATCAAGGTGCGGGTCGGGCGCGGCGCCTCCGGGACGCAGGGCGAGGCGGCGCTCGATATCGCGCTGCAGGTCGCCGAGGAGACCGGCATGCCGCTGATGGCGCATATCGACCACCCGCCGCCGAGCTACGAGCATGTGATCTCGCGCCTGCGTCCGGGCGATGTGCTGACCCATGCGTTCCGTCCCTTCCCGAACGCCCCCTCGACGGCGCAAGGCACCGTGAAACCTTCCGTGCTGGCGGCGCGCAAGCGCGGCGTGCTCTTCGATATCGGGCACGGCAAGGGATCGTTCGCCTTCAAGACGGCGCGCGCCATGCTGGCCAACGGCTTCGAGCCGGATACCATCTCGTCGGACGTGCATACGCTCTGCATCAACGGCCCCGCCTACGACCAAGTGACGACGCTCTCGAAGTTCCTCTGCCTCGGCATGCCGCTCGAGCGCGTGATCGCGGCCTCGACCGTGAACGCCGCGACGGCGCTGAAGCGTCCCGAGCTCGGCTCGCTGAAGGCGGGCTGCGCGGGCGACGCCACGATCCTGTCGATCAAGGAGGGGAAGTTCGACTATGAGGACGTGACCGGCGAGCATATGATCGGCGATAGGCGCATCCTTTCGCAAGGCGTCGTGATCGCCGGCAAATGGTGGCATCCCAAGCGCAGCAACAAGTTCAAGAGGACCAACGCATGAGCGCGGAAGACAAGCTGAAGGCCATGGGGCTTACCTTGCCGGCAACGCCGAGCCCCTTGGCGAATTACGTCTCGTTCAAGCGGGCGGGCGACCTCGTCTTCCTGTCCGGCCAAGGGCCGCGCTACCCCGACGGCTCCTTCGCGACCGGCAAGGTCGGGCGCGACGTGACCGTCGAGCAAGCCTATGAGCACGCCAAGCTCGTGGGCCTCGGGCTCCTCTCGGCTGCCAAGGCCGCCGCGGGCTCGCTCGACAAGGTCGAGATGCTGAAGCTGCTCGGCATGGTCAACGGCGTGCCCGAATTCACCCAGCAGCCGCAAGTGATCAATGGCTGCTCGGATTTGTTCGTGGCCGTGCTCGGCGAGAACGGCCGGCATGCGCGTTCGGCCGTCGGCATGGGCTCGCTGCCGAACAACATCACCGTCGAGATCGAGGTGGTGCTGCGGGTGATTCCTTGACGCGGCACCCGTCGAGGAAAAGGCGGATGGCAGCCTCGAGACGCCGCTCCGCCTGAGCCGGCTCTTCGCGCACGCCGATCAAGGCGAGGCGCTGCGCGATGCCGACGACGAGGATGAAGAAATGCTCGGCGGTCATCCGCGCATCGTCGAGCTCGATCGCGCCGCGCCGCGCATAGGTCTCCAGCACGCGCGTGAGGCCGCCCAGCGCGCGCTCGCGATTGCGCGCGATGAAGAGCTGGGCGAGGCTCGGGAAGCGGGAGGCCTCGATCACCAGCGTGCGGTAGACGGATAGCGGCTCAGGCGTCAGGGCCAGCGCGAGAATCCTTCGCCCGAACTCGTAGAGGCCGATCTCGACTGGAACCTCCGGCACGTCGAAGCTCATCAGCGGCGAGAGCCGCTGCTCCACGAAGCGCCCGATCGCAGCGACGAATAATTCTCCCTTGTCGGCATAGCGAGCATAGATGAAGCGCTTGGCGACGCCGGCCCGCTCGGCGATGGCGTCGATCGAAGTGCCGTTCAGACCGCCTTCGAGGAAGAGATGCGTAGCGGCATCGAGCAGGGCGCGATGGCGCCGCTCGGCTTCCTCGCGCGTCGGGCGCCCGCCGGGACCGCGCCTGAACTCGGCCGTCTCGAGAGAGGCGCCGGGCGCGTCGTTTGATTTGAGAGGCATTTATTCAAGCCGGGTCATCGATCGAGCTATCTCGCTGGTCTTGCACATAATATTGCACCAAATCCGCTCCCTCGCCGACGCAAGAGGTGCAAATCCCCTTGCTTTGCGAGGTTCCGATACTATAATGCAACTATAACGTATCGTTGCAAAATGGACAAGCCCTTTGACTTGGCGCGTAAAATTGGCGATCGCGGTCCTGCTCGCCGCATCGGCGGGAGGCGCCTGGTGGTGGTTCCACAGGGTGCCGGCTCTCATTGCCTGGCAGGGCTATGCGGAAGCCGATTACGTCAAGGTCGGCCCGACGCAGCAGGGGCTCATTACGGAAGTTTCGGTTTCGCGCGGCGACAAGGTCGAGATCGGCGCGCCCCTCTTCGCGCAGGACGACGCGCAAGACCGCGCCGCGAGCGACCAGGCGACGCGCCAGCTCCGCCAGGCCGAGGAGCAGCTCGCCAATCTCAAGGCGAGCGGCAAGGCGACCGAGATTCAACAGGCCGAAGCCAATCTCGCCGACGCGACGGCGACGGCCGCCCGCATCCAGGCCGACCTGCAACGCGCCGAGCAGCTCTTGCGCAACGGCAACGCGACCGTGCAGAGCGTCGACCAGCTCAGGGCCGATTATCGCTCGGCGCAGGCCAAGGTGCAGGCCGCGCAAGCCGCGCTCGCGCAGCTCAAGGCGCCGATGGGCCGCGATCGCGAGATCAAGGCGCAGGAGGCCGCCGTCGAAGGCGCGCGCGCCGCGCTTGCCATGGTGCGGTGGCGGCTCGAGCAGCGGCGCGTGGCGGCCCCGGTGGGCGGGCTCGTCGCCGACGTGCTGGCGCGTCCGGGAGAGACGGTGGCGGCCGGCGCGCCCGTGGTCTCGCTGCTGCCGCCGCCCAACATCCTGGTGCGTTTCTTCGTGCCGGAACCGGATCTCGCCTCGATCCATCGCGGCGACGAGGTCAAGTTGATCTGCGACCGCTGCCCGCGGGATCTCTCGGCCACCATTTCCTTCGTATCGCCCCAGGCCGAATATACGCCGCCCGTGATCTACAGCGAGTCGAGCCGGTCGAAGCTCGTCTATCTCGTCGAGGCGAGGCCGCAGCCCGATCAGGCGGTCCTGCTCAACCCCGGCAAGCCGATGGAGGTGCGGCCGGTCGCGGCCGCAGGCTCAGCGGGAGCGCGATCGCCGTGACTGACCTCAAATCGACCGGTCTCGACGAGGCCGAGCGCGACAAGCCGCAGTTCGTCATCGACGTGCATGATTTGCGCAAGAGCTTCGGCGCCCGCCGCGTGGTCGAGGGGCTCTGCCTGCAAGTCGCCGAGCGTGAGATCTGCGGCTTTCTCGGGGCGAATGGCAGCGGCAAGACGACCACGATCCGCATGCTCTGCGGCCTGCTCACGCCCGATGGCGGCAAAGGCACTTGCCTCGGCCTCGACATCGTCCGCGACGCGCCGAGCATCCGCCGGCAGATCGGCTATATGACGCAGCGCTTCAGCTTCTATGAGGATCTCACGGTCCTCGAGAATCTGGACTTCGTCGCGAGCGTCTACGAGCTCGACAATCGGCGAGAAGCCGTCGAGGCCATCATGGCGCGCATGGGCCTCGCCGACCGGACCGACCAGCTCGCCGGGCAATTGTCGGGCGGCTGGAAGCAGAGGCTGGCGCTCGCCGCCTGCGTGCTGCACCAGCCGAAGCTGCTGCTGCTCGACGAGCCGACCGCGGGGGTCGATGCCCAGGCCAGGCGCGAGTTCTGGGACCTGATCCACGACATGGCGGGAGACGGTCTGACCGTGCTGGTTTCGACCCACTACATGGACGAGGCCGAACGCTGCAAGCGCATCGTCTATCTCTCGAACGGCCATATCGTCGTGCAGGGCGCGCCGGATGAGGTGGCGCATCGGTCAGGCCTCGTCACCTTCGAGGCGGCCGGCGACGAGGTCGACGCGGCGGCGCGCGAGTTTCGCCGCATGCCGGGCGTGGAAGCGGCCGCCGTGTTCGGGCGCTCGCTGCATATCGCCGGCACCGACCGCGCGGCGCTCGAACATGCCATCGCGGCGCACCGCGAACGCTGGAAACTCACCTGGCAGGAAGTCGAGCCACGCCTCGAGGACGTGTTCATCCATCTTCTCGCCAAGCCGCAGGAGCGCGCATGAAAGGCTTCTCCTTCAGGCGCTTCCTCGCGGTGCTGCGCAAGGAGTGGATCCAGATCCGCCGCGATCCCATGACCTTGCGCCTCATCATCGCGCTGCCGCTGATGCAGCTCTTCCTGTTCGGCTATGCGATCAACTCGGACCCGAAGCATCTGCCGACCGGGCTGGTCTCGGCGGAGCATTCGAAATATGAGCGCAGCCTGGTCGCGGCGCTGCAGAACACCGGCTATTACGACATCCGCCCCCTCGCCTCCGAAGCCGCCGGCGAGAAGGCGCTCGCCGAGGGCGATGTGATCTTCGTCCTCAACATCCCACCGCAATTCGAGCGCTCGGTCGACAGGGGCGAGAAGCCGACCGTGCTGATGGACGCCGATGCGACCGATCCCTCGGCCATCGGCAACGCCACGGCGGCGCTCGCGGCGATCACCACGGCGCTCGACCGCGACTTGCCGGAAGCGCTGCGTGGCGGGCCTGCGAGCCCGCCCTTCCTGTTCGAGCTGCATGCCCGCTACAACCCCGAGCAGCTCACGGTGTTGAACATCGTGCCGGGGCTGATCTGCGTCGTCCTGATCTTCTCGACCTTGATCATCACCACCTTGTCGATCACGCGCGAGCGCGAGCGCGGCACCATGGAGAACCTGCTCGCCATGCCGGTACGGCCGGTCGAGGTGATGATCGCCAAGATCCTCCCCTATATCGGCGTCGGCTATCTGCAGGTGGTGCTGATCATGACCATCTCGGCCATCGTCTTCCACCTGCCGGTGCGCGGCTCGATCCCGCTGCTCGTCTTCGCGCTCGGCCTGTTCATCGCCAGCAACCTCGCCCTCGGCTTCACTTTCTCGACCGTCGCCAGCAATCAGATGCAGGCGATGCAGATGGCGCAGTTCGCGCTGTTGCCCTCGATCATGCTCTCGGGCTTCATGTTCCCGTTCAAGGGCCTGCCGGTCTGGGCGCAATATATCGGCGAGCTGTTGCCGATCACCCATGCGTTGCGCATCACGCGCGGCATGCTGCTGAAGGGCAATGGCATCGCCGATATCCTGCCGCAGCTCTGGCCGATCGCGGCCTTCACGCTCGTGGTCGCGGCGGTCGCCGTCTGGTCCTATCGCGAGACGCTGGATTGAGGGGAAAGCGGCGAGCAGCGAGCAGCGAGTGGCATGCGGAAGGAGCTCGTCGGATCAAGCCGCGCTATCGCCTCCGCAATAAGACTTCTCTTCGACGATCGAAGAATTGCACAGGCGGTTGATGTCCCGCTTCAAGGCGGCGCGCCGGTCATTGGTCTTGTAGACGGCCCTTGCCAGCGTGATGAAGCCCGCGCCGAATTTGCCGCGCTGCTCGCAGATGCGGATCGCATCCTCGATCTCCCAGAGCGCAAGATTGACGGCCCTGACCTTCTCGGTCAGCGCATCGAGCTGCCGACCCGAGAAGCCGCCCTCGGTCCTCAGGCGTCGCAAGAGATCCAGCTCATGCTCGATATTCCTGAGCTTCAGCGGATCGGCAATCCGTTCCGCTTTGATCTCGAGGATGGTGATCTTGTCGATCAGCTCGCCGACCGCGCCGGGGATAAGGATGGGGGCCGCGGGCGAGATGGCGCGCGGCTGTGCCAGCCCGGCGAGCGCCTGCGCCATCCGCCCGAACACCTCTCCCCATTCGCCGCGCTCTTTCTGCCGGAAGAGCCGCATGGTCGGATACCAGGGCGTGTCTTCGCGCTCGAGCAGCCAGCGCCAGTCGGGGACGCGCTTCAACGCGACCCATACGGGTTTGCCCAGCGCTCCGGCGAGATGGGCGATCGAGGTGTCGCAGGTGATGACGAGATCGAGATTGGCCATCACGGCCGCCGTATCGATGAAGGCGTCGGGGCCGGCGTCGAAATCCTCTCCGAGCGTTTCGACCGCGAAGGAGGCGTCGCCGCCTGCGAGCTGGTCGACGCCCGAATTCTTTTGCAGGCTGATGAGCCGCACTCCGGGCAGCGCCGCGAGCGGCGCGAAGGCGCGCAGAGGTGCGGCGCGCGCCGTGTCGGCCTTGAGGTTCGGGCTTCCTTGCCAGGCGATGCCGACGCGCAAGCCCTCAAGTCCGATGCGCGCCGCCCATCTGTCGACGAGGGTTTCCTCCGCTCGCAGATAGCGGATCGGCGTCGGCACATTGTCGAGGCCGGTCTTGAACGCCTTGGGCAGGCTCACTAAGGCGATCTCGCAATCGAAGGTCCCGCCTTCGACCGGAGCCTCGAGCAACCGCAGCTTGGCGGGCAGGCCGGAGAGCAACCGATGCAAGGATTTGCGACACAGGAAGGTGACGTCCGCGCCGGCCTCGGCAAGCAGCGGCAGATAGCGGGAGAACTGGATGACATCGCCGAGACCCTGCTCGTCGAGCACCAGGATGCGCTTGCCGGCGATCGGCCCTTTGGACCATTCCGGCCAGATGCGCGGCAGTGCGTTGGCCGGCAGGTTCTCCTTCAGCCAACGGCTCTCATAGGCTTCCCAGCCGCGCTCGAAATCGCCGAGGAGGAGCAGCAGCGCGCCGCGGTTGTTTTGCGTATGGGCGTTCCCTGGGTCGATCGCCAAGGCCTCGTCGAAAGAGGAGAGCGCCTCCTCGAACTTCTCCAATTGTCTGAGCGCCACGCCACGGCTGCATAGGGCCTCGACATAGCGGGGTCGCAGCGTCAGCGCCGCCTGATAGGCGGCGAGCGCCTCCTCGAAGCGCAAAAGCTTCAGCAGGATATTGCCGCGATTGGACATGGCCTCCGGGAATTCGGAGTTGCGGCGCAGCGCCTCGTCGCATGAGGCGAGCGCCTCCTCCAGCCGGCCGAGCTCCAGCAGGGCCGCCGCTCGGTTGGAGAGCGCGTCCGCATCGCCCGGCCTCAACCGCAGCAATGCGTCAAAGGAGGCGCAAGCCTCTTCGGCGCGGCCGGCCGCATAAAGGATATTGGCCTGATTGAAGAGCGCCGCGAAATGGGTCGGGGCGTGCCGCAAGGCTTCCGCGCAACAGGCGAGAGCTTCGCCGAGCCGCTCCTTCCCGTGCAGGACGATGGCCGAGCCGCACAAGGCGTCCGCATAGCCAGGCCTTTGCCGCGACGCCTCTTGATAGGAGGCCAGCGCCGCGTCCGAGCGGCCGAACTCGCGCAGGATATTGCCTCGATTGTAGAGAGAGGCGGCATCGGCCGGTTCGAGCAGGATCGCCTGGTCATAGGAGGCGAGCGCATCCTCGGCTCTGCCCAGCTCGGCAAGGACCGTGCCGCGACCGGCGAGCGCCTCGGGATAGGAGGGCCTGACGGCAAGCGCCCGATCGTAGCAAGCGAGCGCCTCGTCGGGACGGTCGAGGAGATGGGCTGCCGCCGCGCGGTTATAGAGCGTTTGCGGGTCTTGCGGCCTAGCGCGCAGCACCTCGTCATAGGCCGCGATGGCGGCCTCGAGCCGGCCCAGTCGCTGCAGCGTCACGGCTCGATTGGCCAAGACGTCAATCGTGCCCGGACGGATGCTCAGAGCGCGATCGAAGCAGGCAAGCGCCTTGTCGTTCTCGGCGCTGTTTGCATGGATCAGCCCGAGCAGATTACAGGCGAAACCGTCCCGAAGCGCAATGCCGCGGCGCGAGAGGAGGCAAGCGGCGGCTTCGGCGGCCCGACCCGCTTGCACATGCGCGAGCGCTTGCGCGACGAGGGCGCGGATGGTCCGCGCCGACGAAACCTCCCCGGGCCCCGCGTCATTCGCAGAAGCCTGGCGTTTGGCCGATGGTTGCGCCATGTCCCGGATACGAGCATCCGAACCTTGCGCAAGCCTGAAGAGCAGAAGTAGGAACCAAGCTGCCGGAATAAAAGAGACGCCGTCCAGCGCACATAGCCAGCCGGCGGCGGCTCGTCGAGCTTTGCCAGAATGCGCCTCCCGGTGGTCTCGTCGTCAGTTCGACCGGTGTCGCTTCCTGGATGTTCATCCCATCCTTGAATTACGACTCAATCTTCCGCGATGGTCGGTACTAGCCGATCTTCAGCTCGAAGGCCGCGACGATGTGGTGGGGCAGCCGCCGCGGCGCGATCAAGACCGCGTCGGCGCGCAGGTCGAAGCTCGCGGCCCAGGGGTTGCGCGCCAGCCAATGCGCGGCCGCACGGGCGAAGACGCGCCGCTTGCCGGGGCCGATCGCCTCTGCCGCCATGTCGAGATCGTCTCTCGCCTTCACCTCGACGAAGACGACGGCGCGTCCGCGTCGGACGATCAAGTCGATCTCGCCGCCCTTGCCGCCATAGCGGCGCGCCAGCGGCCGATACCCCTTCAGCATCAGAAAAAGCAGCGCCAGGGTCTCGGCGCGAAAGCCGCGCCTCAAGGCGCGCCGGCGGCGATCCGCCGGCGAGAGCGCGCCCCGCAAGGCTCAAGCCCTTCGCTTGAGCTCGAGGGCGCGGGCATAGACCTGGCGCCGCGGCAGACCGGTATCGGCCGCGACACGCGCCACCGCCTCCTTGAGCGAATGACCCTGGAGTGCCGCCGCGAGCCGCTCGTCGAGGCCCTCGGCAGCCTCGGCGGGTGCGGCCTCCGCGTCGGGCACGCCGATCACCACCACGACCTCGCCCTTGGGCGTCGCCTCTTGCGCATAGGCATGGGCCAGCTCGGCGAGGGTGCCGCGCCGCACCTCCTCGAACAGCTTGGTCAATTCCCGCGCCACGGCGGCCTTGCGTCCGCCGAGCACCGAAGCCGCATCGGCCAGCATGGAGGCGAGCCGGCGCGGCGACTCGAAGACCAGCAGCGTGGCGGGAATCGCCGCCAATTGTGCCAGGCGCGCGCGCCTCGCGGCCCGCTTCTGCGGCAGGAAGCCCTCGAAGAAGAAGCGATCGGTCGGCAGCCCGGCGATCGCGAGGGCGGCTAGCACGGCCGATGGGCCGGGCGCTCCGGTCACTCCGAGACCCGCTGCGAGCGCCGCCTCGACCAGCTTGAAGCCCGGATCGGAGACGAGCGGCGTGCCGGCGTCGGAGACGAGGGCGATCTTGGCGCCTTGCGAGAGCCTGGCGAGGAGCGCCGGCCGCAGGCGCTCGGCATTATGCTCGTGATAGGGCTCGAGCGGCGTCGATATTCCGTAGCGCGAGAGCAGCCGCTTGGTAACGCGCGTATCCTCGGCCAGGATGACATCGGCTCCCGCCAAGGTCGCGAGGGCGCGTAGCGTCACGTCGCCGAGATTGCCGATGGGGGTCGCCACGATATGCAGGCCGGCCGTAAGCGTCGCCGGCTCGACGCGCAGCGGCATCGACCGCGGGCGCCGCGATGCGTCGGAGGGTAAGTCCTGGTCCGGCATGAGCGAACTTGGTGGTTCCATTTCTGGTTTCTTGCTTTGTTGCATTTTCCACGGCGGACCAGCAATCAGGACCCCAGGAATGCTCCGCAGCCCTTCCGGCAGCGTTCTTCGCGACGCCTGGGCGCGGCATCGATCCGTGCCGGCGAACTCTGTCGCCGACACAAACTGGCCATGGAAGTGTTGATGGTCCCGTCCCATGCTCGCGCGAATCAGATTTTCGGGTAAAGGGAACTATAGGGAAGTCGCGAGATATTGCGCTATGAGGGGTCGGGGAATCGACAAGCCATGACGAATCCGATGAAGGAAGGGCCAAAAGGCCAAATCCCCCACCAGGGGCGCCGGCTGGCGTTAGCCGGCGCTCTGGCGCTGCTGGTCGCAGCCTGCTCGGGCGTAGGCTTTCCCGGTTTCGAGCAGACGCCGGCGGTTCCGGCGGCGCCGGCGGCCGGAGCCGGCGGCGTCAAGATCGCCTTGATCCTGCCTCTGACGGCCGGTGGTCAGACCGCCATCGCGGCAAATTCGCTGAAGAACGCGGGCGAGCTTGCCATCGCCGAAGCCAATGCGCCGAATGTGCAGCTCATCGTCAAGGACGATCGGGGCACGTCCGAGGGCGCGACCGCGGCGGCCCAAGAGGCGATCGGCGAAGGCGCCGAGCTGATCGTCGGCCCGCTGATCGCGGGCAATGTGCAGGCGGCAGCCGCAGTCGCGCGGCCGGCCGGCCGGCCGATGATCGCCTTCTCGTCCGATTCGAGCGTCGCCTCGCGCGGGGTCTATCTGTTGAGCTTCCTGCCGGCGACCGATGTGCAGCGCGTAGTGACCTTCGCGGCCTCGCAGGGCAAGCGCTCCTTCGCGGCGCTCGTCCCCGATACGGCCTATGGCCAGATCACGGGCGGGGCCTTCCAGGAGACGGTGACGCACGTCGGAGGACGGGTCGTCGCGCTCGAGCATTACGGCCAGGATCGCGGCCAGATGACAGAGGCGGTCAAGCGCCTCGCCACGGCCCTGCAACAGGCGGATGCTCTCTTCATCCCGGACGGCGCCGATTCGCTGCCGGCCATCCTCGAGGCGCTCTCCGAAAGCGGGGCGGATCTCAAGCGGCTGAAGCTGATCGGCACCGGCGTCTGGAACGATCCGAAGCTCTTCCACTTGCAGCAATTGCAGGGCGGTTGGTTTCCGGCGCCGGAAACCGCGGGCTTCAACGCCTTCGCGCAGCGCTATCGGGCGCGCTTCTCGTCGGAGCCGACGCGTATCTCGACGCTCTCCTATGACGCGCTATCGCTCGCCGCGGCGCTGGTGCGCACCCAAGGCTCGCAGCGTTTCTCCGAAGCGGTGCTGACGAACCCATCGGGTTTTGCCGGCGCGGACGGTCTCTTCCGCTTCCGCGCCGATGGCACCAATGATCGCGGGCTCGCCGTGCTCGAGATCCGCAACGGCTCGGCGGCGGTGGTGAGCGGGGCGCCGAAGACCTTCGCGGGGAGCTGACCGCTCCGGGAGGCCCGCTTCATCATGATCCGCGCGCTGTTGCGCTTCGTCGGCTATCTCGGCCTCTCCGTCGGCTTCATCGCCTTCGTGGTCGACGGAGCGCACTATGTCGCCAACAACGAATGGTCGTTTCTCCGGATCGGAACGGCGATCGACGCGGTGCTGCCGCGTGCCTATGCGGGTTGGGAGCAGACGGCGAAGCTGCGCCTGCCTTCCTTCCTGTGGGATCCGGTGCTGGTCACTGCGCTCGCCGCGCCGTTCTTCGCGGTGGTGACCGTGATCGCCGTGCTGGTGCTGCTCTTGGGCAGGAAACCGAAAGCCCGGATCGGCTATTCCAGCCGCGATTGAGGGAGTACGAGGGGCGGCGTCTCGCCGCTCATACGCCGCAATCAGGGTGCGCGGGACGCGCACCCTCCATCGCGCCTCAAGTTCCGCTTATCCTCCCCCAGGGTATCCCGTCCTCGCCATGGGCCGCGAGCCAGGCATTGACGCGCGAGAAGGGTTTCGACCCGAGGAAGCCGCGATAGGCCGAAAGCGGTGAAGGATGCTCGGCGGCCACGATGAGATGACGCGTCGCATCGATCAGCGAAGCGTAGGTTTGCGCCTTCCGCCCCCAGAGCAGGAACACCACGCGCGACCGCTCGCGCGATACGGCGGCGATCGCCTCTCGTGTCATTTCCCGCCAGGGCCACTTCATATGCGCTCCCGCCTTCCCGGCCTCGACCGTCAAGGCAGTGTTCAATAGCAGAACGCCATGCTCGGCCCATTGCGAAAGGTCACCTGCCGCAGGTGGATCGAGGCCGAGATCGGCGCGAAGCTCGTTGAAGATATTGCGCAAGCTCGCGGGCAAAGGCTTTACCCCTGCCCTCACCGAGAAAGCGAGACCATGAGCGTGGCCAGGGGTCGGGTAAGGGTCTTGCCCCAGGATGACGACGCGCACCCGGTGGAGCGGCGTCAGGCGCAATGCATTGAAGGCGTCTTGCGGCGCCGGCAGCACAGGCTTGCCGGCGGCGAGCGCCTCGTCCGCGAGCGCGGCGGCCTTGCGCGCCGCCGTGACAAGCGGGGGGATGCGCGCCCAGCCCGCCGCGCGCGGATCGCGGAGGAAGTCGTGTAAGGCGTGTGTATAGGACGCGGCAAGCGGGCTCATGCGAGCCGTTTACAGAGGTCAAAGGGCGCCACTGCGACCTCTCCCCTGGTGGGAGAGATCGCACGAGCGAAGCGAGGGTGAGTGAGGGGGGGCAGCATCAATCGGCCAATCACCGGCTCTGCCACCGTCACCCGATTCTTCCGCACTACGCGCTCCCGGATCGACCTCTCCCATCAAGGGCCCATCAGGGGAGAGGTGGCGCGCTTGCTTGCGAGGCATCGCATCCAGTGACGTCACAGGGCGACGATGCGCCCTTGCGTCCGCAGGTCCACGGTGCCGAGCTTCTTGAGGTAAACCATCACCTCGTTGGCGAGCAGCTTGCCGTCCGACCCGCCGATGAGCACCTTGCCCCGCCCCAGCGCCCCATAGCCGTCGCCGCCTTTCACCATGAAGTCGTTGCTGCCAACCTTGTAGCGAGCCAATTTGTCGAGCGGCTTGCCGTCGATGGTCACGGAGGCGACGCGCGATCCCGCGGGCTGACGCGGATCATAGGAGACGACCATGCCGGAGATCTGCGGGAAGCGGCCTTGGCGGTTCTCGACCTGCGAAAAGCCGTTCTCGAGCGCCGCGACGATATCGGCTCCGGTGATCTCGACGAGCGCCGTCGCATTGCCGAAGGGCAACTCGGTCAGGACATCGCGGCGCGTGAGGGCGCTGCCGGCCGGGTAGAGCTTGTTCGCCCTGATGCCGCCACCATTGGTGATCGCGGCGTCGGCGCCGGTCGAGGCGCGGATGGCATCGGCGATCAGGTCGCCCATATTGGTCTCCTGCGAGCGCAGGCTCGCGGTACGGCTGTCGAGCTCCACCGTCGTCTTGCCGATTTCGACATCGAGCTGCTGGGCGAGCTCCGCCTCGTAGCGCTTGACGATGGCGAGGGCCGTGGGATCGGGGGTCGCCTCGGCGGAATCCGTCGGCCGGAAATGCGGCCGCCAGCTCACGGCGCGCTTGCCCTCGCGCATGCCGATGGTCGCATCGAAATCGATCGCCGTGATGAACTGGCCTTCCTCGCCGCTTTCGACCATGACGGCCTTGCCGTCATATTCGATGCGCAGATCATGGTCATGGCCGGAAAGCAGCACGTCGACGAGGCCCGAGCGAGCGATCTCGTAGTCCATGTCGATCGGCGTGTGGGCGCAGGCGACGATGAAGTCGGCGCCTTCCTGGCGCAGCGCCTTCGACTGCGAGGCGAGCGTGTCGAGCTCGAGGCCGAAGACCAGATTGTTTTCCGCCGAGATCTTCTTGGTCGCCGCAAGCGCCAAGCCGACCACCCCGACCTTGATGCCGCCGAGATCGAAGATGGCGCGGTCCTGGTGCTTCGGCAGCGCCGAACCGTCGTCATTGCGCAGATTGGCGGCGAAGATCGGGAAATTCGCCTCCCCCATCCGCTTCAGATACACGGCCTGTCCGAAGTCGAATTCATGATTGCCCGGCACGAAGACATCGGGCTTCGAGACGTTCAGGAGCTCGATGATATGGGCGCCCTGGTCGAAGCCGCTCATCAGGCTGGGCGAGAGCGTGTCGCCGGCATGGAAGACGAGCACGTTCTTCGAGCGGGCCCTTTCGGCCGCCACGATGCCGGCGAGCCGGGCGAAACCGCCGCGTCCTTTTTCCTCGCCCATTTTGTAGATGTCGTTGACGAGCACGAGCGTGAACTGGACCGTATCCGCGGCGTGGGCGACGCGCCCGATGAGCGCCTGCACGCCGGTCGCGGCGAGCGTCGTGGTCAGCAGCCGTCTCGTGATAGCGACCATATGAGCCTCCTGCCCTGCCGATATGCGCGCCGGTTCGGCGGCGGCGCGTCGAAATTTATGCGCCGCGGGAAGCCTCGCGGCAAGGGGCTCCGGGAGCGAGGGGTTCCGGGAGCGAGCCGTGGGCTCCACGCTTGCAGGGTTGGCCGCAAGCCGACCCTGCCGCGCATTTGTCAGCCTCGCCGCATCGGCCTATTTGCGACACCATGAACCGCGAAGTCCCGATCGCGGGCACCGCGTCGCGGCCGCCCGATCATGCAAGCGTGAAATCGGGTCGCATCGGCGTGCTCCTTCTCAATCTCGGCACGCCGGAAGCGACCGACTACTGGTCGATGCGGCGCTATCTCAAGGAGTTCCTCTCCGATCGGCGGGTCATCGAGACGCCGCGGTGGCTGTGGTGGCCGCTCCTCAACCTCGTCATCCTGACGACGCGGCCAGGCCGCAGGGGCCACGACTACGCTTCGATCTGGAACAATGAACGCGACGAGGGGCCGCTCAAGACGATCACCCGCGCCCAGGCCGGGAAGCTCGGCGTCCGGCTCGCTCCGCTCGGCGAACGCATCAGGATCGATTGGGCGATGCGCTACGGCAAGCCCTCGACGCAAGAGCGCATCGAGGCGCTCACGGCCGAGGGCTGCGACCGGCTGCTGATCGTGCCGCTCTATCCGCAATATTGCGCGGCAACGACCGCGACCGCCTGCGATAAGGCCTTCGAGGCCCTGAGCAAGATGCGCTGGCAACCGACCTTGCGGGTCGCGGCGCCCTGGCATGACGACCCGCTCTATATCGAGGCGCTCGCAGCTTCGGCGCGCGCCCATCTTGGGGCGCTCGATTTTGCGCCGGATATGCTCATCGCTTCCTTTCACGGCATCCCGCGCGACTATCTGGAGAAGGGCGATCCCTATCCGTGTTTCTGCTGGCGGACGGGCCGCTTGCTGCGCCAGGCGCTGCGCTTGCCGGAAGCGAAGTTCCTGGTGGCCTTCCAGTCGCGCTTCGGTTCCGCCGAATGGATGAAGCCCTACACCATCGACACCATGAAGGAGTTGCCGGGCCGCGGTGTGAGGAAGCTCGCCATCATCGCCCCTGGATTCGCGGCGGATTGCCTCGAGACGCTGGAGGAGCTCGACATCGAAAATCGCGCCGCCTTCATGCAGGCGGGCGGCGAACGCTTCGCCTATATCCCCTGCCTCAACGACAGCGATGGAGGAATGCGGGTCATCGAGGCCGTCGTGCGCCGTGAGCTGATGGGCTGGGTGTGAAGCGTGCAGCGCGACATCGATAGGGGTACGGCGTCGGTCGACGCGGCCAGCCGCGAGCGCGGTGGCGCCGTCGCGGCTCGCACCTCCTGGGGGCGGATCGGCCTCCTGTTCCTGATCGGCGTGACGGCGGCGCTGCAGGTCGGCAAGGTTCCGGGCCAACTGCCGGCCATCGAGCGTGAGCTCGGCTTGAGCCTCTTCGAGATCGGCCTGATCATCTCCATCTTCAGTCTGATCGCGGCAATCGGCGGCATATTCGTCGGGGCGCTGGCGGATCGCTTCGGCAATCTGGGGCAGCTCGTCGCCGGCCTGGCGCTGGGCGGAGCGGCAAGCTTCGCGGGCTCCTTTGCGACGAGCGGGGCGCCTCTGCTGGCTGGCCGCGTCGTCGAGGGTTTCGGGTTCATCCTCGCCACCACGGCGACGCCCGCCCTGATCGTCAAGGAAGCGGGCGAGGCCGAGCGCGGCAGGGCGCTCGGCTTGTGGAGCATGTAT
This sequence comes from Hyphomicrobiales bacterium, assembly GCA_044445965.1. Classification (GTDB taxonomy): domain Bacteria; phylum Pseudomonadota; class Alphaproteobacteria; order Rhizobiales; family Beijerinckiaceae; genus GAS188. The sequence continues at coordinate 24,558 of JBIOEJ010000014.1, forward strand.
ATGCCGGCCGGCATGAGCGTCATGATGATGGCCGGCGCGCTCGCTGCCGGCGTCATGGGATGGCGCGATATCTGGCGGCTCACCGCCATGCTCAACCTGGCCTATGCGGCGTTCATCTGGTTCATGTTCCGCAAGCGGGCAACTTCGCGCACGGGGCCGGCCATGGCAGCTTCGACAAGCCTTGGAAACCTCTTTGTCACCGCGCTGCGACCGGGCCCTCTGCTGCTCGCCGGCTGCTTCCTCGCCTATGCGGGCAACTTCCTGGCACTTACCGGCTTCCTTCCCCTCGTGCTCGAGCAGAGGGGAGACGCCTCGGCCGCCTCGGCCGGGCTTCTCGCGGCCATCGTGGTCGCGGCCAACATGCTCGGCAACGCCGCCTCGGGTTTCATCGCCGAGCACGGCATGTCGCGTCCGCACATCATCGCGGCTGCGGCCGCGATCACTGGCATCGCAGGCGTCGGGGTCTTCGCCGACACGCTGCCGTTCGCGCTGCGCTACGGCCTCGCACTCGTCTTTGCCGGCGTCGGAGGCATCATCCCGGGCACCTGTTTCGGCACGGTTCCGAGCTTCGCCGAAAGCCCGGCCAAGGCGGGGCCGATCTATGGCGGGCTGATCCAGGGAGCCGGAGTCGGACAGCTCATCGGACCAGCCCTCGTGGCGCTGGTCGTTCAGACGGTGGGAAGCTGGCGCGGCGCGGCGCTGTTCATCGCCGCCGGCGCGCTGGTCAATGTGATGCTGGCGCTAGCGTTGTCGCGGGTTACGCCAAAGGGGCGATGGCCCGACGGGTAAACTCTTCTCCGTGACGAAGCTGCACGCTCGTGCACGTCGCCTCTCCCGTGAACGGCAGGGCTGCCCGGGGAAATCAAGCATAGCTGAAAGCCATCTGATCATCTGATTTGGGGAGGTTCGGTCTCTTCGGCCGCTTGGATTGACGCGCAGAGGCTTGTCTATCGCCTCGCTGCGACGACGCTCGAAAGGGCACTGGGCCACGGGGTCTGTGAGCCTGAGGATGGGAGTTGCGGTCGCGTTCTTCCCTCTCCCCCTTTTGGGACCCTCGTGCTGCCGCTGAAGGCCTCGACGCGGCGGCACACCCCACGGTTCACAAACACAAATATTACAATGCGGTGAATAAGAGGCTCGAAAAAGCCACTACCGGAGAGGGAGCATTGGGGGCACCTAGATGAAGTGCGGCGCAGGCTGCTAGGCGGAGGATATCCATGACCATAATTTATAAGCCAACGTATCGACCCGGATATGAACTCTGTCATCCCGTCGATAGGAACGACTTCGAGACGATTCGCGTCCTCCTCAATGGGATCGCGCGTGCCGCGACTTGGATACCGCTGAAGATGCAGATCATCCGGGAGGACGAGGGCAAGAAGCTGAGAGAATCCGATTCGCCATGGCTCAGTTCACATATTCTTATTTTCAGGCCCCGGGCGATCGCGGCCTTAGGTCCGATGCTGCTGAAATATGGCGAGCTCCTTCCCACGCAGTGTGCTGATGCTGAATTGTCGCTTTATAATGTTACCCGGGCGCTGAATGCGCTCGATGAGGAGGCCTCATCCGTCGAGCGATTTGGCGACGGCCGCATCATGTTCGTCAACCGCCACGTCTTTCGTGAAGAGGTCATCGGAGAGAATGATATCTTCAAGCTTCCGGGCCTTCGAGCTGAGCCGATCTATGTCAGTCAGCGCTTCGTCGATCTGTGGCACTCGGCCGGATTGAAGGGCTTCGATTTCGACCAAGTCTGGCCCGCTTGAGCCAATTGGCTGTCGTTTGCAACTCGAATGAAATTCTACCTGCGTTCGGCCTCAGAAGCGTCGAGCGGATGAACACGCCGGTGATCGAACGGCGCTCTCACGCGAGAGCGGGAGAGGGAGGCGCTCGGCCTATTCCGCCGCCTCTGCGACCGGCCGCGGCCTCGTCCATCTGAGCACCGGCTGGCGCGCGGCGCGCGTCTCGTCGAGCCGCCTTCGCGGCGCGTGGTAGGGCGCGCCGGTGAAGCGCGCGGTATCGCCGCGCTGCACCGCGAAAGCAAGGTCGCGAAGGCTGGCGATAAAGAGGTCGAGGGAGGCCTTCGATTCCGACTCCGTCGGCTCGATCAGCATGGCGCCATGCACGACGAGCGGGAAATACATGGTCATCGGATGATAGCCCTCATCGATCATCGCCTTGGCGAAGTCGAGCGTGGTGACGCCCGTGTCCTTGAGCCAGGCGTCGTCGAACAGCGCCTCATGCATGCAAGGCTTGTCGCCGAAGGGCAGCGACATCAGATCGGCGAGGCAGGCCTTGACATAGTTGGCGTTCAGCACCGCGTCCTCGGAGGCTTGGCGCACGCCGTCGATGCCATGGGAGAGCATGTAGGCGAGCGCCCGCACGAACATGCCCATTTGTCCCTGGAAGGCGCAGAGCCGCCCGAACGGGGCTTCGTCGCCCCTGGCATCGTGCACGTGTTCGACGAGGGTAAGCGCCTCGCCGTCACGGCGCAGGAAGGGCACGGGCGCGAAACGCGCCAGGCGATGCGAGAGCACGACCGGCCCCGAGCCCGGCCCACCGCCGCCATGCGGGGTCGAGAAGGTCTTGTGCAGGTTGATATGCATGGCGTCGCAGCCGAGATCGCCGGGCCGCGCCTTGCCGGCGATGGCGTTGAAGTTCGCGCCGTCGGCGTAGAAATAGGCTCCCGCCGCGTGCACGGCGGCCGCGATCTCGACCACGTCACGCTCGAAGAGCCCGCAAGTATTCGGGTTAGTCAGCATGAGGGCCGCGACCTCGGGCGAGAGCAGCGCCTTCACCACCTCGGGATCGACCGTGCCGTCCGCGCGCGCCGGCACCGCCTTCACGGTGAAGCCGATGAGCGCCGCAGTCGCGGGGTTGGTGCCATGCGCCGATTCCGGCACCAGCACGATCTTGCGGCTTTCGCCCTTCGCCGCGATGGCGGCCTTGATCGTCATCATGCCGCAGAGCTCGCCATGGGCGCCGGCCTTCGGCGACAGCGCTACCGCCTCCATGCCGGTGAGCTCCAGCAACCAGCGCGAGAGGTCACGCATGAGCTCGAGCGCGCCGGGAACGGTCGTGAGCGGCTGCAGCGGATGGATATCGCCGAAGCCGGGCAGCCGCGCCATGCGCTCGTTGAGGCGCGGATTATGCTTCATGGTGCAGGAGCCGAGCGGGAAGAGGCCGGTGTCGATGCCGTAATTCTTCTGGCTGAGGCGCACGTAATGGCGCATCGCCTCCGGTTCGGAGAGACCCGGCAACCCGATCTCGCCCTGACGCTCGAGCGAGCCCAGGCGCGGCTTGAAGGGCGGGGGCTCGTCCAGATCGACGCCCGTGGTTTCGGGGCGGCCGATCTCGAAGATCAGCGCCTCCTCCTGCATCAGGGCGCGGTTGCCGGTGAAGGTCGGATGCGCGTGGACATTCGCCGCCGCGGCGCCAGACTGCGCGAGCCCATCGATGGCGGTTGGCGCGATGGCGCCTGCATTGGGCGAAGTGGGTCGGCCTTGGTTGAGCATCAGAGCACCTCCTCGAGGGCATCGACGAACGCGCCTCGATCCTGATCGGTGTTCACCTCGGTGGAGGCGACGATGAGGAGGTCATCGAGGCCGGCCTTCGGCAGAAGGCGCGAGACCGGCACGCCGCCGAGCACGTGCTTTTTCGCGAGCGCCTCGACCGTCTCGGCGGCCGGGCGCCTCAGGCGCAAGGTGAACTCGTTGAAGAAGCTCTCGTTCATTACTTCCACGCCCTTCACGCCGGACAAGGCATCGGCGAGCTTCACGGCATTGGCGTGATTGATTCGCGCGAGGCGCCTCAACCCGGCTTCGCCGAGCAAGGTCATATGGATGGTGAAGGCGAGCACGCAGAGACCGGAATTGGTGCAGATATTCGAGGTCGCCTTGTCGCGGCGGATATGCTGCTCGCGGGTCGACAAAGTGAGCACATAGCCGCGCCGCCCCTCGGCATCGACCGTCTCGCCGCAGAGCCTTCCGGGCATCTGGCGAACATATTTCGACCTTGCCGTGAACAGGCCGACATAGGGGCCGCCATAGATCAGGCCGTTGCCGATCGACTGCCCCTCCCCGACCGCGATGTCCGCGCCCATCGCGCCGGGCGGTGCCACAAGGCCGAGCGAGACCGCTTCCGTGAACACGGCGACCAGCAACGCGCCCTTGGCGCGACAGGCTGCGCCGATCGCGGAAAGGTCACGCAGATTGCCGAAGACGTCCGGCGTCTGCACCACGACGCAAGAGGTGTCGCCATCGATATGGGCGAGGATGTCTTCGCCCGCCTTCACGTCCGGCCCCAGGGTCTCGACCTTGTCGCCCGCCATGGCCGAGAGCGTCCGCACCACCTCGGCGTAATGGGGATGCAGCCCACCCGACAGCACCGCTTTCTTGCGCCGCGTGACACGATGCGCCATCAGCACCGCCTCGCCGGTCGCGGTCGAGCCGTCATACATGGAGGCGTTGGCGACCTCCATGCCGGTGAGCTGAGCGACCTGCGTCTGGAATTCGAAGAGATATTGCAGCGTGCCCTGTGCGATCTCGGGCTGGTAGGGCGTGTAGCTCGTCAGGAACTCGGAGCGCTGGATCAGATGGTCGACGCTCGCCGGCACATGATGCTTGTAGGCGCCGGCACCGACGAAGAAGGGCACGCTCGCGGCGGCCATATTGCGGGCCGCCATGCGACCGAGCTGACGCTCGACCTGCATCTCACCTTGGCGAAGCGGCAAGTCCGGCAGCTTCGCCAGGCGCTTGTCGCGCGGGATATCGGCAAAGAGATCGTCGATCGAGGATACGCCGATACGAGCCAGCATGTCGCCACGGTCGGCCTCGGTCAGGGGCAAATAGCGCATCGGATCGTTTCCTAATCGGCGGACAGGACTTCCACTTCGGCGCGGATGGAGTTCGCGATGTAGCAATGCTCATGCGAGCGGTGATGGAGATCGGCGAGCTCGACCGCGTTCGGGCGGCGATCGCCCGCAAAGGCGATCTTCGGGTGCAGCATGATCTTGGTGATCGAGGTCTTGCCGCGAGCGTCTTCGGCCATGACGCCGCAGGCTCGATCTTCATAGGCGTCGATCACGAAGCCCGCTTTCTGCGCGAAGCTGAGGAAGAACAGCATGTGGCAGCTCGAAGCCGCCGCCACCAGCGCTTCCTCCGGGTCGACGGCATCGGCCGCCGAATAGGGCAGCCTGACCGAGAGCGGAGAGGAGGAGGCGCGCACCGTTACCCCCTCGTCGAACTCCCAGACATGCGCCCGCGAATATCTGCCCGAGGCGAAGTCCGCCTCGTCCCGCGTCCAGCTTATGCGCGCCTTGTAGTCGTGCTTCATGTCAGTCGTGCCCGTCTTCGGCCAGCCGCCGCTCAAAGTGTCTTGAGGTAATCCTGGTATTCGGCCTCGCTCATGAGCTTGTCGAACTCGAACTTGTCCTTGACCTTGATCTTCAGGAACCAACCCTTGCCGAGCGGATCCTCGTTCACGGTCGAGGGGGTGCCTTCGAGATCGGAATTGACGGCAACGACCTCGCCCGAGACCGGCGCGAAGACATCGGAGGCCGCCTTGACGCTCTCGACCACGGCCGCCTCGCCGCCTTGCGTCACGGCCTTGCCGAGCTCCGGCAGCCCGACATAAACCACATCGCCCAATTGATTCTGGGCATGATCGGTGATGCCGACGGTCGCCGTGTCGCCGTCGAGACGGACGTATTCATGGTCCTTGGTGAACTTCAATTCGCTCATCGCCTATCCCTTGCTTCGGTTTGCGTTTCTCTCGGGCGCCGGGCGCGGCCTCACGCGGCTGCTCCCGCCGGCGGCCGGTAGTAGCGGTTGGGAACAAAGGGCATGGCGGCGACCTTGGCAGGCAATGGCTTGCCGCGCACGATCAGGTCGAGCTCGGTGCCGAGGCCGGCGAAGGCCGGCTCGACATAGCCCATGGCGAGCGGGCCACCGAGCGTCGGGCCGAAGCCGCCGGAGGTGACCGTGCCGATCTTGCGCCCATCCTTGGCGCGGATCTCGGTGCCCTCGCGCGCCGGCGCCCTGCCGTCGGGCAAGATGCCGACCCGCTTGCGCGACGGGCCCTCGGTGAGCTCGCGCCGCACCCGCGCGGCCCCCGGGAAGCCGCCTTCCTCGCGTCGGCGCTTCTGGATCGACCAGGTCAGCGCCGCCTCGACCGGCGAGGTCGCGATGTCGATGTCGTGGCCATAAAGGCATAAGCCCGCCTCGAGCCTGAGCGAATCGCGGGCACCGAGGCCGATCGGCTTGACGGCGCCATCGCGCAAGAGCGCGGACCAGATCGCCACCACATGGCCGGCCTTGATCGAGATCTCATAGCCGTCCTCGCCGGTGTAGCCGGAGCGCGAGACATGGCAGGCAAGACCGTCGAAGCTCGTCGAACGCGCCGACATGAAGGGCATCTCAGCCGCGCCCTCGCAGTGACGGGCGAGAACCTCTGCCGCCTTCGGCCCCTGCAAGGCGACCAGCGCGCGATGATCGGCACGCAGCAACCGCACCCCCTCCGGCAGACGCGCCGAGATATGGGCGAAATCTTGATCCTTGCAGGCGGCGTTGACGATCAGCATCAGCACGCCGTCCTCCGCCGCGTCGGCCGAGCGCGTCACCATAAGGTCGTCGATGATGCCGCCCTCCTCGTTCAGGAGCTGCGTGTAGCGCTGGCGGCCTGGAGCGAGGTTTTGGATATCGGCAGGCACAAGGGCCTCGAGCGCCTTCGCCGCCGTCTCGTGGTCTCCGCCCATGAGGAAGGCCTGGCCCATATGGGACACGTCGAACAGGCCGGCGCTCGATCGCGTATGGAGATGCTCGGCGAGGACGCCGGTCGGGTACTGGACCGGCATGTCATAGCCGGCGAAGGGAACCATGCGCGCGCCGAGCGCCACATGCGCGCCATGCAAGGGCGTCGCCTTCAACGCGGGCGCGGCCGCGCCACCATCGCCGGTGAGCTGATTGCTGTCGGTCTCGGCCATCGAAGCCCTCGGTCACGAGCAGATGCGCGGCGCGCCGGCAAACTTGCCGGAGCGCGCCCCCTCTGTCCCGAGACCTGAGAGATTTCGCCTGCAATCGCCGCACCAGGCGGGATCGGAGGCTTGCCCCCTTCGGTGGGCCGGACAACAACCCGGCCGCTTTCCAGAGCGCCAGCTCCGCGCGGTCCTTTTGCCTGAGCGTTTCCGGGGCGGTTACGCCTTCGGCGCCTCGACGACCGCGCGGAGCGCGCTCGCCGCGGTCTCTCCCGCGAGGATCGACAGCATGGGCTTTGTCGCCGCTCGCGCGGGGATTGTCAACGCTCGGGAGGGGCTCGGGAGGGGCGAATGGCGAATAGCGAATGGAAAGCGGATGGGAGCGCCTCTACTCGCCACTCGCTATTCGCCGTTGGCTCAGATGACGCCCCGCTCGGCGAGATTGCGCATCAGCTGGCCGGCACCGAAAGTCCAAGGCTCGCACTGATGCGTATGGCGGATGCGGTTGACGAGGCGCCCGAGCTGCGGGGCCGCGATGGTGACGATATCGCCGAGCTTATGGGTGAAGCCCTTGCCGGGCGCATCGCGATCCTCGACGGGCGCGAACAAGGTGCCGAGATACAAGACCGCGCCGTCCGGAAAATGGTGGTGCCGGTTCATCAGTTGCGCGACGAGATCGGCGGGGTCGCGGCTGATCCTGGCGATCGACGAGGAGCCGTCGAGCCGAAAGCCATCCTCGCCCTCGACGATCAAGGTCACGGTCATGCGCCGTACATCATCGAGGGAGAATCCGTCGTCGAAAAAACGCAGGAACGGCCCGATGGCGCAGCTCGCATTGTTGTCCTTGGCCTTCGACAGCAGCAAGGCCGAGCGGCCCTCGACATCGCGCAGGTTCACGTCGTTGCCGAGCGTCGCACCGACGATCCCGGCGCGCGAGTTGACCGCGAGCACGACCTCCGGCTCAGGGTTGTTCCAGGTCGAGATCGGATGGATGCCGGCATCCATGCCGGCGCCGACCGCCGACATCGGCTGCGCCTTGGTGAAGATCTCGGCGTCGGGCCCGATGCCGACCTCGAGATATTGGCTCCAGGCTCCTTGCGCGATCAGCACCTCCTTCAGATGCATCGCCTCGGGCGAACCCGGCTTGAGCTTGGCGAAGTCGTCGCCGACGAGGCGCGTGATCTCGCTGCGGATGGCCGCGGCCGCCGCCGGATTGCCCCGCGCGCGCTCCTCGATCACGCGCTCCAGCATCGAGACGGCGAAAGTGACGCCGGCCGCCTTGATGGCCTGCAGATCGATCGGCGCGATGAGCCAAGGCTTCGACGCATCGCGCCGGTCGGGCCGCGTATTGGCGAGGATGGCGGCGAGGTCCCCGACAAGCTCGCCATCGGCCCCTCGCAGCGCCTCGGCCGCGTTGGGTTCTTCGCACAAATCACGCATCGTCGGGAAGCGACCCGCAATATCGACCGCGCCCTCCTGGCGCACGGCGATGACGGATGGCCCCCCGAGATCGGGGCGCCAGATGCGGCCGGCGAGCGCGGCCCCGCGCCAGTCATCCGCCAGGATGTGATCTGGCGACAGATCGAGATCGAGCGCCTTCGGCATCCTTCGTTCTCCTCGGTCTCCGAGCCTTCTCGGCATCAATCTCGAGAGCATGAGTCTCGAGAGCATGAGTTTTGGGAGCCGTGGCGAGGCGACCACCGGTCATCGCCTCAGGCACCCCAGTCGTCAGCGGAAAGCTGATCGGTAAGCCGCGCAGCACGCGCACCGCGAGGAAGGCGAAGCATTCGGCTTCGAGCACGTCGCCGCGCCAGCCCATCTCCTCGGCCGGCACGGGCTCGACCTTGGCGCGCAAGCGGATAGCGTCGAGGAGCGCCGGGTTCCTGCGGCCGCCGCCACAGACGACGAGCCGCTCGGGCCTTTCGGGCAAGAGGTCGAGGCCCTTGCCGATGGCGGCCGCCGTGAAGGCGGTAAGCGTCGCCGCGCCATCCTCGGGAGCAAGCCCTTCGGCCATGGCGGCGGTGAAGCTGTTGCGGTCGAGCGACTTCGGATAGGGAGCGGAAAAATACGGGTGCTCGAGCAGCACCGCGAGGCGTGCCTCGTCGACCTTGCCGCGCCTCGCCAAAGCCCCGTCCCGGTCGATCTCGCCGAGACCGTGGCGCTTCATCCAGTCGTTCAGCGGCGCGTTCGCCGGCCCCGTGTCGAAACCGACGAGATGGTCCCCGCCGCCCCACCAGCTCACATTGCCGACGCCGCCGAGATTGAGCACCGCGCAATTCGGCCTTTTGCCGAGGCGGCGCAACAGCGCCACGTGATAGCCGGGCGCGAGCGGCGCGCCTTGGCCTCCGGCGCGAATGTCGGCGCTGCGGAAATCATAGACGACATTCGTTCCGACGAGGCGCGCCATCAGCTCGCCGTCGCCGAGCTGGCGCGTCGCTCCCAGGATGCCGGCGCGCGGGGGCCTGTGCAGCACCGTCTGGCCGTGGAAGCCGACGACCGCGACCTCGGCCGGCGACAAGCCCGATTGCGCCAGGAAGGCCGTCACGGCAGCCGACTGCGCCCGCGTCAGCGCCTCCTCGGCTTCACGAAAAACCGCCGGCTCGCTCGCCTCGAACTGCCATTGACGGGCTGCGGCGACCGCCTCAGCCAGGAGCGACTGCGTAGCGCTCGCATAGGGCGCGAGAGTCCAGGCCCCGAATTCCTGGACCTCCTCGCCGTCGGTACGGATCAGCGCGATGTCGATGTTGCCGTCGAGCGCGGTGCCAGTCATCAAGCCCAAGGCCCAGACCGGCCGCATCGGCGAAGCTTTCCGGCGCATCAGCCGACCGTCAGGAAATCGAGGTCGCAACCGTCTTCCGCCTGGAGGACGCGATCGTGATAGAGCTTCCGCCAGCCGCGCGGCGCGCTCGCCTCGGTTGGCGGCCTCTCGGCCCGTCGGCGATCGAGCTCGGCAGCGTCGACCATGAGATCGAGCCGGCGCTCGGCGACGCTCATCTTGATCGTATCGCCGCTCCTGACGAGCCCGATCGGGCCGTCGGCATCGGCCTCGGGCGAGTGCAGGACGATCGTGCCGTAGGCCGTGCCGCTCATGCGAGCATCCGAGATGCGCAGCATGTCCTTGACGCCGCGTTCCGCGAGCTTGCGCGGGATCGGGATGTAGCCGGCCTCCGGCATGCCGCAGGCGCGCGGACCTGCCCGGCGCAAGATCAGAGCGTCGCCCGCACGAACATCGAGATCGGGTGCGTCGATGCGCGCCGCGAGATCGGCCAAATCCTCGAACACCACCGCCCGGAAGCTGCGCTCGAACAGCGTCTCATCGGCTGCGGCGCGCTTCAGAATCGCGCCGTTCGGCGCCAGGCTACCGAACAATGCAACGATGCCGCCCTTGCGGCTGACCGGTTGATCGAGTCCGCGAATTACCGCGCCGTCAATCCAATTTTCCGCATCGGGCAGGGTGTCGCGCAAGCTGTCGCCAGTGACCGTGCGGGCGTCGAGATCGATCAGCGAGGAGAGGCGCCGCAACAAGGCGCCGACGCCGCCTGCGGCGAAGAAGTCCTCCATATAGCCCTGTCCGGTCGGCTTCAGATCGACGAGCACCGGCGTCGAATCGGAGAGGTCGTCGAGATCGTGCAGGCCGAGCCGCAAGCCGAACCTGCGCGCCATGGCGGTGAGATGGATTATTCCATTGGTCGAGCCGCCGCTCGCGAGCAGCACGCGCAACGCGTTGCGCAGGCTCGCCGCGCTCACGACGTCGTTCAGCGTGCGGCCGGAGCGCGCCAGCTCCATGGCGGCCGTGCCCGTCGCCTCGGCCGCCCGCAACCTGTCGGCATGGACCGCCGGGATGGCGGCCGTTCCCGGCAGCATCAGGCCGAGGGCCTCACAGAGGATGGCCATGGTGCTCGCCGTGCCCATCACCGAGCACGTGCCCGCGGTCGTCGCGAGGCCACGCTCGATGCGTTCGAGATTGGCGTCGTCGATCTCTCCGGCGCGATAGCGCGCCCAGAAGCGGCGGCAATCGGTGCAGGCGCCGAGCCGCTCGCCGCGATAGCGTGAGGTCAGCATGGGGCCGGTGGCGAGCAGGATGGCGGGTTTGCCGGCCGATGCCGCCCCCATGACGAGCGCCGGCAGGGTCTTGTCGCAACCGCCGACCAGCACGACGGCGTCCATGGGCTGAGCGCGGATCATTTCCTCGACGCACATCGCCATCAGGTTGCGGAACATCATGCTGGTCGGATTGAGGAACACCTCGCCGAGCGAGATCACCGGAAATTCGAGCGGCAGGCCGCCGGCCGCAAGCACGCCCCGCTTCACCGCTTCGATCAACTCGGGAACGCCGCGATGGCAGTTGTTGAAGCCGCTCGCCGTCGCCGTGATGCCGATGATGGGCTTCGACAAAAGCTCGCGCGAGAACCCCATGGAACGCGCGAAGGAGCGCCGCAGGTAGGCGGAGAATGCCGGGTCGCCGTAATTGGTGAGCCCGCCGGCGAGCCCTTCGGGGGGTTGCTTCGTCATCGTCCGGCGACGCTCAGGCGGCGGCCGGCAGGGCGCGGTCGAAAGCAACCGACAATTTGTCGATGATCTCGTCGATATGCCGTTCCTCGATGATATAGGGCGGCGAGACGATGATATGGTCGCCGCGCCGGCCGTCGATCGTGCCGCCCATGGGATAGCACATGAGGCCTTCCTCCATGGCGGCCGCCTTGATCTTGCCGTTGAGGGCAAGCGCCGGATCGAAGGGCTCCTTGGTCATCCTGTCCGCTACGATCTCGATGCCGATGAAGAGGCCACGCCCCCGGATGTCGCCGACGAAGGGATGATTGCCGAACAGCGCCTCGAGCCGCGCCTTCAGCTCGTCGCCGAGCGGGTTCACGCGCTTCAACAGATCACGCTTCTCGATCACCCGCTGCACGGCCAGCGCCCCCGCGCAAGCCGCCGCATGGCCGAGATAGGTATAGCCGTGCTGGAAGAAGCCCGAGCCGTCGCGGATCGCGGCGACGATGCGGTCCTGAACCAGCATGGCGCCGATCGGCTGATAGCCGCCGCCCAGCCCCTTTGCCATGCACACGATATCGGGCACGATGCCCTCATGCTCGAAGGCGAAGCGGGTGCCGCAACGGCCCATGCCGCACATCACCTCGTCGAGGATCAGCAGCACGCCGTGGCGGTCGCAGATCTCGCGGATGCGCTTGAAATAGCCAGGTACCGCAGGCACCGCGCCGAGCGTCGCTCCGACGACCGGCTCGGCGATGAAGGCCATCACCGAAGAGGGGCCGAGCTCCTCGATCTTCGCCTCGAGCTCGTCGGCGACCCGCAGGCCGTACTCTTCCACGCTCTCATCGGCGCGCTTGCCGCGATATTCGTAGCAAGGAGAAATGTGGTGCGTTTCGATCAGAAGCGGCAAATATTGCTGGCGCCGCCACATATTGCCGCCGGCGGCGAGCGCACCGAGCGTATTGCCGTGATAGGATTGGCGCCTCGAAATGATGTGATGGCGCTCGGTCTCGCCGCGCTCGACGAAATACTGGCGGGCGATCTTGATCGCCGATTCCATCGCCTCCGAGCCCCCCGAGACGAAATAGGAGTTGCCAAGACCGGCCGGCGCCTTGGAGGCCAGGAAATCCGCGAGCTCCTCGACCGGCTCGGCGGTGAAGAAGCCGGTATGAGCATAGGGAATGCGCTCGAGCTGCGCCGTGATCGCGGCAGTGACCTCCCGGTCCGAATGGCCGAGGCAGGAGACGGCAGCGCCGCCGCTGGCATCGAGATAGCGCTTGCCCTGCTTGTCGATGATGTAGGGCCCATCCCCTGCGACTGCGGTCGGAACCTCGGAACGAAGCGTGCGGTGGATGACATGGGTCATGGATGGGAAGCCTGATGGTGGGCGAGGATAGGGACGCGCGCTGACCATAGCGCTTCCGCGAGCGATGCCAAAGGTCTCTTAGAAGAGCTCGATCGCGGGAGAAAGGGGGCAGTCCCTGGCACGCGCGCAGTAGACAACAGCCGGTTTACAGCGGAGCGAGCTTGGGCAGTGACTGGCAGCCCGCTCACGGCCTCGCGATCCGGCGAGCTCGCGAAGCCAGGGGATGATGGTCATCGGGAAGCGGCAAGGGGATGCCGGGTCGGTCAGGCCGATGTCCTCGCTGTCATCGCGGATCGGCCGACGACCTCGCAGTAGTCGGAAATGGGAAGTGGGCGTCCGATCAGGTAGCCTTGAACCTGGTCGCATTGCTCGCGGGCGAGGAATGCGAGCTGCTCCTCGGTCTCGACGCCCTCGGCGATGACCGGCAGATAGAGCCCGCGCGAAAGGCCGAGCACGGCGCGGATGATCGCCGCGGATTGGGGGTTGCGCTCGACATTGGCGACGAAGGCACGATCGATCTTGATCCTGTCGAAAGGAAATGACTGGAGATAGGACAGAGAAGAATAGCCGGTCCCGAAATCATCCATCGCGACGCGCACGCCGAGCGATTTGAGCTGGCGCAGGATCGACAAGGCTCGCGACCTGTCGCCGATCAGCACTCCTTCGGTGATTTCCAATTCGAGTCGATTGGCGCCAAGCCCGGTCTCGAGCAGCACCGTGTGGACCAGCGCCGGCAGATCCCCATGCTGGAAGTGAACGGGGGAGAGATTGACGGCGACTTGCAGGGAGCGGGGCCAAGAGCTCGCTTCGCGGCAAACTTCGCGCAGGATCCATTCGCCTATCGGAATGATCAGGCCGCTCTCTTCCGCTGCCGGGATGAAGGTACTCGGCGGCACCATCCCGTACACCGGATGCCGCCAGCGAAGCAGCGCCTCGAATCCAGTGATCCCTCCGCCGACCCGGGCCTGGGGCTGGTAGTGGAGGCTGAGCTCGTTGCGCTCGATGGCCGATTCGAGATCATGTTGCAGGGCGCGGCGCTCCCGCAACCGCTTGTCCATATCCGCCTCGAAGAACCGCGTTGCCCCCCGGCCGTCGGCCTTTGCCCGATAGAGCGCGGCATCGGCGTTGCCGAGGAGGGTGGTCGCGTCGATTCCGTCGGCAGGATACATCGCAACTCCGATGCACAGACCGATCCGCAGCTTTTTCCCATTGATATCGAAATCGCCCGAGATCGCTGCGAGCAAGCGGTCGGCCAGTTCCACCGCCGTGGCGGGCTCGGCACAATCCGGCAAGATCAGCGTAAATTCGTCTCCGCCGAGCCGAGCCAGGAAGGCACCCTCGGCCGCTGCGGATAGGCGCCGAGACACTTCGCGCAACAGCCCGTCGCCCACGGGATGCCCGAAGACATCGTTGACCTCCTTGAAGCGATCGAGATCGACGCAAAGGAGGGCGAAGTGCTTTCGGGAAGACGCGGCCTCCTCGAGCGTCGAGGCAAGACGTTCGTTGAAAGCGGCGCGGTTCGGCAGCTCGGTAAGGACATCGTGATGCGCCAAATAGGCGATCCGCTCCTCGGCGCGCTTACGATCTGTCACGTCCTCGATCACGGTGAGAAGATATTGCAGCTTTCGGTTCTTGCCGATCAATGGAACACGTTGGACCGTGACAAGGCGAGGACCGTTGCGGGGCGTATCGATCACATGCGCGTCGAGGAACAGCTGCCGGCCCTCCAACACGAGCTGCTCATCGCGACCGGCGATGATGTCAGCCGCCTCTTTCGGGTAGAGATCCCTCGCGGTTTTCCCGATGATTTCCCGGCGCGGAAAGCCCAGAAATTCCTCGCTGGCTCGGTTGACGAGAACATAGCGATGTTCGCGTGCATCCTTGACGATGATCGCCTCCGGGACATTCTCGATGACGGTGTTGAGAAACTCCTGCGTGCGCTGAAGCTCATCCTCCGTGCGTCTGCGTTCAGTGATGTCGATCGCAGCGACCAGCATCCCGTCGCGGCCGTCATAGCGCATGGACCGCGAATAGACGGCGACCTCGATTTCGGTTCCGTCGGCCGTGAGATGGCGCCAGCTCTGGCCTTTGCGATAATCTCCATCGCCGGTCCCGGAAATCTGGCCCACCTCGTAGCGATCCTCGGCGGGCCTGATATCGAGGATCGACATGGCCAGGAATTGCTCCCGGCTATAGCCGTAATGGGCGATGGCGGCGTCATTGACGGCGAGGAAGCGCAAGCTGCAACGATCGTAGACCCACATCGGAATCGGATTGCCCTCGAACAGAAGCCGGAAAGACTCCTCGCGACGCTTCAAGTCGGTGATGTCGATACGTACGCCGATGCTACCCCCGTCTGCGGTGCGGCGTTCGTCGATCCGCACCCAACGCCCTCCGGGGAGCTGCTGCTCATGGCCGCTTCGGGGTTGGGCGTGCCGGGCGAGCCGGTCGGCGAGCCACGCCTTCTCCCGGCCCTTGGCCTCCGGGTACTGATCTCGCGCCAACCCCACGCGCAGCACGTCCTCGAAGAGCATGCCAGCCGCTATGCTGTCGGCGCTGTCGGCATACATCTCCGCGTAGCGTCGGTTCCAAAGCACGAACCGATCCTCCGCGTCGAATAAGGCAAGCCTCTCAGGCACAACCTCAAGAGCGTCGAGGAGACGGGCATGGGCGGACTGCGCCCGCTCGGCCGCGCCCTCGGCTTCTGCTCGTGCTTGCGAGAGCAGGCCGCGTGTGCGGGCAAGCTCCCGTTCGGCGCGTTTGTGCTCGGTGACATCCTCATGGGTCGCGACCCAGCCACCTCCCGCCATCGGCTCGTGACTGACCGAGAAGACGCGTCCGTCCCGGAATTCCAGAAGCGATTTCGAGGGCTCGAGCTGTGAGGCGACCGTGAGCCGATCGCGTATGTATGCGTCTGGGTCGGTGCCGCCGTACAGGCCCTTCGCCACGCGAAACTCGAGTATCTGCCTCAGAGTGGTGCCGGGCCTTCTCAGCTCGTGCGGCAGATCGAAAATCTCCGCATAGCGTCTATTGCATACGACGAGACGCTGTTGCGCGTCGAACATGCAAAGGGCTTGCGACATATTGTCGAGAGCAGTCTCGAGTCCTGAGTTCCGTTCGTGAAGGTTTCGCCGAGACCCTTCGTTCGTTTGCCGCCTGGCGCCGTTGATTAGAATGATTGAAACGTTAAGAGCGGACAGGGCAACTATACCGAGACTAATGAGTCCAAAACCGTTGCCGCCGATGAGATAGCTCATAATCCGAAACACTCGTCGCAAGCGCACAGTCGCAATCGCGCAGCTTATCCCGGTCCCGCTAACCGGGGGTAAAAAATTGCCTTATATTGTGACCGGCCGCAGTAGAGCTTCACAAACGCGGGGCGCCGACGGCTTCCGACATATTGGCGGCACGCCGCCATATGCCCTCGAAACTCTCCTCGAAGGCGGCGATCGCCGCCTGGTCGCGGATGACGACGAGATCATCATCTTCGCGCCTCAATCCCGACACGGTGAAATTGGCGGAGCCGGTGCGCAGCACTTTACCGTCCACGCAGTAGGATTTCAGATGCATGATCTCGGAGCCGGGCGGCTTGAGACGCACCTCGATCCGCTGCGCGCCGCGCAGCCCGCCGGCCCGACCGGCGAAACCCGGGCCTCTCGCCTCCTGCTCGCCGTCGAGATAGAGCCTGATGCGCACGCCGCGCAAAGCCGCGTCGGCCAAGGTATCGATCAGCGCCGTATCGGTGAAGAGATATGCCGCGATGTCGATCGAACGGGTCGCCGAGCGCAAGAGCGCGAGGTCGACGCGTTCGAGATCGGAAGCCGGCGCATAGCGGATTTCGATCGGGCGATTGCTCAAAGGGGCGGCTTCGCGCAGATGCGCGAGGACCTCGACGGCCGCGACCGCGACGAGGGCAGCCCAGACCGTGGCGCGACGCCCCCAGGCTTGACGCCTCAGCAGGCTGGAGGCTCCCCGCATTCCGTTCCCTCAATGTTCCAGCACAGCTCCGACTAAACCGGTTTCTGCGCAAGCGCAATCGGCATCGTGGCTGTTTTCTCGGGATTTCCGCGGCGAGCTCGGGCGCCCAGAGGTGGTAAGGCGCTCCCGATTTGTCGCCTCGCCTTTTGAGCGCTATGATGTCGATGTGATTCAAAGCAAAAGGGACGGGCGCAGCCGCTTGCTAGCCTTGATCTCGCCCCGTTTCGCGCGCTGCGTGCCGCCGCCACAACCAGATATGGAATGATATTCGATCATGCCCACCATTGCCCTGGTCGACGATGACCGCAACATCCTCACTTCGGTCGCCATCGCGCTCGAGGCCGAGGGTTACCGCATCCAGACCTTCACCGACGGGGCTTCCGCCCTCGAAGGCCTGAAGCAGAACCAACCCGATCTTGCCATCCTCGACATCAAGATGCCGCGCATGGACGGCATGGAGCTGTTGCGTCGCCTCAGGCAGAAGACGGACATGCCGGTGATCTTCCTCACCTCCAAGGACGAGGAGATCGACGAGTTGTTCGGCTTGAAGATGGGCGCCGACGATTTCATCCGCAAGCCGTTCTCGCAGCGTCTCCTGGTCGAGCGCGTGCGTGCCGTCCTGCGGCGCGCGCAGCCGAAGGACGGCTCGGCCCCGCGCGAGAACGACGCCAAGGTCATCGAGCGCGGCAATCTGCGCATGGACCCTGAACGCCATACCTGCACCTGGAAGGGCCAGCCGGTGACGCTTACGGTCACCGAGTTCCTGATCCTGCAGGCTTTGGCGCAGCGCCCCGGCGTCGTGAAGAGCCGTAACGCCCTGATGGACGCAGCCTATGACGATGAGGTCTATGTCGACGACCGGACCATCGACAGCCACATCAAGCGCCTGCGCAAGAAGTTCAAGGTGGTCGAGGATTCCTTCGAGATGATCGAAACGCTCTACGGGGTGGGGTATCGCTTCAAGGAGGCGTAAGCCGAAGCCGGATCGTGCCAGGCCGGCTCAAAGTTCAGGTGAGGCTCGTCCGGGTCCGCTCTCTACGACCATGACCATAGCGATCGATCCGATTCCAGCGGCAGGCAACCGGGCGCCCGGCCGGCGCGGCGTCCTCGCAAGGGTGCGCGCGCGTCTGTTGCGGCTCGCCTCCGGGACGGCGCGGCGCATGTCGTCGAGCCTGACGCGGCGTATCGTCTTCCTCAACCTGGCCGGCCTCGCGGTCATGTTGTTCGGCTTCATGTACCTCAATCAGCTGCGCGCCGGCCTCATCGACGCACGGGTGCAGAGCCTCTTCATCCAAGGTCAGATCATCGCCGGCGCCATCGCCTCTTCGGCGACGGTCGAGAACGATGTCATCACGCTCGATCCGGACAAGCTCTTGCAGCTGCATGCCGGCCAGAGCGCCGACAGTGAAGAGGACGACGCCTCATCGCTGCAATTCTCCATCAATCCCGAGCAGGTCGCGCCGTTGCTGCGACGCGTCGTGACCCCGACCCGGACGCGCGCCCGAATCTATGATCGTGAGGGCTCCCTGCTTCTCGATACGCGCACGCTCATCGGCGGCAGCGGCATCCTGCGCTCCGAGCTGCCGCCTCCCTACGAGGCGAAGCCCCATCTCCTCGCGCGCCTGTGGGCGAGCCTCACCGGCTTGTTCACCAAATCGGACGCGCCGAGCGCGGATGATTCAGCACCCGCGGGAAAGCTGGCGCGCGAAGTCGCGGCCGCGCTTTCGGGAGCGACCTCCAGCGCCGTCGACCTCAATCGCGCAGGCGAAACCATCGTCTCGGTCGCGGTGCCGATCCAGAGGTTCCGCACGGTTCGCGGGGTGCTCCTGCTGTCGACCCAGGGAGGCGATATCGACGCGATGATCTGGAGCGAACGGCTCGGCCTGCTGCGCGTCTTCCTGGTCGCGGCGATCGTCATGACGGTCCTCTCCTTCCTGCTGGCCGGCACCATCGCGGGCCCGGTGCGACGTCTCGCCGAGGCCGCCGAACGCGTGCGCCGCGGCATCAAATCGCGGCAGGAGATCCCGGATTTCAGCAACCGGCCCGACGAGATCGGCCATCTTTCGGGAGCGCTGCGCGACATGACGCGCGCGCTCTATAAGCGCATGGATGCGATCGAAAGCTTCGCCGCCGATGTGGCGCATGAGCTGAAGAACCCCCTGACCTCGCTACGCAGCGCCGTCGAGACGCTGCCGCTCGCCCGCACTCCCGATTCCCAGGCGCGGCTGATGGGAGTGATCCAGCACGATGTGCGGCGGCTCGATCGGCTCATCAGCGACATCTCCGATGCCTCGCGGCTCGATGCCGAGCTGGCCCGCGAGGATTCCGAGCCCATGGAGCTCGGGGCGCTCTTGAAGACCATCGTCTCGGTGGCCAACGACACGCGCCGCGAAGGTGAGGCCGGCGTCGAGCTCTTCGTCGCGCGGCACGCTCTGGGCAAGAACGCCTTCCTGATGGTCGGCCATGACAGCCGCATCGGTCAGGTGATCACCAACATCATCGACAATGCCCGCTCCTTCTCCCCGGCCGACAAGATGGTCCGCGTCGGCCTCGACCGCCGCGACGATTGCATCGAAATCACGGTCGAGGACGAGGGTCCGGGCATTTCCGAGCACGCGCTCGAACGGATTTTCGAGCGCTTCTATACGGATCGACCCAGTCAGGGGTTCGGCCAGAACTCAGGCCTCGGCCTGTCGATATCGCGGCAGATCGTCGAGGCGCATGGCGGCAAGATCTGGGCGGAGAATCGTCGCTCCCCCGATCCGGGCGCAGGCGCCCCCGCGAACGGCGGCGCGCGCTTCACCGTGCGCCTGCCGGCGGCGGTGGCGCATGAGCGCTGAGGGCCGACGCGTCTCCCGGCTGGAGGTCACCCAGGCCCTGCATGCGAGTTGCGTCGTGATCGGCGAGAGCGGCATCCTGGTGCGGGGACCCTCGGGCTCCGGCAAGTCGAGCTTCGCCGCGGTCTTGCTGTCGCAAGCGCGCGGGCGAGGCGTATTCGCCGCCTGGGTCGCCGATGACCGGGTGCTGGTGAGGTCCCGCGGTCGACGCCTGATCGCCGCCCCCCATCCCGCGATCGCCGGGCGTTTCGAGGCACGTGGTCTCGGCATCCTGAGGGCGCCCCATGAGCGGAGCGCGGTGCTGCGGCTGGTCGTCGATCTCGAAGAGGCCGTGGAGCGGCTCCCGGCCGCCGTCGCGCTCTCGACCACTGTCGCTGGTGTCGCACTGCGACGCTTGCCGCTTGTTGCCGGGCGCGTGGGATTGTATGAAGCCTCCCTCGTCTTGGACCTTATCGAGACGCGTCAAGAGAGTGAGAGCCGTCCGACCTCGAGTTTGCGGGTCGGAGCGGTCGGTATTTGACGGAAGCGTGATGATCGGCATCGTTCTCGTGACGCATGGGCGGCTCGCCGTGGAATTTCGCGCGGCTCTCGAGCATGTGGTCGGGCCGCAGGCTCAGATAGCCACGATTGCGATCGCTCCCGACGACGACATGGAGCTGCGCCGGCGCGAGATCCTCGAAAAGATCGCCGAGGTCGATAAGGGGCAAGGCGTGGCCGTGCTGACCGACATGTTCGGCGGCACGCCATCCAATCTCGCCATTTCGGCGATGAACGGCCGCCAAGTCGAGGT
This sequence comes from Hyphomicrobiales bacterium, assembly GCA_044445965.1. Classification (GTDB taxonomy): domain Bacteria; phylum Pseudomonadota; class Alphaproteobacteria; order Rhizobiales; family Beijerinckiaceae; genus GAS188. Next base: position 44,990 of record JBIOEJ010000014.1, read on the forward strand.
GATCGCCGGCATCAATCTGCCGATGCTTATCAAGCTTGCCAGCGTGCGCTGCGACAAATGCTTGGCCGAGGCGGTGATCTGCGCCAAGGATGCCGGCCGCAAATACATCAATGTCGCAAGCGAGGTTCTCGCCGGCCATTAAGGCGCGCTCTCGCTTCAGCTGGGTCGGTCCGCAGCCCCATCATCTTGTTTTTGCGCATGATCTTGTCCAAGACGTTGGCATGCGATTGGACCATGCGCGAGGGCTTTCCCGTCTATGACCCAGCTCGAGAGCGCGCCGGTGTCCCGCGAACTGGAGATCGTCAACAAGCGCGGGCTGCATGCTCGGGCTTCGGCGAAATTCGTCAAATGCGTCGAACGCTTCGAAACGCAGGTGACGGTGACCCGGCTGGGCGAAACGGTGGGCGGACGCTCGATCATGGGCTTGTTGACGCTCGCCGCCGCCCAGGGAACCTCGATCTTGGTGTCGGCGCGCGGGCCGCAGGCGGCGCAGGCGCTCGAGGCACTGGCCGCCCTCGTCGCCAACAAGTTCGACGAGGGCGAGTGACCGAAGCGGCCCGGGTTTAGCTAGCTTCCGAGCTTCTCGATCCCCGCTTGACCGAGCCGCCGGGCGGCCTCCGCAACGCGCACGCCCCCGATTAGGAGATCGGGGGCGATCTCGGCGAGCGGCGCGAGAGCAAAGGCGCGCTCCATCAGCCTGGGATGGGGAAGCGTCAGCCGCTCGTCCGAGAGCACGAGATCGCCGAAGGTGAGGATATCGATGTCGAGGGTGCGCGGGCCGAAGCGCTCGGCCCGCACCCGCCCCGCCTCGAGCTCGATCGAGAGGCACAGGTCGAGAAGCCGATGGGGCGAAAGCGTCGTTCTGACGAGCACCGCCAAGTTGAGAAAGGGCGGTTGCGGGATCGGCCCCCAAGGCGCCGTTCGGTAGAGGGAGGATGCCTTGAGGACCTCGACCCCTGGCGCGGCCGCCAGGGAAGCGAGCGCGCCGGCGATGGCTGCCCGCACCTCGCCGATATTGCCGCCGAGGCCGAGAGCGCAATCGCTTGTGAGGGAATCGATCTCTTGGTCCATCATCTTGTTCTTGGGCATGATCTTGTCCGAGAGGCCGACGACGTGTTGGAACCGTGCCGCAGCGCCGCCTGCATCCTAACAGCTCATGCCGCCGCGATGGCACTCGCGACCGCAAGCGCCTGGACATGCGCCTTGACGTCGTGGACGCGCAGCACGCTCGCGCCTGCCTGGGCCGCCAAAAGATTGGCCGCGATCGTGCCAGGGAGTCGCTGCTGCGGGGAGGCTTCGCCCGTGACATGGCCGATGAATGATTTGCGGGAGCCCCGACCAGCAGAGGCGCGCCAAGCTCTGCGAGCTCGCCGAGGTGCTTGAGCAAGATCAGATTTTGCCCTTGCGTCTTGCCGAAGCCGATCCCCGAGGATGCTCTCGCGCGCGAGGCCAGACGCCTCGCCGAGCGCCAAGGAGCGTGCCAGATAGGCCTTGACCTCGGCTACGATGTCGAGCCCGGCATCGGCCGCTTGCCGATTATGCATCACGACGAGACCAGCGGCGCGACGAGCGGCGGCCGCCAACTCGGGATCGCGCTGCAATCCCATATGTCGTTCACGATCACCGCGCCGCAATCCAGCGCTGCCCGCGCCAGCGAGGCCTTCATGGTATCAATCGAGAGCGGCTGGCGCAGCCGCCTCGCCAGCGCCTCGACCACCGGCAGCACGCGGCCCCTCTCCTCCTCCTCCGTCACCGGCAAGTGCCCGGGACGGGTGGATTCCCCACCGATATCGATGAGATCGGCACCTTCCTCCGCGAGGCGCTCTGCTTGGGCAATGGCGGCATCGCGCGCAGCGAATAGGCCGCCGTCGGAAAAGGAATCCGGCGTCAAATTGAGAATGCCCATCAGCAGCGGCCGTTCCCGTGACGTGATCGCTCGACCATCGGGCAGATTCAGTCGAAATATGGCCTCCATGTCGATCCGGTGCTTCGGCGCCCGCAGCGGGATTTCGGCGCGATCCACGCCTGCCCCCGCGAGCCGCCGCTACCGTAACGCCGGTTCATTTCGCGCGCCATCTGCAACGACATAAACAAATGCTTATATCTTGATTGCGCGGCCGGCGCTTTGCTGTTACATCGCGTCGGAGCATTCGAGGCGAGCGCTTGCGGACAAGCGGCTGCGCCGTCTTTCACGCATCGGAGCCGTCATGAGCAAGGATTACGTCGTCAAGGATATCGGGCTAGCCGATTTCGGCCGCAAGGAGATCGCCATCGCCGAAACGGAGATGCCTGGCCTCATGGCGGTGCGCGAGGAATATGACGCGAAGCAGCCGCTCAAGGGCGCCCGCATCGCCGGCTCCCTGCACATGACGATCCAGACCGCCGTGCTGATCGAGACGCTCAAGGCGCTCGGCGCCGATATCCGCTGGGCCTCGTGCAACATCTACTCGACGCAGGACCATGCGGCTGCGGCTGTCGCAGCCTCCGGCATCCCGGTCTTCGCCGTGAAGGGCGAAACGCTCGAGGACTATTGGGAATACACCCGCAAAATCCTCGAATGGAGCGATGGCGGAACACCGAACCTGATCCTCGACGATGGCGGCGACGCGACGCTGCTGGTGCATCTCGGCGTGAGAGCCGAAAAGGGCGATACGGCCTTCCTCGGCAAGCCGGGTTCGGACGAGGAGGAAATCCTGTTCGCGCTGATCAAGCGCACGCTGACCGAGAAGCCGGGCTGGTTTGCCAAGCTCGCCGCCTCCATCAAGGGCGTTTCGGAGGAGACGACGACGGGCGTGCACCGCCTCTACGTCATGGAGAAGGAGGGCAGGCTGCTGTTCCCGGCGATCAACGTCAACGACGCGGTGACGAAGTCGAAATTCGACAATCTCTATGGCTGCCGGGAATCGCTCGTAGACGGCATTCGGCGCGGCACCGACGTGATGATGGCCGGCAAGGTCGCGATGGTCGCGGGCTTCGGCGATGTCGGCAAGGGCTCGGCGGCCTCGCTGCGCCAGGCGGGCTGCCGGGTGATGGTGTCGGAGATCGACCCGATCTGCGCCCTGCAGGCGGCGATGGAAGGTTACGAGGTCACGACCATGGAGGATGCGGCTCCTCGCGCCGACATCTTCGTGACCGCGACCGGCAACAAGGACGTGCTGACGGTCGACCATATGCGCGCCATGAAGGATCGCGCCATCGTCTGCAATATCGGCCATTTCGACAACGAGATCGAGGTCGCGGGCTTGCGGAACTTCAAATGGCACAACGTCAAGCCGCAAGTCGACGAGATCGAATTCCCGAGCGGCAAGCGCATCATCCTGCTCTCAGAGGGCCGGCTCGTGAACCTCGGCAACGCCATGGGCCACCCCTCCTTCGTCATGTCGGCCTCCTTCACCAACCAGACGCTGGCCCAAATCGAGCTGTTCGCTCGCGCCGGCAAATACGAGAAGAAGGTCTACACCCTGCCCAAGCATCTCGATGAGAAGGTGGCGAGCCTGCATCTGGCGAAGATCGGCGTGAAGCTCACCAAGCTGCGTCCCGACCAAGCCGCCTATATCGGCGTTCCGGAGAGCGGGCCCTTCAAGGCGGATCATTATCGCTACTGAGAGGGCTTCGATCGCGCGCTTCTGCGGATTACAGTGCAAGTGATTCGCGGGCGGCCACCAGCCGTCCGCGTCGGGCGCGCATCGCGGGAGGCGGCACGTTGCAGGGGTGGGCACGGCACGGCGAAACAGGTCCGTCGGGGTGTGCCATGGCCGCCTTGGCGATCTGGCTCACGACCGTGCCCCTATCCGCGAGCGCCGAGGACGGCACGCGCCTGACGCGGCTCGTGGACCTCGGGCTGCTGCCCGACGAGCCGCGCGGCGTGGCTTCGGTCGCCTTCATCGTCGGGCTCGCGATTTTCGCCATCACGGTGGCGATCCTGCATATCCATGCCCGCAATTTCTGGACGCAACGCTTCCGCGCGCTCTCCGATCACGCCCAGGAAACCGAGGCGACGCTCGATCGGGCCAAGCTCTTTCTCAACGCCGAACGTCAAGTTTTCGTCGTCTTTGCCGGCGAGGGCGAGCCGCCGATGATCGAGGGCGATCCGAACTTCGTCGGCGTCCAGGCCAACGCCAACCGCCTCATGGCCTTCGGGGCCTGGCTTCCGCCCGACCGCGCCGGCGCCATCGAAGCCGCGCTCGATCGGCTGCGCTCCCGGGGGGAGGGCTTCGACCTCGCCATGCAGACGACCGCCGGCCAATTCCTCGAAGCGCAAGGCCGCGCCGTCGCCGGCCGGGCGGTGTTGCGCTTGCGCGAGACGACGGGGGATCGCCTCGAGCTGCAAAAGGCATCCGAGAGCTTGCGCAAGTTGTCGGAGGAGGCGGAGACGCTGCGCGCCCTGCTCGAGGCACTGCCGGGGCCGGCCTGGAGACGCGACAGGCTGGAGAGGCTCGCCTGGGTCAATTCGAGCTATGCCCGCTGTGTCGAAGCCCGCGACGCCGAGGACGCCGCCGCGCGCGGGCTCGAGCTCCTCGATCGCGCCGACCGGGAACGCAAGGAGCGCACGCTGCGCGATGGCGGTGTCTTCCACGAAAAAGTCAATGCGGTGGCGGCCGGCCAGCGGCGCCTGTTCGAGGTGGTCAGCGTCCAAGGGGCGGGGGGCAGCGCCGGAGTGGCGCTGGATGCGAGCGAGATCGAGGCCCTCGAGGCCGGTCTCGAACGCCAGGCAAGGGCGCATGCCCTGCTCATCGACCGGCTGCCGACGGCGGTCGCGGTCTTCGACAGCGCCAAGCGCCTGGCGTCGTGGAACAGCGCCTATCGCGATATGTGGCAGCTCGACGATGCCTATCTGCGCAACGCGCCGACCGAGGGGGAAATCCTCGACAAGCTGCAGTCGGAGCGCCGCCTTCCGGAGCAAGGCGATTATCGCGCCTGGAAAAACCAGATCCTTGCGGGCTATCAATCCGTGGAGACGCGCGAGGATTGGTGGTATCCGGCCGATGGCCGGGCCTTGCGGGTCGTGTCTTCGCCCAACCCGCAAGGCGGCGTCACCTATCTGTTCGACGATGTGACCGAACGGATGCAGCTAGCCTCCCAATTCGAAGCCTTGACGCGGGTTCAGAGCGAGACCCTCGACACGCTGAAGGAAGGCGTTGCGGTGTTCGGCCCGGACGGCAAGCTCAAGCTGCACAACCCCGCTTTCCTGACGAGCTGGAAGTTATCGCCCGTGCTGCTGAAGACCGGTCCGCATATCGATGCCATCATCGATCTGTGCCGCACGCTCGCTCCCGACGCCAAGGTCTGGGAAGCGGTGCGCACGATGGTGACCGGGCTGAGCGATCAGCGGCAAGCCGTCGAGCGGCGCCTGCTGCGCAGCGATGGCAGCCAATTCGACATCGCGGCCGCGCCCTTGCCGGATGGGGCGAGCCTCGTCACCTTCACGGATGTGACCGACAAGGTCGCCGCCGAAAAGGCGCTGCGCGAGCGCAACGAGGCGCTCGAACGCGCTGCCAACTTGCGCGACGATTTCGTGCATCTCGTCTCCTACGAGCTCAGATCGCCGCTCACCAACATCATCGGCTTCAGCCAGCTTCTGCGCGACCAGACCGCCGGCCCCTTGAACGAGCGCCAGCTCGATTACGCCGGGCACATCTCGCGCTCCTCGGCGGCGCTGCTCGCCATCGTCACCGACATCCTCGACCTCGCCACCATCGACAAGGGCTCCGTCGATCTCGAGCTCGGCCCGGTCGATGTGCGCGAGACCATGTCGGCGGCGGCCGAGGGCGTGCAGGATCGCCTCGCCGAAGCCGGCATCCGCCTCGAGATCGCGAGCGACCCCGCCATCGGCTCATTCGTCGGCGACAAGAAACGCGTGCGCCAAGTCTTGTTCAACCTGTTGTCGAATGCGATCGGATTCTCGTCGAGCGGCCAGACCGTGCGCCTCAAGGCGGAACGCGACAAGGGCGAGGTCGTGTTCACGGTCTCCGATGAGGGCCGCGGCATTCCCGAAGAGCTGAAGGACCGCGTCTTCGACCGCTTCGAGAGCCACACCGCCGGGGCGCGCCATCGCGGGCTCGGCCTCGGCCTGTCGATCGTGCGCTCCTTCGTCGAGCTGCATGGCGGACGCGTCTGGCTCGACTCCGTCCCGGGACGCGGCACGACCGTCACCTGCGTCTTTCCGGACGCTGCCCCTCCCACGCGCGCGGCGGGCTGACCATGCCGGACCCGACGGTAGCGAAAGGCCCCGAAAGCGACGGTGAAAGCTACTCATGGACGATCCCGGTCACTGATCGCACTGAGACCGGCCGTCTCGCCCGGCATCTCGCGACCTTCTTGGGCCCAGGCGACCTCGTCACCTTGTCGGGAGGTCTCGGCGTCGGCAAGACCAGTTTCGCGCGCGCCCTGATCCGCGTGCTTTCCGGCGATGCCACGATCGAGGTGCCGAGCCCCACCTTCACCTTGATGCAAGTCTATGAGGAGGGGCGTTTCCCCCTGATCCATGCCGATCTGTTTCGCCTGCAGGGCAAGGCGGAGCTCGAAGCGCTCGGTTGGGACGAGATGGCTGAAAGCGCCCTCGTGCTCGTCGAATGGCCGGAGCGCGCCGGCATCGACGCGGAGACGGAGCGGCTCGACATCGCGCTCTCGCTCGTTGCCGATGGCGCTCCCGAGCAGCGTCTTATCGTGCTGACGGGCTTCGGTGGCTGGGGGCAGCGCTTGCGCCTCGCCAAGGCCGCGTTCGACCTCATCCACGCGGGCGGCTGGGGCGAGGCCGAGCGCGATTTCATTCAAGGCGATGCATCGACCAGGGCCTATGAGCGCCTGCATCGCCCCGGCGAGAGCGCGATCCTGATGATCTCGCCGCCACGGCCGGACGGTCCGCCGCTGCGTGATGGTCGCCCCTACAGCGCCATCGCCAAGCTCGCCGAGCGTGCCGACGCCTTCGTGGCCATGGCGCGCGGCCTCGGCGCGCTCGGCTACTCCTCGCCGAAGATCCTGGCGCAGGATCTCGATGCGGGCCTGTTGCTGATCGAGGATTTCGGCGGCGAAGGCGTGGTCGACCTCGATGGCCCGATGCCGGAACGCTACGCGCTGGCCGTGGACCTGCTCGCCGACCTGCACAAGCGCGACCTGCCCGAGACATTGCCGATCGAGGCCGGGCGCGAGCACGCGATACCCCGCTACGATCTCGAAGCGCTGCTCGTCGAGGTCGAGCTCTTGCTGGATTGGTATGCACCGCATGTCCTGCGGGCGGGCGTGCCCGCCTCCGCCCGCGTCGAATTCGCGCGGCTCTGGCGATCGGCCTTGGTGCCGATCGTCACCGGCGCCCGCGGTTGGACATTGCGCGATTTCCACTCGCCGAACCTGTTGTGGCTCTCGGAACGGCAGGGGCTCGCGAGGCTCGGGCTCCTCGATTTCCAGGACGCGGTGATCGGCCATCCGGCCTATGACCTCGCATCCTTGCTGCAAGATGCGCGCATCGATGTGCCGGCCGATCTGGAGCTCAAGCTGCTGGCCGCCTATGCCCATGCGCGCAAGCTTGGCGCGCCCGATTTCGACATGGCGAGCTTCGCTGCGGCCTATGCCACGCTCGGCGCCCAGCGCTCGACCAAGATACTCGGCATCTTCGCGCGCCTCGACAGGCGTGACGGAAAGCCGCAATATCTCGCGCATCTGCCGCGGCTGGCGCGATATTTGACACGGAATTTAGCGCATCCGGTCTTGCGCGATCTCAAGCTCTGGTATGAGAGCAATCTGCCGGGCATCTTCGCCGCGGCGCGCTAATCCTCTCGCAGACAAAGTCCTTCGCAGCCAAACCCCTCTCAACAAACGTTCGCGTGTTCATGTCCGACGCCGCCAAGGCCAAACCGAGCCGCGCCATGGTTCTTGCCGCAGGCCTCGGCAAGCGCATGCGCCCGATCACCACGACCACGCCGAAACCTTTGATCGAGATCGGCGGCAAGCCGCTCATCGATCACATGCTCGACCGTTTGGCCGAGGCCGGGATCGGGGATGCGGTGGTGAACGTCCATTACCTCGCAGCCCTCGTCGAATCGCATATCCGCCGGCGGCCGGCGAAGTCCCCCCGCATCGTCATCTCGGACGAGCGGGCGCGTCTCCTCGAGACCGGTGGAGGCGTGAAGAAGGCATTGGGGCAGCTCGGCGATGAGCCTTTCCTCGTCGTCAACACCGACAACGTGTGGGCCGACGGGCCGCGGCCCAATCTCCGCCGCCTGGTCGAGTATTGGGACGAGACGCGCATGGACGTGCTCCTCCTGCTCGCCCCGACGACGACGAGCTTCGGCTATGAAGGGGCGGGCGACTTCGTCATGGACGCGCATGGGCGCCTGCGCCGCCGGCGTGACCGGGAGGTGTGCCCCTTCGTCTTCGCCGGCGCGAGCGTCATCAAGCCGTCTCTGTTCGCCGACACGCCCGACGGCGCCTTTTCGCTCAACCTGGTCTTCGACAAGGCGGCGGCCGCGGGCCGTCTCTTCGGCCTACGCCTCGAAGGCTTCTGGATGCATGTCGGTACGCCCGGCGCCATCGCCGGTGCGGAGGCAAGGCTTGCCGACAGCGCGGTGTAGCGCAGAGGGCCGATGTGGTCGGCCGGTGCCGTCGTTCGCGGCCTTTGGTCGTTCCCCGGTTCGGAGCTTTCGATCGACGGCCAGTACTTGGAATCGTAGAAGACCGTTACGCGGATCGCTAAGCGCCCATTCCTCCCCTACTCGTAGGGGAAGGTGGCCCGACCCCGAACTTGATCCGGGGTAGGGACGGCTGGGGTGCGCGCATACGGAGAAATCCCCCACCCGGCCGCTCGGCAAGAGCCTCCAAAGCTCGACCGCTTTGCGTCGAGCGTCGAAATACAGACGGACGCGCGGAGCGCGTCCTTTGCACCCTCCCCCACTGCGCGCCCACTGCGCGGAGGAGGGATGCCCCCCAGCCAGACTCCCTCTTCAGTGAAAGTAGGTCTAGTCGCTGGGGAGGCCCGGCACCGTTTCGCGCGGCACGAGCCAACCGGCATTCGGCCGCAGACGGTAGACGATCCTGCCGATCACGCTTTCGATCTTGACCGGCCCCCTCGACGGGACGCGGCTGTCCAGCGAGTTGTCGCGGTTGTCGCCCAAGAGATAAAGTCGGCCGGGTGCCACCACGGTCTCGGGAATATCGTCGAGATATCCGCCGCCGTTGACATTTCTCGCAATCTTATAGGGCCTTGAGCCCGGCAAGGTCTCGACGAACAGATTGACGGTATTGCTCCGTCCGAAGGCGTCGTATTCGAGCGTCCCCGCCGGTTCTTGTGCGATTTCCTCGCCATTGAGGATCAGATGCCCCGAACGAAGGGCGATGCGATCGCCGGGCAGGCCGATCACACGGTCTAGGTAAACTGTCTTGGCATCGTACCACGACACTATCACCTCACCGCGTTGTGGTTCCACGCCGGCCTGGCGCAAATCGGCGAGCACCACATCCCCCTCGACCAGCGTCGGCATCATCTTCGTGGTCGGGTTCAGGTAGCTTTTCCCCGGAATACCGGCCGACACGAACAGGCTGGCCACGCGGGCGCCTTCGATCCAATCGGAGAGAGTGGCCGCGGAAAGCGTAGGCGCGGCGTTCACGATCCCCAGCAACGCCAGCATGAATAGGACCTTGCGCCAAACGCTCATGCGGAAATCCTTACCGATGCATGTGACGAGATTCGGACCGAGGCGGCAGCGATCAAAATAGACGGCTGGCCTTTGCGAGCAAGCGATGAGGACTGGGACGGCGCCGCGGGAATCGGCTGATGCCCGATAGACGACCGGCTCATGCGCAAGAGCGGTTTGGTCCGCTGACGCCGCGAAGGCGCAAGCGTTCGCGCCGATGCGCTGCTCGAAATCTCGCGGAAATGGCCGAGAGGCGCGACAACGCGGTATGATCGATCGTCCCCGCGAAAGTGATTCGAATGGCCCCTCGATCCGCCCGCGTCTTCAGCATTCCGTTCGGCGTGAGCTTTCTCGACGCCTTCGCGGAGGCCCTGTTCGAGGGCCCGTTGAGCGATCTGATCGATTTCAGCGGCGATCCGCTGGCGCTCGCCGCCGCGACCATCCATGTGCCGACACGCCGAGCCGGCCGCGCGCTCGCCAGCAAGCTGGCCGAGCGCCTCGGCGGACGGACGGCCTTGCTGCCGCGCATCGTCGCTCTCGGAGAGGCCGATGCCTGGGAGCTCGACTTGCCGGCCGGCCTGTCGGAAGCAGCCGACATCGCGCCGGCGATCGGGGAAATGCAGCGCTTGCTGCTGCTCGCGACGCTCGTCTCGCAATGGAGCAGCGCGGTCGATCGCGCTGCGTTGAAGCTCGCCGAGGATGAGGCGTTCACCGTGGCCTCTGGCGCGGCGGGCGTGATGTCGCTCGGTGGCGATCTTGCGAGACTGATCGATGGCCTGCACCTCGAAGCCGTGCCGCTCGCCGCCCTGACGCGGCTCGACGCGGCGGATTTCCAGGAGATGTGGCGCCTGTCGGCGACCTTCCTCGCCATCGCGGGCGAGGCCTGGCCGGCGATGCTCGCCGAGCGCCGGCGGGTCGACCCGGTGGATCGCCATGCCCGTCTCATGCGCGCGAAGGTGCGGCGCCTGTCGCGCGAGGGCTCGCCGCATGCGATCATCGCGGTGGGCTCGACCGGCTCGATCCAGGCGACCGCCGAGCTGCTTGCGGCGATCGCCGGACTGCCGAACGGGGCGGTGGTCCTGCCGGGCCTCGACCGCCGGATCGACGCGCATTCCTGGTCCTTGCTCGCGGGCTCCGAGCCGACGCCCAGCCATCCGCAATATGCGCTGCGGCGCCTCCTCGACCGGATCGGCATCGGCCCGGAGGAGGTGCAGGAGCTCGGGCGGGCGCCGGCCGCGCTCGCCGCTCGCGCCAGTCTCCTGACCGAGGCGATGCGCCCGGCCGAGACGACCGAAGCCTGGGGCGCCCTCGCCGACGGCGCGGCGGAGGCCTCGCCCGCATCCGAGGCCGCGCCTCAGGGCCTCGACGATATCGCCGTCATCGAGGCCCCCGATGAACGCCTCGAGGCGCTGGCCATCGCGCTCGTGCTGCGCGAGGCGATCGAGCCGCCCGACCGGATCGCCGCCTTGATCACGCCCGATCGCGGCCTCGCGGAGCGCGTTGCCGTCGAGCTCTCGCGCTGGGAGATCACGGCCGACGATTCCGCCGGGATGCCGCTGTCGCGCAGCCTGGCCGGCCGGCTCGCGCTGATCCTTGCCGAGCTCGCGGCAACGGGCTTCGACGCCGCCGGACTCTCGGCGCTGCTCTCCCATCCGCTGACGCATCTTGGTCTTGCGCGTTCAACGCTCGCGCGCGGCGCCGCGACGATCGACATCGCGCTCACGCGTGGCCGAGCGGTGCCTGCGACCGCGCCAGCCCTGAAGGCGGCGCTCGCTGAGGTGTCGCAAGAAGTCTTCGAACACCCGTCGAGACCGCGGGCGCGGCTCGGCGATGATGATTTCGCCGCGGCTGGCGCCGTGATCGATGCGCTCGGCATCGCGCTCGAACCCCTCTTCGCCGCGGCGAGCCGCCGCCATGGCGCGTCGCTGCCCGGTCTCGCGGAGGCGCATGCTCAGGGTCTCGAAGCGGTCTGCCGCCTCCCGGAGGGCGGGAGCGCGCTGGTGGGGCCCGATGCCGAGGAGCTGATCGCATTGTTCGCCGATCTCGCCGACTGCAATGAGCCTGGACCGGAGCTCCCGCCGGCGGGCTTTGCACAAGCGCTGCGCGCGCTGATGCACGAGCGCCCGGTCGCGCTCTCTTCGGCGGGCCATCGCCGCGTGAAGATCTGGGGGCTGCTCGAGGCGCGCCTGCTCGACGCCGATATCGCCGTGCTGGGCAGCCTCGTGGAAGGGACATGGCCGGCGCAGGTCGCCACCGATCCGTTCCTCAACCGGGGCATGCGGGCGCAGCTCGGCTTGAGTCCGCCCGAGCGGCGCATCGGGCAGATGGCGCATGACTTCGTGGCCGCCTTGGGCGCAGCGCGTTGCGTGCTCACGCGGTCGCTCAAGGCGCAAGGCTCGGATACGATCCCCTCGCGCTTCCTGCAAAGGCTGGAGGCGGTCGCCGGCAAGCAGCTTTGGGGCGCGGCCAAGGAGCGCGGGGCGCGCTATCTGCGGCTCGCCGCCAAGCTCGACGCCCCGGGGCCCCTCTCCCCCGTGCCGCAGCCCTCGCCCTTGGTGCCGGCGAGCCTCCAACCCCGCCGGCTGAGCGTGACGGCGGTCGAGACCTTGCTGCGCGACCCTTATGCCATCTATGCGCGCCACGTGCTCGGCCTCGACAAACTCGACCCGGTCGACCTTGCCTTCGATGCGCGGCTGCAGGGCTCGGTCTGGCACGCCGCCCTCGAAAGCTTTACCAGGGCTTATCCGCTAGCGCTTCCGGAGAACGCGGCCGAGGAATTGCTGCGGTTCGGTCGCGAGCTGCTCGAGCCCCATATGGGCGATCCGCACGTCGAAGGCTTCGTCTGGCCGCGCTTCGAGCGCGCCGCGCGCTGGTTCGTGGATTGGGAGCGCGGACACCGCGCCGGCATCGAGGCCATCGCGGTCGAGACGCGATCGGAACTTCAAGTACCGCTCGAGGATGGCACGGTGTTCCGCCTCACGGCGCGCCCCGACCGTGTCGAACGGCGCCGCGACGGCACGCTCGCCATCGTCGATTTCAAGACCGGAACTCCGCCGAGCCTGCGCGACGTGCTCGCGGGCTTCAGCCCGCAGCTCACCCTCGAGGCGGCGATCCTGGCGGCGGGCGGCATGGCGGAGGTGCCGGCCGGCCCGATCGCGGAGCTTTGCCATATCGCGCTTTCGGGCGGTCGTCAGCCCGGAAAGGAGCAGCCCGTCAAGCTCGCGAACGGCGAGGCCGAGACGCTCGGCGAGCTCGCGGGGAGGCACCTCGCGGGCTTGCGCGACGTGTTGAACGATTACCGGGCCGGACGACGCGGCTTCGCCTCGAAGCCCTTCGCGGCGTATGCGCCGGCCTTCAGCGACTACGACCATCTGGCGCGCTTCGCCGAATGGTCCGATGAAGGCGCCGAGGAGACCGAGGCGGGATGAGCGAGCTGCCGGCCGATCTCGACACCAGGACGCGCCAGCGCCGCGCCTCGGATCCGAGCGTCAGCGCCTGGGTCTCGGCGAATGCCGGCGCCGGCAAGACCACCGTGCTGCGCAACCGCGTGTTGCGGCTCCTGCTTTCCGGCTCCGATCCCGGCCGCGTCCTCTGCCTCACCTTCACCAAGGCGGCGGCGGCCGAGATGTCCAACCGGGTGTTCGCGGAGCTGGCGCGCTGGGTCGGCCTCGACGACACGGCCCTGCGCGAAGCGATCCGCGATATCTCGGGCGAGGCGCCCTCGCCCGAAACGGTCGCCGAGGCGCGCCGCCTTTTCGCGCGCGCCATCGAAACGCCGGGCGGCCTGCGCGTCGACACCATCCACGGGTTTTGCGCGCGCCTGCTCCAGTCCTTCCCGTTCGAGGCCAATGTGCCGGCGCGCTTCACGGTGCTCGAGGAACAGCAGGCGCGGGAGCTTTTGTTGGAGGCGGAGCTCTTCGTCCTCTCCAAGGCCCTGTCGGGTGAGGACGAGGAGCTGTCGGACGCGCTGCGGCGCGTCGGCGAGCACGTCTCCGGCAGGGATTTCGGCGCCGTCGCCGAGATGGCGCTCGGCCTGCCGCTATGGAAGGCGGATGCGGCGCTCGAACCGGGCTTCCTCCCGAAGCTGCGGCGCGACCTGTCGCAAGCCCTCGATCTCGGAATCGGCCTGACGAGACACGCTGTCGAGGCTGAGATCTGGTCACGTGCGCAGGCCGAGCTCGCGAAGCGCGCCATCGCCGCCTGGAGAAAGTCGGGAACTCTCGATCAAAGGCGCGCCGCTTCGTTGGCGGCGCTCCCGGCGGTTCCCGCCGAGCGGCTCGCCGGCTATGCCGCATTGCTGTTCACCGAGGACGCCGAGACCAGGCGGCCGAGGCCGCAGAGGAGCCTCTCGAGCGCGGCAGCCCGAAAGGCGGATGCCGCGCTCGAAGAGCTGCTCCAAGCCGAGGCCTTGCGCGTCTTGTGCCTGATCGACCGTATCGACGCCCTCGAGACGCGCGACCGGACGCTCGCCCTGTTGGCGCTGGCGCGCGCCATCCGGGCGCGCTTCGCCAAGCTCAAGGCCGAGCGCGGCGCGCTCGACTTCGACGACCTGATCGCGGCGACACGCCGCTTGCTGGAGCGGGCCTCCGCCGCTTTCGTGCTTTACAAGCTCGACGCCGCGATCGAGCATCTCCTGGTCGACGAGGCGCAAGACACCAACAGCGAATATTGGACGATCCTGCGCGCCCTGACCTCGGAGTTCACCGCAGGGCGCGGCGCGCGCGGCGGTCGGCTGCGTACCGTCTTCGCGGTCGGGGACGAGAAGCAATCGATCTACGGCTTCCAGGGCGCGGAGCCCAAGACCTTCGGCACGATGCGCGACAAGTTCGCCGAGGATTATGGATCGCTCGCTCCGCAGGCTGGCCGCGACCTCTACCACAAGGTCGCCCTCAATGTGTCCTTCCGCTCGACCCAGGACGTGCTCGACGCGGTCGATGCGGTGTTCGCCGTAGACCGGCATTTCGAGGGGCTCACCTCCGATGGCGGGCCGCCGCAGCCCCACATCAGCACCAGGAGGGGCGAGCCGGGCGTCGTCGACATCTGGCCGGTTGTCGCCGGAGACGAAACCGCGGCCGTCGACCCGTTCCGGCCTCCCCGACCCGGTGCTCCGCTCATGAGCGCGGAGGTCAAGCTCGCGCGCCGCATCGCGGGCGAGATCAGGCGTTGGATGGCCGAGGGCTGCGATCTCGGCCGCGGCGTGCATCCGGGCGATGTGCTGATCCTGGTGCGCCGACGCGGCAAGATGTTCGAAGCGGTCATCCGAGCCTTGAAGCGGGCGGGCGTCCCGGTAGCGGGCGCGGATCGCCTGTCGCTCTCCACCCATATCGCGGTCGTGTATCTCGTCGCGGCCGGCCGCGCCGCCCTTCTGCCCGAGGATGACCTTACGCTTGCGGCACTGATGAAGTCGCCCCTCATCGGCCTCGACGACGACGATCTCATGCGCGTCGCGCCACATCGCCGGAACCAAGCATTTGCAGGCGAAGCGAACACGCATTCGCGCGGAGACGAAGCGCCAAGACGAAAGGACCGCAGCCTGCGTCAGGCGTTGCGCGAGGCGGCGCCCGGCGATCCGCGCCTCGCGGCCGCGGATGCGCGGCTCGACGCGATGCGCTTGGCGGCACTGAGCCAAAGCGCCTTCGGCTTCTACGCGCGGCTGTTGGGCCCGCAAGGCGGCCGCAAGGCGCTGGCGGCCAGGCTCGGCGCCGAGGCGGGGGAAGCGAGCGACGAGGTGTTGCGCCTCGCGGGAGCCCGCGAGCGGGGCGGCGGAGCTTCGCTTGCGCATTTCCTCGACGCCTTGCAGACGAGCGGCGCGGATATCAAGCGCGACCTCTCCGCGGCGCGCGGCGAGGTTCGTGTCATGACGGTGCACGGCGCCAAAGGCCTCGAAGCGCCGATCGTCATCCTGGCGGATGCTTGCGCCTCCTCGGAGAGAGCCGAGCGATTCCTCTCGCTGCGCGCTGCGGACGGGGGCCGAATCCCGGTCTGGGTGCCACGCAAGGAGCTCGACTGCGCGGCGACCTCGCAAGCGCGCGAGATCGAGGCGGCGGAGCGGGCGCGCGAGGATCGCCGTCTCCTCTACGTCGCCATGACCCGGGCGCGCGACCGCTTGATCGTCGCCGGTTGCCCGGTGAAAGGCAAAGTGCCGGAGACATCCTGGCACACGATGGTTTCGCGCGCGCTCGCCGCGGCGCGGCCGCCGAGGCTCGTCGACCTGCCGGCGCGGCCGGGCGAGGAGCCGATCAAGCGTTGGCGGGCATCGGCCGACGCCAAGACACCGAGGCGCACGGCCGATCCGAGCCCGGCCCCTGCCGAAGCGGCGCCCGATTGGCTCTACCGGGCCGCCGCGCCGGAGCCTGTCGCAACCCCGCCGATCCGTCCGTCGAGCGCGCTCGATGCCGCGGATGGCGGGCGTTTGCCCGATGCTCCGGTGGACCGCGATGCCCTACAAGCGGGCCGCTTCGCCCATGCGCTCATCGAGCGTTTGCCCGGCATCCCGCCGGACGGGCGCGCCGCTGCGGCCGAGATGCTGGCTGACGATGCCTCCGTCGGCCTCACCGCGCGCCGCCGACGCGGGATCGCCACCAAGGTGCTCGACCTGATCTCCCATCCCTCGGTCGCCCCGCTGTTTTCGGGCCTCAGCCATGCAGAAGTCAGCGTGGCCGGCACGATCGAGCTCATGGACGGCAGCTCATGCGCCGTGAGCGGGCGCTTCGACCGCCTGGCGGTGACCTCCGATGCCGTGCTCATCGCCGAATTCAAGAGTCATTTGCCCGCTTCCGGGCGCGCCCGCGATCGGGCGCTCATGCAGCTCGCCATATATCGCAGCTTGGCCCGCGATCTCTATCCGGGTCGGCCTGTGCGCTGCTATCTCATCGTGCTGGATGGACCGGATCGGCTGGAACCGAGCGATATGGAGCTTGAAGCGGCCTTAAACAGGTTCCGCGGAGGCAAGAACCCCGCGATTTCGGTCGAATGACCCGCCCTTGATCAGCTTCGCACCAGTTCCCATGTGAAGTCTGCGGTATGGAGCGCCAAGGATTCGGGCTCCGCATTGGATGCCACCAACGGCGGTTCGCCGTTGCTCTGAGACCACTGCAGCCGCGATGGGCGCCAGGAAAGGGCTCGGGTGATGTCGCGTCAAAATGGTCTGTCCTCGCCATTCATGCTTGGCTTCGACGGGATCGAGCGGGCGCTCGATCGCGTCGCCAAGGCGACCGGCGACGGCTATCCACCTTACAATATCGAGCGGCTCGCCCCTTCATCCGAAGGGCCGGAAAGATTGCGGATCACGCTCGCCGTTGCGGGTTTTGCGCGCGACGACATCGAAATCACGGTCGAGGACAAGCAACTCCTCATCAAGGGCCGGCAGAGCGACGACAAGGCGCGGCAATTCCTGCATCGGGGGATCGCGGCGCGGCAGTTCCAGCGGGTTTTCCTGCTGGCGGACGGCCTCGAAGTGCTCGGCGCGGATCTCGCCCAGGGGCTGTTGTCGATCGATCTTGCGCGACCCATCCTCGAAAAAACTATGCGCCGGATCGCAATCGATGAACGCGAATAGGAGTTCGTGCGACAAAGTCTTAACGACAAGGCACGACAATTGCTTGTCAAACTGACGGAGGTTTGGTCATGAATGCCACGGTCACAACCAGCCCTGCCATCTCGCTCCAGGAGCTCGCCGTCCTGGGCGAAGGGCGCATCGCCTATGTGAAGCCCATGCTGTCAGACGAGGTCAGCCGGGCCTTCCCGCAGGCGCCCAAGATCCAGCCCGGCCTGCATCTCTTCGGGCTGTTCGCGGCGGATGGCTCGCCGATCCTGATCACCGATTCACGCGAGGCCGCGCTCGTCAATGCGCGCGACAGCGATCTCACCATGGTGAGCCTGCACTAGGGCCTGTGGACATTCACCTCAATGCGATGACGGAGCTAGCGAGATAGATCATGGCGGCGAAGCTTTCGTCGGTTTTTTCGTAGCGGGTGGCGATGCGTCTAAAGTGTTTCAGTCTGCAGAAGAAGTTCTCAA
>JBIOEJ010000015.1:0-62578 GCA_044445965.1 Hyphomicrobiales bacterium
CGCCGCGCCCAAGACGGTCACCGCCCCCACCGCCACGGCAGCAGGCGTTATGACCTCCAGCAAGCCCGCCCCGACTGCGGCGAGCGTGCCCCCGAGCCCTCCCTCGGAGCGCCCGAGGCCATAGGCCACGCGCTCGCCGGTAATGGCGAGCCTGCCGAGAGAAACATCGCCGGCGGCCAGGCCGGCGCCCAGCTCGGCAATGTGCTGCTGGAGCCTGATGGATTCTCGGCTCATCAGGCCTTCTGAGCCGGCCGCGCCCTCGATCGCCGCGCCATGGCGGGCCGCGGCAATCGAGCTCCTAGTGAGCGCGGCCTCGAGCGCAGCATAGGGAGCCGCCAGCGCATCGGCCCGGCTCAGCGCCCGCGATTGAGTGCTGAGGCCGCCGAGGCTGACGCTCATTCGATCCGTGGCATCCGCCGCCGCGTAATTGGCCCCCTGAAACTCAGCGAGCGCCGCCTTGCCGGCCAAAAGGCCGGTCGTGTCGACGGAGTAGCCCAGTGTTGCGATATCGACCACTTTCCGACCTCCTCATTTCCGGGCGAGCCGGTCGATGACTTCAGCGGCGATGCCATTCGCATTGTCCATCACCCGTCGCACGAAGGCATTGCCCCGTTGGTGATATTGCCGGCCGAGCTCGTCCTTGGCAGTGAAGCCGAACTCGATCTGCATGGCGTAGGGTGCCGAATTCGACACGTAGAGCCTGTCGCCAAGCTGCATCGAGTCGATTACGCCGAGCGCTCCGCCGCCACCGGAGCCGGCCTTCTTCCTGCCGGGCGGGCTCGGCCTCGTATTGAGTCGGGCATACCAGGAGGCGGCGAGATAGCCGGTATCGACGGGCGTCGCCTCGATGACCCGTTCGGTGATCTCCTGCGCCGTCGCTTTGATGATCTGCAGCGCGATTGCGTCGGCGCTGGACACCCAGTTCCGGATTGTCAGGCGAAATACGTCGTGGGCTGCCATCTCAGGGCCGTTCTTTTCCTCGGGGCGGGGCCACTCGGTTACCTATTGTAGGAAGGCGGTGGATGATGGCGGCGGACGCCGCTTTGCGAACTGCTGACCCAACACGACAAGCGCCTTCCTGCCTTCCGCTCGCACTGTATCGCGACCGGCGCCGCCGGGGCTCAACAGCTTCCGCGCCTCCATCATGGCGTCCTCGAAGAAGGCGTCAGGGTCATCCGAACTGCCGGACGCATAACCCTCGACCAGGGCGACCAGCAGCGCCTGCTGCGCAATGACCTTGCCTCTGAGATCTGCCAAGATGCCTGTTATGGTGGTGAGGGCATCGATCGCCAGCGCCATGTGGGCTACATTTTCGGGCGCAGAGGTCATCTCCGCATCGCGAGCGCTTGCCGCTCGAGCTCCGCGCGCTTTCGAGCGCAAAAATGAGCCGTGCTCGCATCGTAAGCAATCCTGCCGCTCAGATGGCCGCTGACCAGCCCGTGCCCGCCGGACAGCCGCATGGCCACGTCGATTCGCCGCCGCCGCTCGGCCTCATATCCCAGCTCGGAATCGGTCTCGTCCTCGGTGACGTTCGGGTCCTTGCCTGCTGCGGCGAGCACGCGGCGGACATCTCGCGCTGCGGCCGTCGCGTGCGTGTGTGCGCTGCGGAGCGCTTCGACGTGCTGCGCGGCAAGGACGCGCCCGTCCCTGGTCAGATTGGCGAGCCTGCCTCGCTCGAGCACCATCGCCGCAGGGTTGCAAGGCAGACTGACGCAGCTGATTTCAAGCAGCTCCCAGCGCTTGAACAGGAAGCCGCCGACCGGACGCGGCTCTGCCTCTATCGGATTGAACCCGACCGAGAAGGCGCTCAACACGCCCGCCTTGACGAGCCGACAGACCTCATCGGCCTTTTCCGAGGTGCCGGCAGGCGCGAAGTCGATCAACGCTTCGACGCGGCCATTCTTGATGATGGGCGCCGCGTTGCCGACGGGAACGTCAGAGTTATGGTTGAACAGCACTACGTTGTTCCGAACATAGGCCGCCGTGAAGCAGCCCTCCGGGACCATGACGTCGCCGGCCCTATCGGGCGTGCCGTCGCTCACGACGGCGCGGATCTGACGCGCGCCAAGCGTGCTGTCGGACAGTAGCTTCCGCCGTGGCTGTGAATAATACATAGCGCATCTCCTCTCAAGCGTAGCTCGCCGCGCCGGCGGCGACGAGCGCGTCGGCTTCGGGACGAAGAAGTTCGATCGTGCTGCCGTTCGAAACCGTGCGCGGGCAGGAAACCGGCTGGCCCGCGTAAGGGCGAGTTGGCCAGCCCGGCGGGTCGAGCTCAACATAATCGGCCGAGAGCGTAACCTTGACGGTCCCGGCCGGGCCCAGCGAAGCGCCAGAAGAAACGATGATGGGTGTCGAGCCGACCATACCCACGATATTGCGAAGATCGGCCGGCGTCGGTGGTGCGGGCGGATCGAGGTATTCGATGAAGGTCGCGGCGGGCTCGCCGGCCAGACCGCCCAGCAACGCCTGGGCTTCGCCCAACGGTAGCTCGGCCCGTTCCCCGGCCAGGTAGGTTATTCCATCGGATAGCCTATAGAAATCAAACAACGGCTGAATCGCTGCGTATTGACTCTCGATGCGGACTGCATAGACGCGTATGTGGTAGGTGAAATCCCTCCCCAATTCATCTCGGGCCAGGCTTTCCGGGTGACTGAGGACATAGCCGACGAGGTCACCCGTGCCGAGCGCGTCGTTTGGGTTCATGGCGACACCTCCGTCACGGCGCCGCCTCGAAGCGCCTTATCTGCTTGCTCGCGTCTCAAGGCGAGAATGTCTCCCGGCCCGTATTGCCTGCCATCCCCGTCCCTATAAAAGCCGGAGCGGATGATCGCGACCCTAACGAACCCGTCGCCGCCGGTCTCGATGATAGGCTCGCGCGGCCGTGGTTTGGGCGCCGCTGGCGGAGCCGCCCGCTTCTCGGCGCGTTTCGCAGGGGGGAGAGCTTTCGGCGAAATCGCAGCCGGCGAAGCGCTGCGCTTTTCGGCCGCGGCGTCCCGCCGGCGGTCCAACTCTTCCTCGAAGTTGTTCAGAGCAGCACGATCAAGAACACGCGGTGGCACGATCAGCGCATGGTCGGCCTCGACGGCGAAACCGGCCCCACGCGCTTCGCCATTGAGTGCGGCCACCGTCTCGAATGCCTCGATCGCGCCCCGATATGCCAGGCGGAACTTCGCCACGGCGTCAGCGTGTCGCGCCTTCGCGCCCTCCCACAAAATCCGGCGAGCCTCGCTTCGGGCTCCCTCCAGCTCGAGTAGAAGCTGGGGCTCCGCGAGCTCGCACCGCTCGAGTGCGAGCCGGTGCTTGTCGGCCGCAACGTCGAGGGCGGTAATCTCCTCGTCCGCTGCATCTTGCAGGATGGCCTGCTTCCGCTCTGCTGAGGCGGCCAGCAACGCCGCATTGGCGGTCTTGCGCTCCTCCCCGAGACGGACGAGCGCCGCCTCGATCTGAGGGATCGTCCGCGCCTTCGCGCTTTGCGAAGTGCCCGCGAGGGCGCCGAAAAGCTCCGATATCAAACCCATATTCCGCCTCCTCTTGGCAATCATCTTAACGGGCGATGTTTGCAATCTACAGGGGTCCGGTTGCAAATTATTTGGCCGCGATCTCAAAGATTTGGAAGATTCGACGCCAGCCGAGCGCCGAGCCGCCGTTCAGGCAAGTCAGGCGGCGTAAGGTTAGGCGCTTCGAGCTGCTCGGCAGATCGGCCGCGTGATGATTCAACTGCTCCCCCGGCCATGCGGCCGCGACGTATCTGCGCCAGTCGCATTCCAGGGCCCTAGAGGCCGCGGACGTGCTCATCCCCGGGTACAGCTCGCGTCGTGCCGCGCGGATCTCCGCGTTGCGTCGTCTCTCGCGCTCGGCAACCGGCAACTTGTCGACGCTCAGGCGCCATAAGAATTCGGCGTCCTGGGACGACGCCGTGGCGGCCGCAATGGCCTCGAGGCGAGACGCAGTCGCAAGATCGGCCCCGTCACGCATTGCCCATATCGTCGCTTTGGGCGGCGTTGCGCCTGGCGAGGGCCGCGCAACGCCGCCCGCAGAACCTTTGAACATGTCCGGCGCGGCGCTGCTTGGCGGACAGGCGCGAGGGTACGAATGGCGAGCCACATCTCGCGCAAGCGCGTGTCTTCGCGGCCCTGGCGCGCTCGCTGCGCGCCTGGCCCGCGCATTTCATCGAGCAATGCCTGATCCGCGAATCCGTGGTCGTGAACACTTCGCCGCATCGCACGCATTGGCGGGAGTGCGCACGCCAGGCGACCACGGGATAGCGTTTTTCACGCCTGTAGCGGCGCCCCTTCGCTGCCTTCCGATCTGCTGCGCACTCGCCCGAGCAAAATCGCGGCAATCTTCCGCGCCGGCCTTCGGCCAGGACCTCAAAGGGCGCGCCGCAAACGACGCAGACGATCAGGGTTGGCTTAATCATCCCACGAACAAAAAAAAATCGCAAAAACAATGACCTGTCGAAAATCTCCGGCGAATCATTGGAACGGTTTCCGGCCTGCCCTCTCACGATGAAAAAACCCCCCTACCCCCGCGAGCGCGAGCATGAGGTATTTCATGAGCAGCTCGCGAATGATCCTGCGGCCAAAGCGTGGGTAGCCACCACCCGCGCCTGGAATGTCCGTCGACCTGGTGGATAGTCACCGGCAAGGAAGGCGGCGACACGCCCCTGGCTCTGCGGTCCTCAAGGTGCGCCTTCCAAGGCTCGGAGTTTTCGAACACGAAGGTCTTCGCCCCCATTGCCTTGGCGTGCAGTTCAAGGGCTGCCTGCACGTCGGGACTACTCTGATCTCGAAAGTCCTCTTGACTGCCTTCCTTCGCGCCGCGGGAGACGCCACGGCCGTTCGCAGCGCCCTCGCGCGCGTTGGAGGATTCTTCTGGATTCTTTCTTAAGGAGATGGGAGGAACGCCCGTTCCGGCTATCTTGCTTCGCCGTTCCGGCTCTAGTGCTTCGCCGTTCCGGGTATCCGAGCCGGAACCGCTGTTCCGCCTTTCATCGCCATTGCCGGAACCGCCGTTCCGGGTAGGAAATTTCAGTCGATAGACCGTCGCGCCACCCTTCCCACCGGAAGCTTGACGGCCGTCGCTGCCCATCCCGAGCGGGTTCCGGATCGCCTCGAGATAGCCGAGCGCTTCGAGGCGGCCGATCGCTTTCCTCACGCCGCGTTCAGTCGTCTCGCCGGTCTTCTTGGAGGGCCTGGAGATCTTGGTCGCGATCCATTTCTGAGTCAGCCGAACTTGTCCGCTGTGCCTATCGGTTCGATCGACTAAGGCCATGGCAACGCGAAGGTCGAATGGCGTGCAGCCTCGATCGTAGGTGATCAGCGCCAGCAACTTGAGCTTTGCGCCGGCGGGGAAAATCACCTCGCTCACGAGCTGCCGTCCTCGCAACGGCGTTGGGCTTCAGCCTCAAGCTGTTTCATGCGCGCCGACAACGCAGCCCGCGCGGCAGGATCGGCCATGCGGGCAGTTTGCCGTTCCGCCGCGCCTTGGCGATATTCGGGCGTCCGCGTGACCTCCTTCATCCGCGCGGATAGGGCCAGGCGGCGTTCTGTCGTCCACAGCGCTGCCTTCCTTGAGGGATCGGCGGCGATTGCCTTGTGAGCGGCGCTGAGCTTCGCGCGGGTCTCTTCGGTATGGTGCCATCCTCGCCGCTTGCTGCTCGCTGCCCTCCCTTTTCGTCCTTCTGCGCCTTTGATGGCTTCAGCGGCCGAAAGATCACACGCCGCCGGCGCAACCTCCTCCTCAGCCTGATTGCCCCAGGCCCGCCAGCCAGGACGCGGCGGACCTCGGCGATTCAGCTCGATCTTAGGCAGGGTCGGAAAATAAGCTTCTAGCATCTCGAGGAAGCACTCAGGCTTCGCCGAATGCGCGCCTCGAGGTGCAATGATGAGGGAAGCCCATTGCTGGCCTGGGGCCGGGCAAGGGATTTTCCCTTTGACGCCGATGAGTAGGATCTCGTGCTTGTTGCGGTTCCAATAACCGAGGCCGATCTTGTCCTTTCCCCAAACATAGTGCGACACGTAGCGGAACCCGCGAAGGCGCATGAGGTCGATTGAGATATCGAGGTGCTGGACCGTCGCCCAGCTCGCGCATACGCAGTCCTCGGCGGCACAATCGAACCTGTCCTTGGTGCGCTCGTGAAGCTCCGCCGCAGTGTGCGCATCCTCGGCCACCGGGTAATGGTTCGCAGCATGTCGATCCATGCCCGACGCGCGGGACCTTGGCTGATGGTCCACTTCATCATCTGTGACGATCAAACCGAATTTTTCGGCCGGTGCCGAGAGCTGCTTTGCGCCAAGCTCGGCCTCGCGGACGGCTCGCGCCTGTTTCTTCTCTTCGGTGCGCGCTTCGCGCAGCGCGGCATAGTCGCGGTTGACTTCGCGCTCGCGCAGCTCATCGAAAGGCTTACGGCCGATCGCAGCCGTTTCCATCGTGGCGACCGATCCGGCCTTGCTGACATAGATACGCTCACTAGCAACGTTGCTAGTGATGTGAGGCCGAAGCAAGCCGACGAAAGTGTGCGACACGGCGCAGCGGCGCGCGATTTCGTGATCCGACCAACGCGACCATTCCTCATCGGCAAGCAGCACCTTGACCGCCCGGCGCTTGTCCTCATTGGTGCGCCTGAGGCCATGCATCGCGTTGGCGCCGACCGAGAACAGTATGGCGTCGCGCCTGGTGCCCTGACGGATGTCCGCCCCGATCTCGACCAGCCCCAACGAAGACGCCGCAGCGTGCCGATGGAAGCCGTCGGCGAGCCAGTGGTCGCGCCCGTCATAGAAGACAATGACGGGCGGAAACGCCGCGCCGGCGCCCATCGCGTCGGCATAATCGCGCACCACGTTGTCGTAGAGCGCGGAGCGGGGCTGCGTGCCGCCATCAATGCGGATGAGGGATAGGGCGAGGGCAGCCACAGCACGACCGCGCTTTTATCACCGGGACTGCTCCTCGGAAGCATCGGCCAGCAAGCGCTCGGCCTCAGCTCGAGGAATCAGCCGCCGTCCGGCCACGATGACCGAATGCAGCTGCCCGCTCTTGAGCAGCTCGTAAGCGCTCGACCGGCTGATTCCGATAGCCGCGCAGAAGTCGTTCATCGGAAAGGCTAGACGATCTTGGGCGTCGATTGGCTTTCGCAAAGTTGGCCACCTCTTTGTCTTAGGTGGTCCACATGAATAGGTGCAAGCATCCAGACATCCAGCAAATTCGGGTCCAAAAAAATCGCCTAATTATTTGGCCACTTTCTTGGGACACGCCTTGCGAATGGCCCGCCGAATTTGCCCTAATTGCGGGTAGGTCCGACGAAGTTCGTTCATGATTGCGCTGCGCGACACTGCATAATTTTGCGTTGCTTCGCGAATCAGTGGCTCAAGCTTCCCTGTTGCGTCGATGCTGATCACCACGTCTTGGACGGCGAGCGCGAGTGAGCTTCTCTTCCCGCCATGCGGGCGGCCTCGTTTGCGCCGAGTCAATTTATGGATCCGATGCTCCGACGAACCAAACGGATCGAAGATCTCGGCAAGCCACGTCCTCACCGATATTGGGAGCGGAAAATCCGATCTGAGCAAAAAGATCAGTGGCTCAAAGCAACCGAGCTTTGCCAGGTCGACCGTCGGGTCGACTTCCTCGTCGGAAGCGGTGGTCACGGCCCCATCCGGCGCAGTTGGTCGAGATAATCCGACCACCACTGTGCCATCCTCTTGCGTTCCTCCCAATATGCCGAGCGATTGTAAGCGCGCCGAACGGCGTCCTTTTCGATATGCGCCAGCGCCTTCTCGATGGCGTCCTTCGACCAACGTCCGGACTCGTTCAGCAGGGTCGAAGCCGTCGCGCGGAAGCCGTGCGCAGTAACCTCGTCAGATGCGTAACCCATGCGCCGCATGGCAGCGTTGAGCGTGCTGTCCGATATCGGGCGATGCGAAGAACGAGCGCCGGGGAAGACCAGGCGCCCGCGCCCCGTTAGGCCCCGGAGGCTGCGCAGGATCTCAAGCGCCTGGCGCGAGAGTGGCACATCGAAGCCGCGGCGCATTTTCTCTTTGGCAGGGGGGACCGTCCATATTGCTGCGTCGAGATCGAATTCGACCCACGCGGCACGCGTGAGCTCGCCCGGCCGCGTGAAAACGTGTGGCAAAAGCTGGAGCGCCGCCTTCGTCTCCGGCTGGCCCGCGAAGCCGTCGACAGCTCTCAGAAAGGCGCCCAATGCGGAAGGATCGAGGATGGCGGCGCGGTGCTTCACGATCGGCGCAATCAACGCACCGCGCAGGGCGAAGGTCGGATCGTTCTCGGCCCTCGCGGTCGCGATAGCGTAGCGGAAGACCTCGCCAATCACGGACCTGAGGCGCCTGGCGCTCTCGAGCCGGCCTCTACTCTCGATCGTCCGAAGAACCGACAGAACCTCAGCCGCGCTGATCTTGGCAAGGGGGCGCGATCCCAAGACCGCCGAGGCGATGCCGAGCAGCCACGTCACCTTTTCTATCGTCGCCTCGGCCCGTCCCTCACTTTTCTTCCTGGCGATCAGCTCGTCAGCGATCGCGCCGAAGGTAGTCGCGGCGGTCGCCCGCCCTGTAATTCGCTCGATGCGCCGCTCTTGCGCGGGGTCCCGGCGTTCCTTGACGAGGGCCTTCGCGCCATCCCGCTTTTTCCTTGCCTCCGAGAGACCCGTTTCGGGGTAGGAGCCAAGGGCGAGCACGCGCTGTTTGCCTTCAAATCGATACGCGAACCGCCACAAGCGATAGCCACGCGGGTCGAGCCAAAGCTGCAAGCCCCCCGCCGTCCGTGAGCTTCTTGAGCTTCTCGCCAGGCCTGGCAGCCCGGACGGCGATGTCGGTGAGCATAAGCTTTGCCTCGCGATGTTGGTATCTGGGTTGGGCTACAGGTGTTGGTAGCCATCCTTTATACCAACAATTTGCGCCGGCTATGGGCACACAACCAGCGACAATTGTGGATAACTTAAGCCCACTTTTGCCCTTAGATCAGGGGCATTTATGTTGCGGAACAATAGGAGGACTGGTGCCGGTTGAGGGAGTCGAACCCCCGACCTACCGCTTACAAGGCGGTTGCTCTACCAACTGAGCTAAACCGGCGCACCTCTCTTGGCTAGCAAGTGCCGCCGCAAGGGGCAAGCGGCGGCCTTGGGCAAATGGCTGCCTTGCGCCGGTCATTATCGCTCACTACCTCAGGCGCGCCGCGCTTGAGAATCCTTGAAGAGGAGCGCATTTCCATGACCCCCGACGAGCGCCAAGTCATCACCGGTATCTTCGAGCGGCTGAAGGCCGCCGAGAGCCAGCCGCGCGACCCGGAAGCCGAAAGGCTGATCGCGGAGCTCGTGGCGAAGCAGCCCTACGCGCCCTACGCCATGGCGCAATCGATTTATGTCGGCGAGCAGGCGCTGGCCGGTCTCCACCAACGCGTCGAGGAGCTGGAGCGGCAGCTCCATGAGGCCCAATCGAGGCCGCAGCCGCAATCCGGCGGCTTCCTGTCGAGCCTGTTCGGCGGATCGAGGCCCGATCCGCAACCCGCCCCGTCGCGCATCGGACCGGGCTATGGTGGGGCCCAACCCGGATACGCGCCCGGTTCGCAGGGTTATGCGCAAGCGGGTCCGCAGGCCTATGCGGCTCCGCAGCCTGGCCCCTGGGGCGCGGCCCAACCCCAAGGCGGCGGCTTCCTGCAAAGCGCGATGACGACGGCTGCCGGCGTCGCCGGCGGCATGGTGCTCGCCAATATCCTGACCAGCGCCTTCTCGCATCACGCCGGCATGGGCCTCGGATCCGGGCTCGGCTCCTTCGGATCGCTCGACACGAGCACGGGCGGCGGCGCAGGCCTGGGAAGCGCCCAAGGGTTCGGCGGCGTCGATCAAGCGGGCGGCCAGGACGCTTACGGGCAAGATCGAGGCGGCGGCGTCTGGGGAGCATCGGATAGCGGCGGGGTGCGCGATGCCGCCTATGACCAATCGCAGGACAGGGTCGACCCATCCGAACACGACAGCTTGAGCGATGGCGGATCGTTCGGCGATGCGGGTTCCTTCGACGATCCGGGGTTTTCGGGGGACGTTTGACGAGAAAGGCGCGCCCCGAGCCCTGGGGCGGGCCTTCTTGCGCCGCGCTCCCGGAGGGCGCGCGAGGCGGTCTCTCAATCTCTAGATGACGAGCACTCGCGTCCCGACCTTGACGCGCCCATAGAGGTCGACGACATCGTCGTTGAGCATGCGGATGCAACCCGACGACACGGCCTTGCCGATCGTCTCGGGTTCGTTGGTGCCGTGGATGCGATAGAGGCTCGAACCGAGATACATGGCGCGCGCGCCGAGCGGGTTCTCCGGACCGCCATCCATATGGGAAGGGAGATCCGGCCGGCGCTTGAGCATTTCGGGCGGCGGCGTCCAACCCGGCCATTCGGCCTTGCGGGTGATCGATTTCAGGCCGGCCCATTCGAAACCGGGGCGGCCGACGCCGATGCCGTAGCGGATGGCGCGCCCGGCAGGCTGGATCAGATACAGGAACTTATGGGGCGTATCGATGATGATCGAGCCCGGCCCCTGCGGCCCGTGATACTCGACTTCCTGCCGGCGGAATTGCGGCTCGGGCTCCGATAGGGCCGGACGCTGATAGGCATTCGGCTGCGCGGGCGGGACCGCATAGGCCATCCTGGAGCCGCGCTCCGGCGCCATGCCGGCGGGAGGAGCGTTGTATCCGGGCATCGGCTGCGCATAGATCGCTCCCGGCGCGTGATAAACCTGCTGCGGCGCAGATCCCGGAGCTGATCCGGAGGCGAGGAGCTCGATCAGCCCACCGCCGAGATTGGCGCCCTGGTATTGCGGCGCGGGGCGCCAGGCGGGGGGCGGCTCGGTCGGCGCTCCGTAAGCGTAGTCGGGCGCCGGGACCACCATCGGCCCTGCGGGACGGTAGTACTGCGCCCTTGCCTGCGAAACCGTGAGCGGCAAGGACGCCATGATCAGGAACGGGAACGCGAACGCATATTTCATGGGACTCACTCGACGAGAACGAACTCACCCGCAAGCCAGCGGCGGCCGGCGCTCAGGCTTGCGGGTTTCGAGAAGTCTGCCTCATTTCAGCCCGCTAAATTATGAACGAAATCGGGAATGATCTATTTGCCAATACATTTCCGGTTAGGTTTTGTTTTTAACCTTGATCGGATGTTAACAGCGCTCTCAAGACATAATTAGGGTTAAGCAAAAGTTCGACTGTTGCTTTTGGTTCCGGCCGAGCGCCCGTCAGGTGACGAGCACGATCGCGAAACCGTCATAACCTTTGCCGCCGACAGTCTGGATGGCGGTCGCGGTCACGCGCTTCTCGGCCGCGACAAGCTCGTTGAAGCGGCGGATGCCCCTTATGTCCGGATCGCGACTCGAGGCCTCGATCACCGCCCCGTCGCGCACCACATTGTCGGCGACGATCAGGCTGCCGCGGCGCGAGAGCTTAAGCGCGAAAGCGAAGTAATCGGGATTGCTCGGCTTGTCGGCATCGATGAAGATCAGGTCGAAGGGCGCAACTCCCTCCTCGACGAGAAACCGCAAGCTCTCGCGCGCCGGCCCGAGCCGCAGCTCGACGATGTCGGCTAAGCCGGCGCGCGCGATATTGGCGCCGGCGACCTCGGCATGCTTGCGATCAGCCTCCAGCGTTATCAGGCGGCCACCCTTGGCCAACGCCCGCGCCAGCCAGATGGTGCTGTAGCCGCCGAGCGTGCCGATCTCCAGGATGCGGCGCGCCCCCTGGATGCGGGCGAGCAGCATGAGCAGCTTGCCCTGGTTCGGCGCGACATTGATGGCCGGCAGCCCAGCGGCCTCGCTTGCCTCGAGCGTCGCCTCGAGCACGGGATCTTGCGGCACGAAAAGGTCGGTGAAGTAATCATCGACGGCAGTCCATCGCTTCTGCGTCATGCATCCTCGCTTCCGGGCGGCCGCGAACCGCTTTCGCCGACAGCCAGTCGCCGATCTTGCGCTCGCCATGGACGCCGAAGCGCACGATCCGCGTGCCGGCATCGCGGATGATCCAGCCCCGCTCTTCGATCCGCTCGAAGATCGCGGCACCGAGCGCACCGCCCAGATGATGGCGCCGTTCGCTCCAATCGAGGCAGGCACGGCATAAGGGCCGCCTGGCGCTTTCCAGGCCGATGATGTCGATGTCCCGCGTCGCGAAGAAGCCTCGGCCCATATCCGTGATCCGCGGCTCGCCGCCGCCATCTCGCGCCATCAGCCTCGCGTCGAGGAGCTGCTCGAAGATGGACACGGCGAGCTCGCCCGCCAGATGGTCGTAGCATGAACGGGCGTAGCGCAGCTCCGGATCGCGCGGACCTGGCCTCGTCCGCATATGCCCGGCGCGCGCCGCCAGGGGACAAAGAGCCTCGATCGCCGTCGATACATCGGCGTCGGCGAGGCGGACATAGCGGTGGCGCCCCTGATGCTCGACCGCGACCAGGCCATGCTGCTTGAGCTTCGAGAGATGGAGGCTCGCCGTGGCGAGCGTGACCCCGGCCTCGGCGGCGAGCTCGGTCGTCGTAAGGGCGAGGCCACCCATCAGCGCCATCAGCATCTCGGCGCTCGCAGGATTGCCGATCAAGGCGGCGATGATCGAGATGTCCGGGCCTTCGCGCATGGTTTGAGTATTTTCAAACAATCGCCGCCTGTCAATATGATATCGCCCTGTACGACCGGCGGTGCGCCGGCTTCGTGACGGCGAGGATGCGATGGCGAGCCTGAGCTTGGACGGCGATATCGAAACCTCGTGGCGCTATGCCGGCTGGCGGGTGGTGCTCGCCTGCTTCGTGATGGCGACCTTCGCATGGGGCTTCGGCTTCTATGGCCAGAGCGTCTTTCTCGCGGAACTGCCGCGCCTGCATGGCTGGCCGTCATCATTGGTATCGACCGCGATCACCGCCTACTACTTCCTCGGCGCCGCGCTCGTCGCCTTCGTGAGCGACTTGCTGCGCCGCCTCGGTCCGAAGGGGCTGGTGCTTGCCGGGATTGCCAGCCTCGGTGCGTCGGCGGCCTCGCTCACCGTGATCGCCGCCCCTTGGCAACTCTTCGCGGCCTATCTCGTGATGGCGTTCGGGTGGGCCGCGATGAGCCTCGGCGCCATCAGCAACATCCTGGGCTTGTGGTTCGACCATAAGCGCGGCCTCGCCATCAGCCTTGCCCTCAATGGCGCGAGCTTCGCCGGCGTCGCTCTCGTTCCCCTGCTGGTATTGCTCGTCGGGACGGTCGGCTTTGCCGACGCCGTGCTGCTCGCGGTCGCGGCCATGGTCCTCCTCCTTGGCCCCATGACCTTCCTGTGGATCGATCGTCCCGGCGTCGGCCGCAAGGGAAACCCGGACGGAGAAGGCACCGAAGCGGCGAGCCGTACCGTCGGTGAGACCGGTTGGACCAAGGCCCGCGCCCTGCGCAGCGTCCATTTCTGGGGCATCTCGGGAAGCTTCGCGCTCGCGCTCCTGGTTCAGGTCGGCTTCATCGTGCACCAGATCGCCTTTCTCGAGCCGATGCTCGGCCGCGCCCAGGCCGGCATCGCGGTCTCCGTCACGGCGATCATGGCGCTGATCGGGCGCGTCGGCCTCGGCGTGGTCATTGACCGCCTCGATCAGCGCCTCACCACCGCGATATCGCTGGCGAGCCAGGCGGCCGCTCTCTTCGTCCTGACGCAGACGACGAGCATCGCCGTGCTATTTGCGGCCTGCGCCGTCTACGGCCTATCGGTGGGCAACATCATCACCCTGCCTTCGCTCATCATTCAGCGCGAGTTTGAAACCGCCTCGTTCGGCCTGCTGATCGGCCTGTCGACGGCGGTCTGCCAGATCGTCTATGCGGCAGGCCCGGGATTGCTCGGCCTCTTACGCGACGCGACAGGCGGCTACATGGTGCCGCTCGTACTCTGCGCCGCGCTCGATCTCGCGGCCGCGGCGATCATCCTCGCGGGGCGGTCATCGGCTCCCGCGAAACGCCTTGACGGCTAGCGGCGCGCGCGCCACAAGCCGGGCGCTCTCGAACTTGCGCAACCTGCTGCCAAGCCGAGGGATTCGCGATTTGAACGGGCGGCGAATGCGTCGGCAACTCGCCGCCGTGGAACGACCGCGAGGAATACGCATGTCCGCTGCCGAGATCACGCAGAAGCACCCGCTCACGGCCAGACATGCCGATGCGCTCGCGGGGCAGGTGCGCGTGCCGGGCGACAAATCGACATCGCATCGCGCGCTGATCCTCGGCCTTCTCTCGATCGGCGAGACGCAAATCGAGGGCTTGCTCGAAGGCGAGGACGTGCTGCGCACGGCGCAAGCCTGCCGGCAGCTCGGCGCTGCGGTCCAGCGTCATGCGGATGGCCGCTGGAGCGTGCGCGGGGTCGGCATCGGCGGGCTCGCGGAGCCGCAGGCGACGCTCGATTTCGGCAATGCCGGCACCGGCACGCGGCTGATGATGGGGGTGGTCGGCGGCCATCCGATCACCGCGACCTTCGACGGCGACGCCTCGCTGCGCAAGCGCCCGATGCGGCGTATCCTCGACCCCTTGGCGCTGATGGGCGCGCAGGTAAAGGCTGAAGGCGAAGGCGGGCGCTGCCCGATCACGCTCGCGGGCGCGCGCCACGCCGCCCCGATCGAATACCGGACGCCCGTCGCCTCGGCACAGATCAAATCGGCGGTGCTGCTCGCCGGCCTCAACGCCCCCGGCCGCACCACGGTGATCGAGGCGGAAGCCTCGCGCGACCATACGGAACGTATGCTGCGCCATTTCGGCGCCGAGGTGAGCGTCGAGCCGCATGGCGTGGCCGGGCGGCGCATCACGCTCACCGGCCAGCCGGAGCTGAAGTCTTCCCTCGTCATCGTGCCGGGCGACCCGTCCTCCGCGGCCTTCCCGATCGTCGCGGCCCTGATCGTCAAGGGCTCGGACGTCCTGGTCGAGGGCGTGATGATGAACCCGCTGCGTACCGGGCTCCTGACCACGCTCGTGGAGATGGGAGCGCGCATCGAAGCCATGAACGCACGTCGAGAGGGAGGCGAAGATGTCGCCGATCTGCGCGTCCGCGCGAGCGAGCTGCGAGGCGTCGAGGTGCCGGCCTCCCGCGCGCCCTCGATGATCGACGAATATCCGGTTCTGGCGATCGCCTCCGCCTTCGCCCATGGCGAGACGCGGATGCGCGGCCTGAGCGAATTGCGCGTCAAGGAGAGCGACCGCCTGGCCGCGGTGGCGGCAGGGCTCGCCGCCTGCGGCGTCGCGCATGCGATCGATGGCGACGACCTCATCGTCCAGGACGGCAAGGGCGAGGCGAAGGGCGGCGGCGCCGTGCCGACCCATCTCGACCATCGCATCGCCATGAGCTTCCTCGTCATGGGCCTCGCCGCGCGGGAACCGGTGACCGTCGATGACGGCGCGACGATCGCGACGAGCTTTCCGGCCTTCGTCGAGATGATGGGGAAGCTTGGAGCCAAGATCAGGTGATCGTCGCGATCGACGGCCCCGCCGCATCCGGCAAAGGCACGCTAGCCAAGGCGGTCGCGTCCCGCTACCGCCTGCCGCACCTCGACAGCGGCCTTCTGTATCGGGCCGTGGCGCGGCACCTGATCGCGACCGGCGCATCGCTCGACGATGAGGCGGCAGCGGCGAGCGCCGCTCGGGCCCTCGACCTCGGAGCGCTCGACGCCTCGATGCTGCGAGGCCCGGAGATGGGCGAGGCGGCCTCCCGTGTCGCCGCATACCCCACCGTGCGCGCCGCGCTCGTCGAGCGGCAGCGGGCATTCGCACGACGAGACGGCGGCGCGGTGCTCGATGGGCGCGATATCGGCACGGTCATCTGCCCGGACGCCGACGTGAAGCTCTTCGTCACCGCCTCGGCGGAGGAACGCGCCAGGCGGCGCTGGCGCGAACTGGTGCTCGGCGGGGCGCCGCTCGACTATGACGTGGTGCTCGCCGATATCCGTCGCCGCGACGAACGCGACTCCGGCCGCTCCGTATCGCCGCTGCGCCCCGCCGCGGACGCCATCTTGATCGATACGACGAGGCTCGACCCCGAGGCCGCGCTCGCCGCCGCGCTGGCGGTCGTGGACTCCAAGATGCGCTGACTCGAGCGCGGCGCTGGCCCCATCGAGGTGTATCATCATGGCGTCGGCCTGAATCGTGTTTGTATAGTAAAATATTGATATATTTGATTTATTTTCAATTTTGAGTGTTTGAAATACCCCTCTCAAATCAAAGGTTCATCGACTCGAGCCCCGCCAGCCGCAGGCTCAAGTTCTTCAACCTGGCGCGCGCCGAGGCGTCATAGGCCTGGGCGTTGGCGCGAGCCTGCCGTTGCCGGTCGAAGAACAGGCCGCCGCGACCCTCGAGCGAAGGGGACAGCACGAGATTGACGATGGCGTCCGCCCCCTCCTCGACCGTGCTGATCGGCGTGGTGCCGGCCTGGCGCACCATGGTCGTGTTCATATAGGTCGCCGGGTGCAGCGAGTTCACCGTGATGCCCTTGCCGGCGAGCTCTTCGGCGAGATCGATGGTGAACATGATCTGCGAGAGCTTGCTCTGCGAATAGGCGCGCGAGCCCGTATAGCCGCGGGTGATCATCACATCGTCGAAATCGAGCGGCGCCTGGCCGAGCGAGGCCACATTGACGATGCGGGCCGGCGTCGAGCGCAGGATCTTGGGCAGCAAGAGACGGGTGAGCAGGAAGCCCGAGAGATAGTTCACGGCGAAGCGCAGCTCGAAGCCGTCGGCGCTCGTGGCGCGCGCTCCAGCGGCTCCGCCGGAACCGATACCGGCATTGTTGACGAGGATGTCGAGCCGCGCCTCGCTCGCCCCGATGGCTTCTGCCAATTTGCGCACTTCGGCGAGCGAAGCGAGATCGGCCTGCAGGAAATC
The DNA here is from genome assembly GCA_044445965.1 of Hyphomicrobiales bacterium. Taxonomy (GTDB): domain Bacteria; phylum Pseudomonadota; class Alphaproteobacteria; order Rhizobiales; family Beijerinckiaceae; genus GAS188. Next base: position 16,847 of record JBIOEJ010000015.1, read on the forward strand.
CGCATCGCCACTACGGCCGGCGTGGATTTCGGCGACCAGGCTGCGTCCGCGCTCGAGATCGCGGCCATGCACCAGGACGCGTGCTCCCTCAGCCGCCAAGCGTTTCGCCACCACTCTGCCGACGCCGTCGGTCGACCCGGTGATCAGCGCCGTCTTGCCCTCGAGCTTCATGGTCATCGGTCTTTCGAAAATCGGCGTCCCAGGAATGGACGCTTCGAGCGAGCCGTGAGGCTCAAACGCCTTTGGCGAGCGCCGATAGTGTCGATATCGGCGGGCGCGCACATGCCATATAGTATTGCTCTTGGGGCGCGCTATTGCTATGTAGCATCGGCTCGTCGGGCCGTAGTGGATGAAACCGCTGCGGCCCGCTAGGCATTGCGTGATGCTACCTTGAACCATGCTCCTGCCCGCCGGCCCCGCGCCGGCCCGCTCTCGCAAGCGGTGGTTTCGTCGATCCGAGCTCTCAACGGGCCGGACTCGGCGAATGTCGGTGGGACGGAGCCCGACCACTCTAACCCGCCGGCGCTGCCTGAAGGGCTTTTTGGGAGACAGAATGTCAGTTGCTTTTGATCGCGCCCCCGCGCGTGAGGACTTTGCGGCGCTGCTCGAGGAATCGTTCCAGCAGTCGAATGCGATCGAGGGAGGCGTCGTCGAGGGGACGGTCGTCGCGATCGAGAAGGACGTGGCCGTCATCGACATCGGCCTCAAGACCGAAGGCCGCGTGCCTTTGAAGGAATTCCAAGCCAACGCCAAGGATGGCGGGCTCACGATCGGCGACAAGGTCGAGGTCTATCTCGACCGCATCGAGAATGCGCTCGGCGAGGCGGTGATCTCGCGCGAGAAGGCGCGCCGCGAGGAAAGCTGGGGCAAGCTCGAAAAGGCCTTCGAGGCCAATGAGAAGGTCACGGGCGTCATCTTCGCCTCCGTCAAGGGCGGCTACACCGTCGATCTCGACGGCGCCATGGCCTTCTTGCCGAGAAGCCAGGTCGATATCCGCCCGGTACGCGATGTCGGCCCCTTGATGAACCAGCCGCAACCCTTCCAGATTCTGAAGATGGATCGGCGCCGCGGCAATATCGTCGTCTCGCGCCGCACCGTGCTCGAGGAGACGCGCGCCGAGAGCCGCTCGCAGATCGTCGCCAATCTCGAAGAGGGGCAGATCATCGAAGGCGTCGTCAAGAACGTCACGGAGTACGGCGCTTTCGTCGATCTCGGCGGCATCGACGGGTTGCTGCACGTCACCGACATGGCATGGCGGCGTGTCAACCATCCCTCCGAGGTCGTGGCGATCGGCCAAACCGTCAAGGTCAAGATCATCCGCATCAACCACGAGACGCAGCGCATCTCGCTCGGCATCAAGCAGTTGCAGGGCGATCCTTGGCAGGGCGTCGAGGCGAAATACCCGATCGGCATGAAGCTGAAGGGAAGGGTCACGAACATCACCGATTACGGCGCCTTCGTCGAATTGGAGCCGGGCATCGAGGGGCTGATCCACGTCTCCGAAATGTCCTGGACCAAGAAGAACGTGCATCCCGGCAAGATCGTCTCGACCTCTCAGGAGGTCGAAGTGGTGGTGCTCGAGATCGATCCCGTCAAGCGCCGCATCTCGCTCGGCCTGAAGCAGGCGCTGCGCAATCCTTGGGAAGAGTTCCAGGAGACGCATCCGGTCGGCTCGGTCATCGAGGGCGAGGTCAAGAACAAGACCGAATTCGGCCTGTTCATCGGCCTGCCGGGCGATGTCGACGGCATGGTGCATCTCTCCGATCTCGACTGGCACCGTCCGGGCGAGGAGGTCATCGAGCAGTACAAGAAAGGCGATATGGTCAAGGCGGTGGTGCTCGATGTCGACACCGAGAAGGAGCGCGTCTCGCTCGGGGTGAAGCAGCTCGAGGGCGATCCCTTCGCCGAGGCCGGCGATCTGAAGAAGGGTGCGGTCGTCACCTGCGAGATCACCGAGGTGAAGGAATCCGGCCTCGAAGTGAAGATCGTGGGCACCGACCTCACCGCCTTCATCCGCCGTGCCGAACTCGCGCGCGAGCGCGGCGACCAGCGGCCCGAGCGCTTCGCGCCCGGCGAGAAGGTCGATGCGCGCGTGACCCAGTTCGACCGCAAGGCCCGCAAGGTCTCCGTGTCGATCAAGGCGCTCGAAGTGCATGAGGAGAAAGAGGCGATCGCCCAGTTCGGCTCGACCGATTCAGGCGCCTCGCTCGGCGATATCCTCGGCGCCGCGCTGCGCCGCGCCAACGAAAAAAAATAGCGCGATCGTCTCGTTTTCGAGATTATTCGACCCCTCTCCCCTTGCGGGGAGAGGTTCTTCGTTCGGTGGGCGAAGGGCGCCGACCGTCGGGCGCGGTAGCGGTCCGCGCTGCAAGCTGATCACACAACGCTTCCTTGCTCTTCGCGCTCCAGCGGGATTAGAGTGGCGACATGAGCTTGAGTTCCGATGCGGTGGTTGAACGCAGATATCTGCGCAGGCGCGTGACTTTCTGGCGCGTCGCGACAGCCCTCATCGCGATCATCGCGATCATCGTGGGCGCTTCGCGCTTCGCAGGCCGCCTCGGCGACGATCAGGCGGCGCATATTGCCCGCGTGCGAATAACCGGTCTCATCCTGGACGACGCCGATTTCACGCGCATGCTCGATCGCCTGGCGAAGTCGAACGCCAAGGCCGTGCTGCTCGAGGTGGACAGCCCCGGAGGCGGCGCGGCGGCTTCCGAGGAACTCTATGCACATTTGCGCAAGGTCGGCGAGAAGCGCCCGATCGTCGCTGTCGACGGCTCGCTCGCGGCCTCCGGCGGCTATATGGTCTCGCTCGCGGCCGATCGCATCTTCGCGCGCAACTCCTCGGCGATCGGCTCCATCGGCGTCATCTTCCAGATCCCGAACGTCACCCAGTTGCTGGGCACGGTCGGCGTGAAAATGGAGATCGTCAAGTCGAGCCCGCTGAAGGCCTCTCCGAACCCGTTCGAGACGACGCCCCCCGAAGCCACCGCAGCGATTGCGGCGCTTGTCGGGGATACCTTCGCCTGGTTCAAGGATCTGGTGCGCGAGCGCCGCCGGCTCGACGAGGCAGCGCTCGCCAAGGTGGCCGACGGACGCATCTTCGCCGGTCCGCAGGCGCTGACCTTGAAGCTGATCGACGGCATCGGCGGTGAAGACGAGGCGCTCGCCTGGCTGAAGAGCGATAAAGGGATTGACACGGATTTGCCGATCCGCAACTGGACCGCGGAGCGTCGCGGCTGGCTGCAGCGGCTGACCGGGGAGGCGATGATGGGCGCTCTCTCGGAATTGGGTCTGGCGGACGCCTCGAAAATCCTCTCTGCGGCGAGTGGACCGATGCGGACGCAAGTTGCGAGCGGGCTGCTCGCTATGTGGCAGCCCATGGGCGAGTAAAGGCACTGTGCGGGGGCCTCGATGATCAAGTCTGAACTGGTCGAATGCGTGATGCGCAGGTATTCCGGTCTCTATCAGCGCGATGCTGAGACCGCGGTCGATGCTGTGCTCGACGCGATCGCCGATGCGCTCGCCCGGGGCAACCGCGTCGAGATCAGGGGATTCGGCGCCTTCTCGGCCAAGGAACGTCGCTCGCGCGTCGGGCGAAACCCGCGCACCGGCCAACGCGTTCCGGTCGCGGCGAAGCGTGTGCCGATGTTCAAGGCGAGCAAGGAGATCCGGGAGGCGCTCAACCACACGGGCGAGAAGCCCCCTCGCGCCCGGAAGACGGCCGCACCGCTGCCCGGCATGGGTGCGGAGAGGCCGGGCAACGATTGACGCATGCGGGGTTTCGCCAAGGTCATTATCCTCGTTCCGCTGGCGCTCCTGGCGGTCGCCTTCGCCCTGGGCAACCGCGACACTGTCAAGGTGTCCTTCGATCCGTTCTACGGGGCACCGGAATATTCGTTCGACACGCCACTCTTCGTCATGGTCTTCGCGTCTTTGATTCTCGGCGTGCTGCTCGGCGGCATCGCCACTTGGATCGGCCAGGGCCGCCACCGCCGAGCGGAGCGTATGCATCGGCGCGATGTCGAGCGGCTCAGATCCGATCTCGACCGGCTACGCGCCTCGACCTCCGCGGTCGGGCCGCCGCATTGAGGCACGAAGATAGAGGGTGCGTGTCTCGCGCACCCCGGATCGCCGACAGGGGCGGCGAGACGCGGCCCCTGCGCCTCACTTCCCGCGCGGCTTGGCGCGGTGCGTGGCCGGCGCGGAAAGCGGATCCTCTGGCCAAGGGTGCTTCGGATAGCGTCCACGCATCTGCGACCGCACCTCCGCCCAGGAGCCGCGCCAAAAGCCCGGCAGATCGGTGGTGATCTGGATCGGCCGGTGGGCGGGCGACAAGAGATGCAGCACCAGGGGCGCTCGTCCGGCGGCGATGCGCGGATGCTCGGAAAGACCGAACAATTCCTGCACGCGGACCTGGAGCGAGGCGCCTTCCTCGCCGTATTCGATCGGCAGGCGCGAGCCGGAGGGCGCATCGAAATTGGCCGGCGCCTCGGCGTCGAGCCGCCGGCGCAGCCCGAACTGCAAGAGCGCCTCGAGCGCCAAGCGTAAATCATCCGCCGCAATCTCGGCGAGGCTCGTCTTTCCGAGGAGTTGCGGCGCGAGCCATTGGCCGAACCCATCGGCAAGCGCACCATCGGAGAGGTCGGGCCATGGATCGCCTTGCGCCTTGCGCAAGAACATCACCCGGCCCTGCCAACGCCGCAGCTCCCTGGTCCAGGGTAGCGTGTCGATCCCAAGTGCGGCTACGCCGCGTGCCAACGCCATGGCTGCGTTTCCATCGGCTTCGACGGGCAAGGGCACATCCTCGAGAAGGATGGCGCCGAGCCGGCGCTGGCGTCGACGCCGCACGGCCCGCGCCGCCTTGTCGAACTCCACGCTGTCTCGCGTCTCGATCCGCGTCTCGAATTCGGATTCGATCTCGGCTTCGTCCAGTGCCACCGCGAGGCGGATGCGCGCGGCGCCGGCACGCCCGATGATCTCGGCGACCGCGAGGAAGGGAGCCTTGGCGAGGCGATCGGCTGGATCGAGCGAGGCGGCCCGTCCATTGACGAGCAGGTATTCGCCGCCCTTGCCGCGCGACTTGGCGAGGCGCTCAGAATAGGCGAGCGCGAGCAGCATGCCTGGCGAGCGCGGCACTTGAACCGATCGCCCGTCGATCCGTGAAGGGACCGGCGCATCCTCGCTTCGCAAGGCAAGCCGCGCGGCCTTCACCCAGCCGGCCACAAGCGAACGCATCGCCGCCGCCCGCGGCGAGCGGTCATGAGCGAAATGCTCCAACCGCTCCGCGAGATCGACGGAGGAACCGCCGAGCCCACGCTCGACGATGACGGCTGCAATCTCGGCAGCCATTTGCGCCTCACCGAAACGCGACGCCTCGATCATCATGCGCCCCAGACGCGGCGGCAGCGGCAAGCTCCGTATGGCGCGCCCTGGCCCGGTCAGGCGGCCATCCTGGTCGAGCGCCCCGAGATCCGCGAGAAGCTTGCGTGCTTCCGCGAGGCCGCCGACGGGCGGCGGGTCGAGGAAGGCGAGGCGCGCCGGGTCGCTGACGCCCCAGGCCGCGCAATCGAGGAGAAGCCCCGAGAGATCCGCGTTGCGGATTTCGGGCGCCGCAAAGGCCGGCAGTGACAGGGTCGCTGCTTCCTCCCACAGGCGATAGCAGATGCCGGGCGCGGTCCGGGCGGCGCGGCCGCGCCGTTGATCCGCGGAAGCGCGGGAGACGCGCACCGTTTCGAGCCGCGTAATGCCGACATCGGGCTCATAGACTGGCACTCTCGCCAAGCCGCAATCGACGACGATACGGATATCGACGAGGGTGAGGCTCGTCTCGGCGATTGACGTCGCCAGCACGACCTTGCGGCGCCCCAAGGGCGAAGCCCGCACGGCGCGGTCCTGCTCGGCAGGTTCGATCCCGCCATGCAGCGGCAGGATGTCGAGCCCTGCCGCCTGCGCGCCTAGGCGCTCCTCGAGCTTGACCTTGACCCGCGTGATCTCGCCTTGCCCCGGCAGGAAGACGAGGATGCCGCCCTCCTCGCCCCGAATCGCATTCAGCGTCGCGCGGCTCACGGTCTCGTCGACGCGCTCGCCGGGCGGGCGCGCGATGTGGCGCGTCTCGACCGGAAAGGCGCGCCCTTCGCTGGCGATGACAGGCGCGCCACCCATCAGCGCAGCGACGCGCGCGCCATCGAGCGTCGCGGACATGACGATGAGACGCAGATCAAGGCGAAGGCCCGCTTGCGCGTCGAGCGCCAGGGCCAAGCCGAAATCCGCGTCGAGCGAACGCTCGTGGAATTCATCGAAGATCACCGCGGCGACGCCCTCGAGCGCCGGATCGTCGAGGATCAGGCGCGTGAACACGCCTTCGGTGACGACCTCGATGCGGGTCTTGCGCGAGATGCGGGAGCCGAGCCGCATGCGCAAGCCGACCGTCGCCCCGACCTCCTCGCCGAGCGTCAACGCCATGCGCGCGGCCGCCGCGCGAGCTGCGAGCCGCCGCGGCTCGAGCAGGATGATGCGGCGACCTTCGACCCAGGGCTCGTCGAGAAGGGCGAGAGGCACGCGCGTCGTCTTGCCGGCGCCTGGCGGCGCGACCAGCACGGCGTTCGGGTCTTGGCCCAAGACAGCGAGCAGCGCCGGCAGGCGCGCATCGATGGGGAGATCAGAGAACAGAGGACGGACGACAGAGGATAGAGAACAGACGACGAAGCCGGCTCATCTGTCGTCAGTCCTCCGTCCTCTGAAGCTCAGGTCATCCACACTTCATGCATCTTGTAGTAGTCGGCCGGGTGGGCGCGGAAATTCTGCACCTTCTCCGCCACCACGGTCATTTTGTCGTGCCAGAAGGGCTGCACCATGATGCAGGCGTCCTGCAGGATCTTCTCGCAGATCCCGGTGGGGACCGAGCGTTTCTTCGGGTCGACGAGCGCCATCGCCTGATCGAGCGCCTTGTCGAATTCCGGGTCGGAGAAGCCCGACTCGTTCCAGGCGGCGCCGGAGCGATAGGCGAGGTCGAGCGTCATCACCGCGAGCGGGCGATGCGCCCAATAAGTCATGCCGAAGGGCACCTTGGCCCAGATGGGCCAGAACTGCGCCGAGGGAATGACGTTGAGCCTCAACCTGATGCCGGCCTCGGCGAGATTCTGCTGCAACACCTGCGCGGTGTCTTGCTCCCACTTGCCTTGCGTATTGCCGAGCGTCAGCTCGACATCGATGCCGTCCTTGTAGCCGGCCTCAGCGAGGAGCTGCTTTGCCCGCGCGACATCGCGCTTCACAGGCGGCAGCTTTGCGTATTCCGGCTGGAAGGGCGCCACATGGTGGTTCTCCGCCACGACGCCGATGCCGCGCACCGCGATATCGAGCATCTTCTGATTGTCGGCCGCGAGTATGATCGCCTTGCGGACGCGGATATCGTCGAAGGGCTTCTCGGCAGGCTTCATGCGGATGCAGAGCGTGTTGGCCGCGGGGCCGCGCAGAAGCTTGATGCCGGGCATCTTGGCGACGAGATCGAGTTCGGACACGCCGATGCGGTAAAGCACATCGACTTGGCCGGCGACGAGAGCCGCGAGCTGGGCCTGATAGTCATTGCCGATATTGATGTATTCGATACCGTCGAGATAGGCGGGCTTACCCCAATAGCCGTCGCGGCGCTTGAAATTGCAATGCTGCGCCACCGCATAGTCGGTAAGCTGGAAGGGGCCCGTGCCGATGGGATTCTTCGGCCAATTGCCGCCCTGCTCGTCGAATTTCCGGTGCAGCATCGGCCCGTTATAGGCGTAGAGGGATTCGGGGACGGTCAGCAGCGGACCGGACAGATGCAGGGTGAATTCGAGCGGGCCGTGCTTCTCGAACGAGGTCATCGACTTGAAGGTCGTCTTCATGCTCGACTTCGAGGTCGGGGAGACCCAGCGCTTGAAGTTGTACTCGACATCCTCGGTGGTGAAATCATCGCCGTTCGACCATTTGACGCCGGGGCGCAGCTTGAAGCGCCAGGCGGTGAGGTCCTCATTGGGTTGCCAGCTTTCCGCGAGGAAGGGCTTGGTGACATTGTCCGCGTCCACCTCGACCAGATATTCGAGCGAGTTGCGGAACATGTCGGAGGCTTCGATCCAGGTGACGATCTGCGGATCGGTGATTTCCTGCACGGCGGTCGCGAAGCGCAAGACGCCGCCTGATTTCGGCGTCCCCTGCGCCGCAGCGGGCGAGATGAAGGAGAGGCCGTCCAATCCGACCGTCGAGGCGAGGAAGGCCTTGGCGCTCGGCACGGCGACGCCGAGCAGCGCCACGGTGCGCAAGAACTCGCGCTTCGAGATGTCGCCTTTCGCAACCTGACTGCACAATTCCGGCACGGCGGAGTGAAGCTTGCCGCCATTATTATTTCTCAGCTCTGACATGCCGTTCTCCCTGGAAGGATTGTTCGCGGCGAGCTTGGCAAAATCGCCTCGTCAGCCGATCCTCGTCTTCTTCAATACGTCCTCGGCGAGGTCGTAGCCCATGCCTGGTCGGTCAGGCAGCACGATATACCCGTTCTGATCGACGTCCAGCGGAGAGGCGAGCATGTAGTCGCGTCGGTCCAACCCCCATTCGGGTGGATCATAGGGGAATTCCATGAAGGGCGCGTCCGCCATGCCGGCGACCAACTGGGCATTGGCCATGACACCCATGCCGTTCGTCCAGGTATGGGGTGTAAATGCGAGGTTGTGATCGGCGGCCATATGGCCGACGCGGCGCAACCCGGTGATACCGCCGGCGAGCGCCACATCGGGCTGCAGCACATCGAGAGCGCCTTCGGTGATCAGATCGCGGAACTCGTAGAGCTCGCGCGTCATCTCACCTCCGGCGATGCGGATATCGGTCATGTCGCGCAAGCGCCGCATGCCCTCGCGATCGCCGCGATGCAACGGCTCCTCCATCCAGTAGACGCCGAGCTTCTCGAGCTCTCGCGCGACGGTCACCGCGTCCTTCAGCGACCAGGGCGGATAGCTGTCCTGGGGCGAGCGCCATCCCTGATTGCAATCGACCATCAACTCCAATTGCGGGCCGACGCGCTTCCTGACCGCTTCGAGGGCCACGATGTCCGAGCGCCAATCGCCACGGTGGAAGCGGATCTTCATCGCGGCGAAACCGCGCGCCAGATAGGCTTGCGCCGCATCCGCCAGCGCCTCCGGCTCCCGCAGCGTACCGGAAGACGCATAGGCGCGCACCCGGTCGGACAAGCCCCCGATGAGCTTCCAGCAAGGCTGGTTGGTGATCTTGCCGGCGAGATCCCAAAGCGCGAGGTCGAGCGGCCAGCAACGCCCATAATGGAAGTTGAGGTTGTTGATGATCCGCCAGTGGCGCTCGATCGCGAGCGCGTCCTGCCCGATGAAGAGGTGCTCATGGCCGGCAAAGCCGAGCATCAGATCGCCCGAGCCGATGCCGGTGAGGCCGGCGTCGGTGTGGACCCGCACGATGGTGGCGTCCCAATGATGACGGGGCTTGGTGTCCCAGCTCGCATGGAAGGGCGGATCGAAGACGAGCCGGTGCTGGCTGATCTCGATGCCGCTGATGGCGACCTTGGGGATCGGAGGGTGGGTCATCTTTCATTCCTATCGGGACCTGCGGCGAAGCTTTGGACCTCGGCGCTCGGGAAGGAGAGGGAGCCTTATTCCAAGGTCAGCACGCGTTCCGCGAGACGCTCGAGGTCGCCATCGCTCGTCACGCGGGCATTGGAGGCGCGCATCGACGCGTTCTCCGGCCTTGCCATCTGCCGGGCGAGCCGATCGGGCGAGATGCCGGCGAATTCCTCTGCCACGGAGACCGCGACGCCGGAAGCGCGCAAGAGCCGCTCATAGGCTTCGACGAACGCCTTGGCGGAGGGCTCGGCTCCCATGGCCGCAGCGCAAGCGGCGAAGCGCCCGTCATCGCCCTCGATATTCCAGGGCAGCGAGGCGAGCATGGCGACGCCGACCGCGCGGCCGTGATGGATCTTGCGCAGCGAGCCCATGGCATGGCCCATATTATGGGCGATCGCCGTGCCGGCATTGTCGATGGCGATGCCGGCAAGCATGGCGGCGCGCTGCACCGCCTCGCGCGCCGCGATGTCGGCCGGGTGCGATACGGCGCGCTCGAGATGCGTCGCAACGAGCCGGATCGCCTCATGCGCATAGAGGTTGTTGGCCGCATTGGCGTTGCGGTTGGTCGCGGCCTCGGCGGCATGCACGAGGGCGTCGATGCCGGTCGCGGCGGTGAGCGCCGCCGGCAGGCTGACGGTGAGCTCCGGATCGAGCACCACCTCGGCCGGCTTTATGGCGTCTCCCCAGAGCCAGGTCTTGGCGCCGTCGGCGCGCGTGAGCACGGCGGTGCGGGTCGTCTCGGAGCCGGTTCCGGACGTAGTCGGCACGCAGATCGCGGCGAGCCGCCTTTGCGGAAAATCCAGGCTGCCCAATTCATAGTCGATTGCCGAGCGGCTCTCGGCCGCGATGGCGGCGACGGCCTTGCCGAGATCGAGCGCGGAGCCGCCGCCGAGCGCGACGATCACAGCGGCGCCAGCTTGCCGCGCCAGCGCCGCGGCCGCGTCCGTCTGGGCAATCGTCGGATCGCCGCCAAAGGCCGAGAAGACGGAAACAACCGGCAGCGACTTCTCGAGCGCGGCGCGCACCTCGTCGGTCAGGCCGGTGGCAGAGAGGCCGGGATCGGCGATCAGCAGCGCCTGCGCCTCGGGCCCTAAGAGCGACGCCGCAAGCGCGCCGAGAACGGCGCGGGCGCCCGCGCCTGCCGTGATGCGCGGCGTGCACGCGAGTTCGTAGCGGCTCATGCCAAAGGTCCCGAGGCTCCGTTCAGGTCGAGGTGAAGCTCTGGCACAGAGGCCGAAATGCCTCAAGCGCTCAAGGCGATTTGCGGCCCCGCAAGGACGTGGCGGTCAGAGGCTTCAGGTCAGCGCGACGACGTAGCGCAAGCGGATATCCGGACCGTAGCTGTCGTTGACGAACTCCTCCGCGAACCGGCCGCCATTCTTCTCGATGACGCGGCGCGAGGCGAGGTTATCGGGATCGGTGGTGATCTCGACCCGGCCGAGCCCGACCTCGCGAGCCCGCTCCAGCATGACGCGCAACGCCTCGCTGGCATAGCCGCGCCGCCGCTTCCAGGGCACGACCGCATACCCGATATGGCCGAGCACATGGGCAGGCAGCGCATCCGTCCCCTTCTGCCAACGCATCGAAATGGTGCCGCTGAAGCTGCCATCCCACAGCCACAACCTGATGAAGGGCAGCTTCGGCCTGGTACTGCCGTCCGGAAGGGTGATCACACCGCCTTGGTCGAGTAGCGCGTGCAGGAAGGCGACGGGATCCGCTCTCAGCGCGGTGAGCTGCTCGGCGCTGACATCCCTGGTGTTGTCCGGCGACCAGCCCTGCTCCAAAGCCAGCGCATAGGAGGCGAGCCAGTCCCGGCGCGGAACGTCGAGCCGTAGAACGCCTCCGTTCATGGGCTCAATCCGGGGCCTGCGGCAGCAAGACGAAACGCTTGAGCACGGCGACCCAGGCAAAGAGCTGGGGGCTCAGCGTCTCGCCGTCGAATTCCCGCGCCAGCCAGCGCGCCTCGGCGAGATAGGCCGTCGCATCGTCCGAGCGGATGGCGACCTTCACCAGGGTGAGCGCGAGCGCCACGCGCCAGAGCGGCTCCTTCGGATTGAGCTCTGCCAAGCGACGGCTCACCGCGAGCTGTTCCAGCGAGGCTGCGAGCGCGCCTTGCCGATCGGCTTCCCGCATGTCGCCGATCTTGTCGAGGATCAGATCGAGCGTCAGGAGCGTGAGCACATCGGATGGGTTGGCCGCCGCGAGGCGCCGGGCGATCGGCACCGCCTCGCCGTAGAAGGCGAGCGCTCCCGCCTCGTCATGCGCCGCGGCGCGCAGATCGCCGAGCTGTTTGAGGCGTTGCGCGATGCCGGCCTGGCGCTTGGGGTCCTCGGGCTCCGCCTGCGCCAGGAGGCGAGCGCTCGCCAGCGCCTCCCGCGAGGCGGCTGCGCTTGCGGCGAGCGAGCCGCCCGCGGCGACGATGAGATCGACGACACGATCGAAATCCGCGAGCAGCGCCGCCTGCAACGCCGCATCGGCAGGGGCGCCCGCCAACAGGACCCGCCGGTTCGCGAGATTCTCGCTCTTCGCCGCGAGCTCGCCGGCGGCATCCTTCAGCTGCGATCGCGACAGGGCCAGCCGATCGAGCGCCGTCGCCAATTGCGCCCGCAACGCCAAATCGTCGGGCAGCTTTGCGAGGCGATCGCGCAGCAGCGAAGCGAGCTCATCGAAGGCGTGCGCCGCCTGCGTATAATCGCCCGTGAGATAGCGGGTATTTCCCAAGAGCTGCAGATCGAGCGCGAGCGCGCGCCGATAAGCCTGGTCCTCGGGGCTGGCGCTGGACAGGCGCCGCCACAGCGCGACGGCCTCTTGATAGGCTTCCGCCGCGCCGGCATCGTCGTCGGCGAAAACCTTGATCTTGGCGATCCGTTCCAGGGCCTCGCTGAGATCGGATTGCGTCAGCGGATCGCCCGGGGCGACGAGGGCGAGTGCGCGCGCGATCGCGAGGCTCTCCTCATAGAGGGGCCGCGCTTGCGCAAACGCGTTCGCCTCGAGATGGATATCGCCCAACCGGTTCAGCGCGATCATCAGATCGCGGCGTCCTTCGATATCGTCGGGCGGACGCGTCATCAGGGCTGAACGCCGTAAGGCGAGGCTTTCCTCGAAGGCAGCCTGGGCGCCGGCGCGATCGCCGGAAGCGCGCAGCAGGTCGCCCAGCCTTTCGAGCCCGACGGACAAGACCCGCCGCCACTCCTGGTCGCCTGACTGGCGGGCGAGGCGGCCGCGGGCGACCGCGACCAACTCCTCGAAGGTGGTGCGCGCGCCTGGGGCATCGCTGGCGGCCAAGCGGATATCGCCGAGATCGGTCAGGCCGATCGCAAGATCGAGCTGCCATTCGGCATAGTCGGGGTCTTTCGCCACGAGAGCGCGGGCCGTGTCGACGCTTTCCTGCATCACGACGACCGCGTGCTTGGCATCACCCATCGCGCGCTCGATATCGGCGAGCCGCTGCAAGGCGATGGAGAGGTCGCGCCGCCAATCCGCATTGTCGGGATCGCGGGCGACGAGGGCGCGGCGGATCGCCAGCATTTCCTCGAAGGCCGCCTTCGCGCCGGCGAAATCGCGCGCCTCCTGCTTGAGATCGGCGAGCCGTTCGAGCTCGATCGAGACGCCGAGCCGCCAGCCGACATTGTCGGGATCGCGCACCGCGAGCTCGCGGCCGATCGACAGGCTCTCCTCATAGGCGCGGATGGCGGCTTCCCGCTCGCGTAACGCCAGCTTCGCATCGGCGAACTTGCTGAGCGTGGTGGCGAGGTTGCGCTGCCACTCCGCGTTGTCGCGGTCGCGCGCCACCAGCGTGCGGCAGAGCGTCAGCGCCTCGTCGAAGGCCCGCAGCGCGCCAGTCGCATCGTTCATCTTGAGGCGCAACGACCCGAGCTCGCCAAGCCGTGTCGTCAGCGTTGCCGCCCATTTGTTGTTGTCCGGCTCGCTCGCGCTGAGCGCCCGCACGATCGTCACGCTCTCCTCATAGGCCTTGAGGGCGCCCGCCCGATCGCCTCCGGCGAGCAGCACCGCGCCTTCCCCGTCGAGGAGATCGGACAGCCCGAACCGCCACTGATCATCGACTTGATCGCGGGCGACGAGAGAGCGCAGGATCGCAATGCCTTGCTCGTATGCCAACCCGGCGCCGACTCGATCCCCGCCGCCGAGGCGCAGGCCGGCGATCCGCTCGAAGCTCAGCGCCAGATCGGCTTTCGCCTGCGGAGCATCGGGATCGCGTTGCACGAGCTCGCTGGCCATGGACATGCCCTGCTCGTAAAGCGCCAGGGCTTGCGTCCGGTTGCCGAGACCATCCTCGACCACGCCGAGCTCGTTGATCGCGAGCATGAGATCGCGACGGCGCCTGGGATCGTTTTCGTCGAGCTTCGCGAGCCCCTGAAAAAGGTCGAGACTTTGACGCGCCGCCGTCTCGGCCGCTGCGAGATCGCCGACCGCGAGATAGGTCTTGACGAATTCATTGAGCATGGTGGCGCGGTCGCGCAGCAAGGTGGGATCGGCGGGAGCCTGCTCGCCGAGGGCGTCCACGGTCCGGCGGACGCGTTCGAGGATTTTGCGCACCGTCTCGACCCGCATGCCCGCCAAATCTCGCAAGCTTTGCGCAACGTCGAAGATGAGGCCGTGCACGGCGCCCTCGGCAGCCTCAAGAGTCTTCTCGGCGATCGTCTTTTGCGCCTGCGCCTCGCGCCGCTGGTCGACTGCGATCTTGGCAAAAATGCCCGCCCCGACGGCGAGCAGCGCGAAGAGGCCTGCGGCAATGGCGGTGAGTCCCTGCGCGCGGTTGGCGCGCCGACGCGATGCCTGGACGAAGGCGCGCGCCTCGCTCGACACCTCGTCGCCATAGCGTCTGACCACGCTCTCAGCCTCGGCGAGAGGCAGCCCGCGCGGCAGCAGCAGCTCGGCGCGCCGGCCCGAAGCCTCATAGGCTTGTCGGCGAGCCTCGGTCTCGTCGCGTATTCGATAGAAGTCAGCGCTCTCGCCGACGATGATCTTGGCCCGCGCCCAATCGCTCAGTACCCGCTGATGCGACAGATGGATGATCGCCCCGCCACTCTCGCCGCGAGACTGCAGCAGGCGCGCCTCCACCAGCGCGGCGACGAGGCTACGCGAGGCCTCGTCCGGCGCGACCTCGGCGAGGGCCACATCGCGGGCGGTCAGCGAAGCCGCCCTCTCTCGCTCATGCGAAGGTTCGGCGAGATGGCGCAGGAGGCGCGGCAGGCTCGCCACGGCGCGCTCGTCGAGGTCCGCGAGGGCTTCCTCGCCTGCCCTGTCGATGATGCCGGAAAGGCCTCCCTGGGCGTGGTAGGCGGCAAGCGTCAGCCGCGTCTCCTCGCCAATCGTCTCGCGCGCTTCGAAGAGACGAGCGAGCGCGAGCTGCAACAGGGGCAGCATATCCGGCCGCTCGGCATCGCGCAGCAGCCGCTCGTCGAGGCCCTCTCCGGTCGCCGGATCGCGCTCGTAGACGAGGCCCGCGGCTTCGGCGGGATTGCGCACGATCTCGGCGAGCTCCACGATGCCGGGCGGGCTGAGATCGAAAGCCGCGCCCTGCTCTTTCAGGGCAAAGAGCGAAGGCTCGCGCAGCAGAAGCTCGTAGAGGTCGGCGCGTAAGGTCGCGGCGATCCAAACGCGCTTGGTGGCGACCAGCTCGGCGAGGAGCTTGCCGAAGCGAACCCGGTCCTCGACCGCTACCGAGGCCGCGAACACCTCGTCGAGCTGGTCGACGAGGAGCACCAGATCGCAGCGCGCCTCGCGCTCGAACCCCTCGTCCTGCCGCACCCGCTCGGCGACCCGCGTCAGGGCCTCGAGCACCGGTTTCACTGCTGCGGCGTCCGCATGCGACAGAAGGGAAGCGAGGTCCGAGGGTGTCGCGTAGGCGCCCTCGGCGATCTCAGGGAGGGCGAAGGGCTGACCCTCGCCGGCCGAGGCCTCGCCGGGCTTGCGCATCAGCGCGGCCGCGAGCGCCGCGATCGGACCGCCCGTGCCTTCGTTCGGGCGCATCTCGACGATGCGCCAGGCATCGACCGCATCGACGACGCCCGGCGTCACGAGCCGCGGCGCGAGGCCCGCCCGCAGCAGCGAAGACTTGCCGGCTCCGCTCGCCCCGACGATCAACAGAAACGGCGTGCCCCGCGAGGCCGCCTCGCGCCAGGCATCGAGCGCGCGCAGGACATCGCGCGAACGCCCGAAAAACACGGAGGAATGCTCGGCGCCATAGGAGCGCAGCCCCGGAAAGGGCGAGCCCTTGATGGCGATGGGCCAGATGACCGACCGGCCGCGCAGCACCTTATGCGACAGCCATTCCCGCAGCAGCCGCTCGAGCTGGCTCTCGAAATCATCGGTCGTCGCGAAGGTCTGGAAGGCCGCTTTGAATTGCCCCTCCGGCGTCATGAAGAAGCGGGAAAAGAAGGTCTTCAAGCGCTCCCATTGCTGGCGCGTCGCCTTCTCGCCCTCGACATCGTCGAGCCGCACGCTCGGCGGCTCGGGGCAGCGGAAGACATAGACATCGGGCAGCTCGGCGCCGAGCTGACGCTTCTCGATGGCGGTCAGCACCTCATAGGCGGTGCCGCTCGGATAGGGTTCGCCGTTCGCCATCTTCTCGAAATCGGGCGGCAGCTCCGTGCCGAGCCTGCCGCGGAAGATGGCCACGACCACGTCGCAGGCCTGGGCTTGCGGGATCTGTGTCTGGAAGGTCGCATGCGCCCGGTAGAAGGAGCTTTCCCAGCGCAGGGCGGTGAGCCGCGCGAGGCCCGAGAACTCGCCGTTGAGCCGTTGGACCACGCGCTCGACGCGCTGCCGCTCGCGCAACACGTCGCCGGGCGAAGACACAAAGACGCGATAGGTTTCCATTCGAAACAGTCAGGCTGTGACACAGGGCCGCATGAAACACCGACCCATTTGCACCGCTTGTTTGTTCAAATCGCGAATGTGGTCCTTTTGCGATGCCTGGCGCACCATTCACGCCTCGTCCGCTTCGCCGCCTTCGCCGCGCAAGACCTCGCGCGCCAGCGCCCGCGTGATTCGCCGATGCCGCGCGAGCGAATGCTGATCGAGGGCCTCGACCGCGGCGCGGGCGCCGGCGAAGGACCGCTCGGCGCGCGTGAGGATGGTCTCGATGACGCCGGCATCGACCACGAGTTGACGATCCACGAACAGCTTGACGACGACCATCCGCATGAGGGCCTCGTCGGGCTCCTCGATATGGACCGCCGGCGCCAGGCGCAGCCGCGACAGAAGATCGGGCGTCGTGAGATTCCAGAGCGAGGGCTCGCTGACAGCAGTCAACAGCAGATGCGAACGGCGTAGCTTCGCGGCGTTGATGAGATGGAACAGCGCTGCCTCGTCGCCCGGCTCATGCGCATCCTCGATCAGGAGCGCTTGCGGCACCATGAGGCGCGCCACGCCCTCGACGCCGAGCTCGGCGCGCCTGACCGTCCAGGCATGGGCGCGCTTAGCCCAGATGGCGCCGAGATGCGTCTTGCCGGAGCCTCGCGGACCGACCAGGAGAAGCGCCTCGCCGGGCCAGTTCGGCCAGGCTTCGATCATGGCGTAGGCGCGCTCGTTGGGCGGTCCGACGACGAAATCCTCCGCCAGGAAGCGAGGTTCGCTCGGCAGATCGAGCAGAAGCTGGCGCGGTTCTTCGGTATGGCCTTCGCCTGGCCGCGGGGGCGGGTTTCGCTTCATGGCCCATCAATAGCGGATGGACGGGAATGGCTCTAGCGCCGCGCCCCGCCGAAGCGCAGCCTCAAGGCCAGGGCACAGCCGAACACGCCGCCTGCCAGGACGAGGGACAGATAAAGCGCCGCCTGCTCGCCGAGATTCTCGACCAGGGCCGCATAAGCGAGGGGCGCTGCGGCCGACAGGAGGAAGCTCGGCGCCAGGAGCCGGCCGACCACGGCCCCGTATTCGCGGGGCTCGAACAGGACGAGCGGCAGCGTCCCGCGCGTGATCGTCATCAGCCCGTTGCCTGCTCCATAGACGAGAGCGAAGACGATGGCGGCGGGCACGGACACTCCGCTGAACAGTCCGGCGATGAAGGAGACCGGCAAGGCAAAGCACGCCCCGACATTGAGGTCGAACGGGTCGAGCCGCCTGCCGAACAGAATCTCGCATAGCCTGGCGGCGGATTGTCCGATGCCCCGCAAGGTCGCGATCCAGACGGCCATGCCGGCCGCGAGACCAAGGCCCGAGAGGATGCCGATCATATGGGCCGACATGCCGGAATTCAGGAAGTTCGCCAGCGCCGCGCTCGCCGCATAGAGCAAGGCAGCGAGGAAACGGTCGCGACGGCCTCCCTTGCGTATCTCGGACGAGGCCAGCGCGGCTGTGTGGGCGTGCTCGTAGCGTGCATTGGGGATCGCGAGATGCAGCGGGACGGTCATCAGTGCGATGCCCGCATAGGCCATGACGGCGCCGCGCCAACCGAACATGGAGGCGAGCCCCGCGCCGATCGGCCAGAAGGTCGTCGAGGCGAGGCCGCCGAGCAAGGTGATCTGCGAGATGGGGCGTCTCGCTTCGGGTCCGCCGATGCGGGCGAGGCTCGCGAACGCCGCCTCGTAGAGCGACAGCCGCATGGCGAGCCCGAGCACCAGCCATGAGGCGTAGTAGAGCACGACATCATGCGCGAGGCTCAAGCCCGCACAGCCGAGCGCGATGAGGCAGGAGCCCGCGACCATGACGGGGCGCCCGCCATGACGGTCCACGAGCCTGCCCGTCAATTGCGAGGTGAGCCCCATCACCGCGAGCGAGGCCGAGAAGCCGCCATAGACGAGAGAGCGGCTCCAGCCGAGATCGGCGACCATCAGATCGCCGAAGCCGCCGATGAGATAGTAGGAAATGCCCCAACAGACGAGTTGCGACAGGCCGAGGCGATTGACGAGCCCACGGGTGATCAAGGCAATGTCGAGCTTCCAGTGCCGAGCTCAAGCTGCATCAAGACCGTATCCACCCAACGCCCATGCTTGAAGCCGACCGCTTGCAGCGTACCGACCATGCGGAAGCCGCGCGATCGATGCAAGGCGATCGAAGCGGTATTGGCGCTGTCGCCGATGATGGCGATCATCTGCCGCCAAGGGCCGGCCTGGCAACGTCCGATCAGCGCGCCGAGCAAGGCGCGGCCAATACCCCGGCCCGCCATGCCGTCGGCCACATAGACCGAATTCTCGATCGAGAAGCGATAGGCCGATCGCGCCCGATAGGGCGACGCATAGGCATAGCCGACCAGCGTTTCGTCGATCCGCGCGGCGAGATAGGGCAGGCCTAGGGCAAGCACGCCGGCGCGGCGCCTGCGCATCTCCTCGAGGCTCGGTGCCTCCTCCTCGAAGGAGGCAAGGCCGGTGAGCACGTGATGGACATAGATGTCCCGCACGGCAGGCATATCGGCCTCGACGGCGTCTCGTGTCGTCACGACGCTGCTCGCCGTTGGCTCGGCTTTCGTGGGCATTGCGGCGATCTTCACTTACCTGTGGTCATCATTGGCGCTTCCGGCAATTGACGGATCGTAACGAGCCACGCCGGAAACTTCGAGCCTCGATTCTGCGTCCGCTATTGGCATAAGAAAAATCTTGTTTCATTATCCTTTGCATAAGGAGCTCTTTGAGATTGCGCAGCCTCAACCCGGATCAGTTGCGGACTTTCGCCGATGTAATCGCGCTCGGCAGTTTCTCGGCCGCCGCGGAGCGGCTGCACCTCACCCAACCGGCGGTGAGCCAGCAAGTGCGGCAATTGGAGAGGCGGTTATCGCTCAAGCTCGTCGAACGCCTGGGGCGCAGGGCGAGGCCGACGCCTGCGGGCGTCGAGCTCTTGGGGCATATCGAACGCATTGATGCCAGCGTCGCTGCGGCACTCGACGCCATGGCGCGGCACGCGACGGGCGCGCTCGGGCGCGTCCGGATCGGCACGGGGGCCACGGCCTGCATCCATCTCCTGCCGCCCATGCTGCGTGACCTTCGCAAAAGGCTGCCCTCGCTCGACATCGCGGTGACCACGGGCAATACGGCCCAGATTCTCAAGCTTCTCGAAGACAATGCGGTCGATGTCGGGCTGGTGACGATGCCGGCGCGCGGGCGGGCCCTATCGATCACGGCGCTGCTCGATGACGAGTTCGTGGCGATCGCGTCGCCGGATGCGGTCGAGCTGCCGGCGCGGGTCACGCCGGCAGCGCTCGCCACACGCCCGGTCGTCCTCTACGAGCCGGGCGCCCATACACGTCGGATCGTCGACCAATGGTGCGCACGCGCCGGCATAGCCCTGAAGCCGATCATGGAGCTCGGCAGCGTCGAGGCGATCAAGGAGCTTGTCGGCGCCGGGCTCGGTTATGGCGTCCTGCCCAGGATGGCCGTGTCGAACGCCCAGAACCGCGGCAAGCTCGTCGTACGCTCCTTGACGCCGCCTCTGTCGCGCAAGCTGGCTCTCGTCCTGCGCCGCGACAAGCGGCTCGACAGGGCCTTGCGGGAGGTGGCGAACGCGCTCACGGCGCTCGGTGCTCCCGCTTAGCTCGGGCCGCCCTTGCGAGCCGGCGCGGCGCATGCGAGATCACCTGCCGTTTCACAGGATCGCCTCATGCGCTTCTCCGGCACCAAGTCCTACATCGCGACCGATGACCTCAAGGTCGCCGTCAACGCGGCGATCGTGCTCGAGCGCCCGCTCCTGGTGAAAGGCGAGCCAGGCACCGGCAAGACCGTGCTCGCCGAGGAGATCGCCAAGGCGATCGGCGCACCGCTGCTGACCTGGCACATCAAGTCGACCACCAAGGCGCAGCAGGGCCTCTATGAATATGACGCGGTCTCGCGGCTGCGCGACAGCCAGCTCGGCGAGGCGCGCGTCTCGCAGATCGCGAACTACATCAAGCGCGGCAAGCTCTGGGAGGCCTTCACCTCGGCCGAGCGCCCCGTGCTGCTCATCGACGAGATCGACAAGGCGGATATCGAATTCCCGAACGACCTGTTGCTCGAGCTCGACCGTATGGAGTTCCATGTCTACGAGACGAACGAGACGGTGCGCGCCGAGAAGCGCCCGATCGTGCTCATCACCTCGAACAACGAGAAGGAGCTGCCGGACGCCTTCCTGCGCCGCTGCTTCTTCCACTACATCAAGTTTCCCGACGCAGCGACCATGCGCGAGATCGTCGACGTGCATTTCCCCGGCATCAAGAAGCGGCTCGTGGAGGAGGCGCTGCGCATCTTCTTCGAGGTGCGCGAGGTGCCGGGCCTGAAGAAGAAGCCCTCGACCTCGGAGCTGCTCGACTGGCTGAAGCTGCTCCTCAACGAGGATATCGGGCCCGAGACGCTGCGCGAGCGCGATCCGCGCAAGATCATCCCGCCGCTGCATGGCGCGTTGCTGAAGAACGAGCAGGACGTGCATCTCTTCGAGCGGCTGGCTTTCCTGAGCCGGAGATAGCGCGTCGCGAGCGGATACCGCTTCCGGAGGGTGCGCGTCTCGCGCAGCTCGGGTCGCCCGCATGGGCGGCGGGACGCCGCCCCTCCGCGCCTCATGCCTGCGGCACGAGCCAGCCGCGATAGCGCACGATGAGCCCGGCGACGGGCAAGCCGATCTCCACATGGAAATGGAACTTGCCGTCCTCGGCGAATTCGTAAGCCTCGCCGCGCGGGGCGAGCACCCTCGGCAAGGGGATGCCGAGAAAGCTCCAGCCGCGCGTCACGAGATCGAGCCGTCCCTTGTCGATGACCAGCGCCAGATCGAAGGCGAAGGGTCCGAAGCGCTCGCGCAGCAGCCTGTCGGCGCGGCCTCGCCCGGCGCTCCGCAGGCTCGAGAAGATCCTTCCCGCAAGGTTCCGACGCCAGAGCTCCGTGCCGCCTCTCGATTCGAAGCGCACGCTCAGCGGGATATCCCGCCCTGCGTGCGGAAAGCCGAATACCGCGCCGATCATCCGGGCGAAGAGCCCCGAGCCGCGCTGCACGCTTGCGAGGCCCTCGGCCGTGAGACGCGATCCGATGGCGTGCATGGCCCGCAGCGGCGCCGGCAGCAAGGCGAAGCTTTCGCCCAACAGCCTGCGATAGAGAGGCTGATCGCTCTCGGCGACCGAATCGTCGCGAAAACCCGTGAAGATGGTGCGCCGCGCGAACAAGGCCTCGTAATCGGCAAGCTCCAATTCGCGGACCGCGGCCCTCGCGCCGGTCACCGGGCGCCTGCCCTCGAGGCAAGAGCGGATGATCGCTTCGGCGGCCATCGAGGGGATGAAGGGGCCGTCATCCCCCTCGGCCAGGAGATGCCAGGACCGTTCGAGCCGTTCACCGCCGGGGCCGAGACCCTCGACCGCGACGAACATGCCGCCGCGATGCTCGCCGCCGCGCAGCAGGTTGATGGCGCGGTGCATCAGCGGCGCCAGCGGCGCGAGGCCGGTGAGGAGTCTCAGCCGCACCAGCCAGGCGAGCGAGATCAGGCTGCGGTGCAGGAAGGCAGGCGCCGGCCCCATCCCCATCCAGATCGAGCGCAGTTCGGGCCATAGCTCCGGGAGGACTTGCAGGTCCGGCACATCGACCAGCGAGAAGAGCCTGCGCTCGAGCGGCAGCCGGCCCGGCGGCGCGATGGTGTAGCGGCGCGTCTCCGTCACCGCATAGGCCGTCGCCGTCGCGCCGTCGCGCGTCAGCGAGACGCGTTGTCCCGCATAGCCCGCGACCGCGCGTATGACGTTCAACCCAACCCCCGCACGGGGCGAAGGCGCGATGCCGCCGATAATCCTGTCGAGCCGCGTCATGCCTTGCGACAGGCGCCTTACGGCGGCGGCCGTCAGCACCGGGCAGGTCGAGACGCCCGACAGCACGAAGACGCCGCGGGCTCTCGCGACCTCGTCGAAGTCACCGACGCCTTTGACGAATTGCGAGCCGTCGGCGAGGTCGAGATAGTCGATACCGAGCGAGATCGCGGCCCGCACCACGCGATAGGGATCTTCGCCATAAGACTGGAACGGACCGCTGGCGTCGACGACGAGATCAGGCTTGGCCTCGAGGAGCTGCGCCTCGACATCGCCCCTGCGGTCGAAGCGATGGGGCGCGAGCAGCGCCTGGCCGTGGACGGTTGCGCAGAAGCCGCGCGCCGCCTCCAGCGACCGGCCCGCTACGATCAGCCGCAAGCGCGCTTCATCGGAGAGGAGATGGGCCAGCCTGCCGCCGAAGACGCCATAGCCGCCGAGGATGAGGACGGTGAGCGGCGCGCGGTCGAGGCGATAGCCGTAAGATTGGCGGGGAATTTCGATCGGACTAGGCGCCGCGCACATCATGCATCGCTCGGACGCTCTCCGACTGTGCCGGACCGGGACGTTCAAGTTGACAGGGTGCGCCGCCAACGCCTACACAGCGCCCGCCGTCGGGGCTGTAGCTCAGTTGGGAGAGCGCTGCAATCGCACTGCAGAGGTCAGGGGTTCGACTCCCCTCAGCTCCACCAGGTTCCCCAAAACTCCCCTGAAACATAAGCTCATTGTAGATCAAAGCTTTAGCATTCCTCTGCGCCAGACTTCGGTGTCACGAAGCCGAGTCGCGCGGCCGAGCCTCAGGGACGCACAGAGTTTAACAGAGTTTGTTAGTATGACCGGGATATTGTGCGGATAGGTTGTCTTTGTCGTTGTGGAGGGCTCGCGGCCCTCGCTGTCTATTTTGGAGGCGGATTTGGACGGGCAGACAAGTTTGCATCCGCGCCTCGGCGCGGCTGCGTCGGCCGATATCGTCGGGCGCATCATCTCGGTCAGCGGTTCGCAAGCAAGCCTCGGGCTGCTGGCTGCGCATCTGCGCAAGGCCGACGACGAATGCATCACCGTCGGCAAGTTCGTCGGTGTTCGGCGTGGCCAAACCCTGCTCGTCGGCATGGTTACGGGAATTTCGCTGCAGGTCCCGGCTGCGGCCAGGGAACAGGGATTCCAGGGAGCCGCCCAACTCGACATGATGGGCGAGATTTCCCGCGACGGACAAGGCCGTTCCGCCTTCCAACGAGGCATCACGCATTACCCGATCCTGGGAGACGAGGTCGCGGCGCTTGGCAGCGGCGAGTTGCGCACGCTCTACAACATCTCCGGCGCGCGGATGATCGATGTCGGACTGCTACAGCAGGATGCGACGATTGTTGCCCAGCTCGATATCGACGAAATGCTGAGCAAGCACTTCGCCGTGCTCGGCACCACCGGGGTCGGCAAATCGAGCGGGGTTGCCTTGATCTTGCGCGAGACCCTGAAGGCCCGACCGGACCTGAGGATGTTCCTCGTCGACGTCCACAACGAATACGCCAACTGCTTCGGGAACCAGGCTCAAGTCGTCAATCCGCGCAATCTGAAATTGCCCTTCTGGTTCTTCAATTTCGAAGAGACAGTCGATGTGATCTTCGGCGGCAGGCCCGGCGTCGAGGACGAGGTCGAAGTCCTCTCAGAGGTGATCCCCATCGCCAAGAGCCACTATCTGCAGCTGCGCGGCCCGGGCGACCAGCCGATCATCAAGCGGGTCGATATCCGCAACTCCGGATTCACGGTGGACACGCCGGTGCCCTATCGGCTCGTCGATCTCGTGGCCCTCATCGACGAGCGCCTGGGCAAGCTCGAGAACCGCACCTCCCGCAGCACCTATAGCCGGCTGATCTCCCGCATCGAGACGGTCAGCAACAATCCCCGCTACGCCTTCATGTTCGAGAACGCCAATGTCGGCGGCGACACCATGGCGGAGATCCTGAGCAACCTGTTCCGCGTGCCGATGAACGGAATACCGGTGACCATCATGCAGCTCGCCGGATTTCCCGCCGAGGTGGTCGACGCCGTCGTCTCCGTGATCTGCCGTATGGCCTTCGATTTCGGCCTGTGGAGCGATGGCGCGATCCCGCTCCTGTTCGTCTGCGAAGAAGCGCATCGCTATGCTTCCGCCGACCGCTCGATCGGCTTCGGACCGACTCGCAAGGCGATCTCCCGCATCGCCAAGGAGGGTCGCAAATACGGCGTGCATCTCGGCCTCGTGACGCAGCGGCCGGCCGAGCTCGACCCCACGATCATCTCCCAGTGCAGCACGTTGTTCGTCATGCGCTTGACCAATGACCGCGATCAGGCGCTCATGCGGTCGGCGGTCTCGGACGCCGCGGCCAATCTCCTGGCGTTCGTGCCATCGCTCGGGACGCGCGAAGTCATCGCCTTCGGGCAGGGCGTGGCGCTGCCGACCCGCATGAAGTTCAAGGAGCTGCCGCCCAACCTGCTCAAGAAGAGCGAGACCGTCGGATCGGGAACGGATGATGCGCGCGGCGATGTCGGCCATGCTTTCGTCAGCTCGGTCATCGAGCGTTGGCGCGGCGCGACCATGAGCCAGAAGGTGAAGTTCGAGGACCCGGCATCCGCCGTCTCGTCCCTCGCAACGCCGCGGCCGGCGCCGGATCAGGCCTCGCAGCTCCTCGCTTCCGACCGGTTCAGGATCCTCAAGAAGCCGCTCGTCGCGGACTAGCGCGCCATCGCGGCGAGGATTGCGGCAGGCGCATCGGCGCGATAAGCGCCGAGGCTCGCATACGCACTGCAGAGGTCAGGGGTTCGACTCCCCTCGCCTCCACCAGGTTTCCGCCAAACCGCCGCGGAACATAAGCTCCTTGTAGATCAAAGCTTTAGTTAGCATTCCTCTGCGTCACGCTTCGGTGTGACAGAAAGGGAATGCGGGCGGTGTCCCAAACCTGCCATCTGATCCGCAGGAATGGCGTCCGGTCCGACCGACGGCGCGTGCCCGCTGCGCTTGTTTCGCATATCGGCAAGCCCTTCGTGCAGTTCTCGCTCGGCGCCACGAGTTTGAAGGAAGCCAAAAAGCTTCACGCGACCGAAGACCTCAAATGGAGCATGCGCTTCGAAGCCGCGAGCAGCCGCTGGGGCTAGGCCGCAGCGCGTCAAATTGCATACCGGCTGCCTAACGGAAGGGTGATCGGGAACCCACATCCGATCCATCTGTGCGTGCTCGGCGCCAGTCCAGAAGCTTGCCTGAGCGGCCGATGAGATGCCGAAGCCGCTTGCGCCTTTGACCCTTGGCGCCGAATCAGCCAAGGGCGCCGAGCATTTTGAATTTGTCGATAAACTGGGACCTGCTACAGGGTCGACGAGGTCAACGCCCTTGCTGTCGGTAATCTCCATCACTCTGGTAACGACGTTTTCAGTCCGGTAATTGATGAGTTGATCCGTGCCGAGTTTTGCGGCAAAGTCTGCCTTCTCACTGAACTGACCAATCCGATGACCGTCTAATATCAGGTCGGTCGCCAGGACAACATGTCGATGCGTCAGATAGTGACTGGATTGCTCCTAACCAACTCGCCCGCGACACCCGACGAGGTGGTCGCGCGGACCGCGTATAAGCGCGTGCCTGGTGGCGGCGCCGTGTCCACCCACATCGCCGAGCGCAGGGGAATCGGGCTCAGCAACTCGGCGGCAGAACTTGCCGAGATCAAGTATACTTCGTAGGAGTAGAAGAACGGTTCCGTGTTGGCTTGCCAACGCAAAATGACGTTGCCGTTCTCGACTTTCGCCTCGATCCAAATCGGATCGGTCGGCGCATCGGGAATCGAGGGAGTGATCCAATAAGCTAAAATCCCGAAGGGCTCGATTGTTGCAATCTCGCGAAACTCACCACCTTTCAAGGACACACCTCTCTCGATCGGATCGGATACGGCGAGCTCCTGTGCGAGCCGGATCCCGATCGCTTCCTTGGTGGTGGGAAACGGCCGGCGATGGTTCTTACCGCCTGCCGCCGTATAAGCGTTCGAGTGCATTGCATCGATTCGAAAGCGAGCAATGTTGACGCGCTCCCAAGGGATGTCGACGATGGCGTAGTCGAGTGTCAACGCACGCGGCGCTTGCGTGCTGCTGCGCGGATAGATGGCAAATACCGAGGCGATATGGCTCTCTGCGGCGGTCACGATGTGGAACAGTTCCGAATTCGGGTAGAAGTTCTCGCTGCCGGCGACAAACGCGCCGTGCCGGTTTCCGAGGACGCGCAAGATCTCGTAGAAATTGAACACCGGCAGCTTGAGGAGATCTCGACCAGATATCGAGGCGCGCGTGAAGAGCGAGCGGCGGCCGTCGAAGCTGGTTTGCACGAGCTGTTGGTTGGCGTTGTCCGAGGCCGCCAGAAAGCGAAGGCCAGCCTCGCGAAAGCGCAAGCTCAAACCATCATAGGCGATCATCAATGCACACATCCAAGCCGCAAACCGTTCATCCATTCGGGCCTGAAAGGGAATGTCGAACCCGACGCGCATATCCGCCTCGTCGTTGATAATCGCCAGGCCCTTGAACCGCGCTGGATCGATGGTGAGCGCGAGCTCGGCCGTCTTCACGACTGCGCCAACGCAATCTTCAAACTCCGGCTGCTGACTGGAAGACCACGTCCCCTTGGCGTGCAGCGAGATAAAATCGCATTTCACTCCTGGTTCGGCGCTCAGAAATCTCAAGAAATTCTCCATGTCTTGGCGTGAGCCTGAAGCGCCAGGCGCGTAGACGATCGCCGGGCCGCCGAGCTGAAGCGAATGACCGGAGGCGACCACTGCCTCCGAAGTCGCGCGGTACAGATCAAAATAGCCGGGATTGTAGCGGCCACGCCAAAAGGGCGCCCCGTTCGGCTCGTTCCAGACTTCGAAACGCCACTTGCTGACCGTGGCGGCGCCGAAGCGTGTGTCGGCGACCAATTCATCCAAGAACTGTCTGATGAGCTTCTGCCAGTTCTCGAACGAGTGCGGCGGCGTCGCTGCCTGATCGGCAACCCCCTTGGGGAAGAAATTCAAGCCGATGAACGGCGCCAGGCCGCGCGAGGTGAGCGTTTCTAGCGCAGCGAATGTGCGCGAAAAATCCATCGGCGAGTCGGTGCTGCGCCATACGACGCCGCCGTCGAGCGGATCATCATCCATCGTATTTGCGCGGGTGCCGCTGTCGAGAGAATGAAAGAACCGCACCGCGCCAAAGGCTGTCGGCGAAGCAGCCATGTTGTCGAGGACTCGCTGCAGCAGCGGCTGCATTAACCAATCGACGTGATACTGGCCGACCATGTTGAATTCGTCAGCATGCACCGGTCCCTGCTGCCCAGCGTTGCGCCCGCTCGGTGATTGCAACCGGACACTGTCAACTATTCCCGCTTTGCGCCTTGCCAAGCCCGATGCCCCCTCGGCGGCGGTCGGCACCGCAGATAACACGCCGGCCTTCGAACGGCTAAGAGCCGCGAGTGCGGTGGACAGTGCTATGAAATCCCGGCGTGTCGATTTCGCCATCATCTTGTCCATTCCACGATACCGCCACCGACAAGGTGATGCCGTTACCGTCGAGCGACGCCGCGGTGTTGACCGTCTTGCCCACCACGTCGAAGCGCTTGTCGCCGGGGGCGCCGAACGGTCCCGCGATCGCCTCGCCGAAATGCGCCTTGACGGTGAGCCGGCAATCCCAGCCGGCCGCCTCAAGGTATGCGTCGACCGTATCCTTGGCGCTAAACAGCGCCTCGACGCCGCGATCGACCGCCTCCTCGGCGAACACGGCCAGCGCCCCGTCGCCGAAGAACTTCACCATCCGGCCGCCGGCCGGCTCCACCGCGTCGGTCACCCGTTCGTAGTTGCCGTCGAGCGTCTCGGCGAGCGTAGCGTCATCGAGGCGCCGGCTTTGCGCAAAGAAACGGGTGAGATCGAAGAAGGCGACCAGCAGCGGAACCTCCGCGCGGGTCTCGGGGATTGTCATGGTATCCTCCAATGTCCTGATCCGACATCGGCCCTTCGTCCGACAGAAACCGGGAGGATCGCAGGCCCTGACATCCTGCAGTTGAGCGCATCATACATCACGTCGCGCCGCGGTGGTATATGTCTCAGCTCCACCACAACAAGCCGCTATTTAGCGGTGGCGCGCGCCACGAGCCCGATGACATAGGCGATGATCCGCCCCGCAGTGAGGGCGCCCAGGCCCGCGACGTCTCTCGCCGGCATGAATTCGACAAGATCGAACGCGGCGATCCGGCCCCGTTCCGAGGCGCCTTGGATCAGCTCGATCGCCTGCCAATAGGTCAGGCCACCGGGCGCCCGCCCGATGACCGCCGGCATGACGGATGGGTCAAGCGCATCGCAGTCGAAGGTGACAAGCAGGTCGGCCCCTTTGGGAACGAGGTCTAGCATTGGGCCGATGCCCTTCGTGTGCAGCAGATGCGCCGAGATGAATTTTACGCCCGCCGCCAGAGCAGCCTCGTAGTCGGCTGCCCGCGCCGAGCCGCCCCCCCCGTTGACCAACCTGAATGATGCGCCCGATGCAGCCCAGTTCCGACGCCCGACGCATGGTGCTCGAGAGGCCCCATCGCCCGCCACCGACCTCGTCGCGGAAGTCGATATGCGCATCGAGCTGAAGGATGGCGAAGCGCCCGCGCCCCTCGAAAGCCTGGAAGATCGGGATCGGCACGGAGTCGTCCCCACCGATGACGATCGGTGTCGCGCCACGCTCCAGCATGGTGGAAACGGCGGCCCGGATTCGATCGCGGTTGCCGGATGCATCGGCCTCGTCGAACGGCAAATCGCCGCAATCCACCGCGCTGGCCAGGGCTCGCCCAAGCAGAGGACCTCCAAGATCGAAATCATAGTGTGACACGGTCGCCGAATAACGCGCCATCGCGGCGCGAATTGCGACCGGCGCATCGGCGCAATAGGCCCCGACGCTCGCATATGGCGTGGCGCAACCCGCCCCGATGATGGCAATGCGAGCCTCAAGCGCGGCCATATCGGAACATGCCGGCAGACCGAGAAACGTGCTTGTCTCTCGACTGCCGTACATGCTTCCGATGTTTTTCTCACTCGGCGGCATATTTCACCCATTCAGCTTCGTTTCGTGGAAAGCGGCGGGTCTATTGTGGCGCCACACCGGGGAACGCCTAAGGCTTCGCGCGGGATTCTTTTCGCGTCAGCGCTTCATTGATCAAGCGCCGCGCTGCCTCGCCCCGGTCTGGCTTCGGATCCGGCTGACCGGCAATCCAAAGGTCGAGCGCCCTGAGCTCGATCGCATCGAGCGACACGGCGATTTGCGAGGCGGAAGCCGTGCTGACGACGTGGTCGCGGCGCAGCTTGGCCGCGGCCGTGCCGGCCGCACGCATGATCTGCTCAAAGGATTTGCGGGTCATTGAAAGTCCAAGCGCCGAGCTTTGCGTCAATCTCGTCGCGCGGCCGCATGCCGTCAACCGCGGCGAGCGCCAGCAACCCCTTGCAACGCAGATCTGAGCGACCGATGCCATGGCGCCGACAGGCGCTCGCATCTCATTTGTTGCCGTCGAAGAACCCGTGGAGCCGCTCATGTCCGCGCCCTTTGCGCTCGTCAACCATCCATCGGGTCCGCGCTCGAAGCTCCCGATCCTCCTCAATTGCCGATCTCTCGCAAGGATTCGAGCGCCCTGAAGGAACCGTCGGGCTGGATTTGGGTCAAGAAGACCGCATTCGTTCCCTGATTATGGCCGGGCGCATAACCAAGCTTCACGCCTTGAAAATCGAATTCGCTGCCGAAGATCGCATCGAGCATGGCCTGGCGCGTCGGCTCGCCCGGGATTTTCTGCAAGGCCGCGATCACGAGCCGGCCGATCAGATACCCCTCGAAGGTGACGAAGCCGGGCTCCTCCGCGGGATCGATGGATTTCAAGGCGGCTTGATAACGCTCGACAACCGGGATCGAGATATCCCACGGAAACGGCACGACCTGGGTGATGACGACGCCGGCGCCATCCGGGCCGAGCTCCTTTGCCAGGGAATTGCTGCCGACGAAGGAGATGTTGACGAAGACCGCGTCCATTTTCAGTTGCCGCGCGAGCTTGATGAATGCCGCGCAGGGCTTGTAGGGCCCGATCATGATCACCGCCTCGGGATTGCCCTTGCGGATCGCCAGCATCGCCATCTTGACGGCCGTCGTATTGCGCTCGAAGGTCCCTTCGGAAACGAGCTTCATGCCCCGCTTGTCGAGGGCGCGCTGAACGCCTGCAAGACCGGCGCGCCCGAAGGCGTCGTCCTGATAGAGAATTGCGACGCGGGTCACCCCCTTATCCTTGGTCAGGCGCTCGACCATGGTCTCGGTTTCCTGGAAGTAGGACGCCCGCACGTTCACGACATTGGACTTGTCGGCTGCACGCAGGAACTCGGCGCCGGTAAAGGGACCGATGAAGGGGATGTCGTTCTCCGCCGCTATCGGCTCGGTCGCGAGCGATGTCGGGGTTCCGACGGCGCCGACCAGGGCGAATACCTTGTCGTCATTGATCAGCGTCTTGGTGACGTCGACCGACTTCGTGGGCTCGTAGCCGTCGTCGCGCGAGATCAGCTCGAGCCTGCGCCCCGCGACCCCCCCGGTTCGATCGACCTCGGCGAAGGCGGCGAGGATCCCGGTTCTCACATCCCGGCCGAGGGCCCCCGCCGGCCCATCGAGGGCCGCGGCCTGGCCGAACACGATCTTGTCGTTGCTGACCCCGGTCTCGGCAAGCGCCGCCATGGGAATCGTGATGAGGCTGACGCCGACACTGCCCGCGACGCAAAGGCGACGAAGACGCGCCAAGGACCAAGGCGCGGCAGGAAGGTCTCTCGGCCTGAATGTGAAGCAGACGTTGAGCACGGCGACGCCCTCGGATTCCGTTCCAAGCTAAGCCGACGAGCTTTACGTGCGATTAATCTCACCCAGCCGTATCGATGGATCGTCGCGGCTGTGGGTCGGGCGGTCGCCGGATCAGCTCTCGCGCGAGTCCCGGTGGCGCGGCCGCCACGCGACACGTTGGCACTGGCGACGGAGCGCCTGATGGCGCAGGCGCTGGCGCGATTTCACTCAGCCGCGTGCCGTCCGCTCGAGGGCGTTTCGCGCGCCGATTCCGCTTGGGTGTCGGCCGCCTTCGGCTCATAGCCGAGGCGACGCGACAGCTGATCTGCGGCGCGCAGCACCGCGACGATGATCGCGTCCCGCTGCTGCGCGTCGAAACGATGCTTGGGGACCGCAACCGTGAGCGCCGCCGCCGGCTCGCCGCGGAAGTTGCGGACTATTGATGCGATGCCGCAGGATTCGAGCTCGTTCTCCTGATCATTGCCGGCGAATCCGCATCGGCGGACGTCATCGAGCTCACACAGCAGCGCTGCCGGTTCGACGATCGAGAAGGGTGTATGGCGCTTCAATCCCGAGGCCAGGACCTTGTCGAGGACCGCAGCCGGTAAATGGGCGAGGAACGCCTTGCCGGCTGCGGTGGTATGGGCAGGCACGCATTTTCCGGGCCAGGCATAGTGGACCACGGCGCGCGAGCCGAGCGTCTGCTCGACCATGACGGCTTCATGGCCGCTCCACAGCGCCAGGCTCGCGGTCTCGCCGGTCTCCCGCGCGACCATATCGAGGATCGGCTTTGCCGCCTTCACCACATCGAGCTTGCCGAGCAGCGGGCTGACCAAGGCGATCAAGCCGATGCCGAGATTGATCTGGCCGTTCCCGCCATTGCGCTCGATGAATTCGTGCTGACCCAGCGTGCTCAATAGCCGCGAGACCGTGCTCTTATGCAGGCCGACGCGCCTCGAGAGCTCGTTCACGCCGAGCGAGCCGCCATTGGACGGCAACGCCTTCAAAAGCGTGATCGCGTGATTCACCGCCGCCACGCCGCCGAAGGGCCTGCGCGCCTTCGTCTTCGCTCTTGTTCTCGTGCTGCTCATTTTTGGCCTCTCGCCAAGAGCGCGTCCTGCGGCGACGCCTCCCCTCATGCTTGACTCGGCCTTGTCCCCCTAATAGATTTTTCGAGCGTATGCAACAGTGTTGCGCTGTGCGCAACACACACTTAAATCCGCGATGTGCTCGGTTGGGGAGCACGGAGTGCCGAGTTCGAGGCTCTGCGCGAAATCCATGCGTCGTCTCCGATTCGATAGAAGCTAGCCGGATGGACCTTCTGCCGCAGGTCCTGGTGAACGGCCTTACGGTCGGGGGGACCTATGCGCTTGCGGCCGTCGGCGTGTCGCTCGTCTTCGGCGTCCTCAACATCATCAACTTCGGACAAGGCGCCGCCTACACGGTGGCGGCCTTCGTCGCGATGGTCATGTTGACCATGCTCGGCGTCAATATCGTGGCGGCCTTCCTGGTCGGTGTCGTCTCGGCCCTCGCCATCGGCTGGCTAATCGAGCGCATCGCGGTCAGGCCGCTACGCGACCAGCCGCTGTTGATGTCGCTGATCACCACCATGGGCCTCGGTCTCATCTTCGAGAACTTGATGCGCTTCGCCTTCGGGCCGCAGACGCAGGCCCTTTCGCCGGACCTCTCCAGCATCGCCTACCAGCTCGGCGACACCACGATCAGCATCTGGGAGATCGCCACATTGGCGGTGGTCGTCGTCGCCATCGCCACCCTCCACCTCGTGCTGCACAGGACCGATTTCGGCGCTGCCGTGCGCGCCATCGCGGAGGATCGCCGCGCCGCGAGCCTCATCGGCATCGACGTGAATCGCCTGATCGTCGTCACCTTCTGCGTCGCCTCGGCGCTCGGCGGCGCCGCCGGCATCCTGGCGGCGGCGCTCTACGATTCGATCTACCCGACCATGGGCTCGACCAGCATGCTGAAGGCCTTTGCGGCTTCGGTGCTGGGCGGCATGGAACATGTCGCGGGCGCCATCGTCGGGGGCCTCCT
Source organism: Hyphomicrobiales bacterium (assembly GCA_044445965.1). GTDB lineage: Bacteria > Pseudomonadota > Alphaproteobacteria > Rhizobiales > Beijerinckiaceae > GAS188. The sequence continues at coordinate 50,036 of JBIOEJ010000015.1, forward strand.
GCTCGGCGTCGTCGAATCGGCGACCAGCGTCTATATCTCCTCCGCCTGGCGCGATGCCATCGCGCTCCTGCTCCTGGTGGTCGTACTGGTAGTCAAGCCGACCGGGCTGCTCGGCCATCGCGGCCTCGACAAGGTCGAGCGGACGAACCTCAATGTGTTTCCGCTGCCCCCGGTGCCGCGGCTCGATCTCACGCGACCCGCGCTCCTACTGCCGATCCTGATCGCGGCCGCCATCCCGCTCGTCGTTTCCGACCCCTATTATCTGCGCATCCTGACCGTAATGGTGGTGTCTGGCACGCTGGCGCTCAGCCTCAACCTGATCGCCGGATTCTCAGGCATCGTCTCGCTCGGCCAAGCTGCCTTCTACGGGCTTGGCGCCTACGCGACCGCCATCCTCTCGACCAGGCTCGGCGTGCCGGTGTGGTGGAGCATGATCGCCGCGACGGCGCTTACCGGCCTTGCCGGGGCTGCCTTCGCCTGGCCGGTCATGCGGCTTCGCGGGCATTATATCTCCATGGGCACGCTCGGCCTTTCGGGCGTGATCTGGATGCTGATGCTGAACTGGGTCGGCCTGACCCGCGGCCCGATGGGGATCAGGGCCATCCCCCCGCCGACCATCCTCGGCGAGGAGCTGAGCAATGTCGGCTTCTACTGGCTGATCCTGGCCATCCTGGTCGCCGCGACGCTGATCGTCCTGGCGGTGCTCGATTCGCCCTTCGGCCGGGCGCTGCGCGCCATGCGCGACGACGAGCTCGGCGCCCAGAGCGTGGGCATTGATTCGCGCATGCTGAAGATGAAGATCTTCGCCATCTCGGCGGCGATCGCCGGCGCCGCTGGCGCCTTCTGGGCCCACTTTATCAGTTTCATCAGCCCCGACAGCTTCACGCCGACGGCTTCGATCGGCATTCTCGCCATGGTGGTGCTCGGCGGCCTCGGCAGCGTGCCCGGCGCCATCTTCGGGGGCGCCGTTCTGGCGGCGTTGCCCGAACTCCTGCGCTTCGCCGCCGATTATCGCGAGGCGATCTACGGCGCCATCATGGTGCTGATGGTGCTCTACCGGCCGCAGGGCCTGCTCGGGCGCCGGCATCTCATCACCACCCCGAGGCTGCGCCCGAGCGCCGCTTCGGCAACGGAAGCTGCCTCATGACGGGCGCGCCCCTGCTCGACGTGCGCGCCCTCGGCCGCCGCTTCGGCGGCCTCACCGCCGTCGACGATCTGAGCTTCAGCGTCGGGCAAGACGAGATCGTCAGCATCATCGGCCCGAACGGCGCCGGCAAGACCACCGCATTCAACCTGATCACCAGCGTCTATCTGCCGACGAGCGGCGAGATCCGCTTCGCGGGCCGGGATCTCGTCGGGCTGCCGCTGCACAAGGTTGCGGATGCGGGCATTGCCCGGACTTTCCAGAATCTGCGCATCTTCCCCAATCTGACGGTGCGCGAGAACGTGCTCGTCGGCCTCACCCGCCGCAACCGCAGCTCCATGCTGAGCGCGCTCATCCGCCTGCCGAGCTATCGGGCCGAGGAGAGACGGCTCGACGAGCTGGCGGACGAGCTCGTGCATCTCGTCGAGCTGACGCCGGTCGCCGACCAGCTCGCCCGCCACCTTCCCTATGGCGACCAGAGACGGGTCGAGATCGCTCGCGCCCTGGCGACCGACCCCAAGCTTCTTCTGCTCGACGAGCCGGCCGCCGGCATGAACCCGGCGGAGATCGACGAGCTCGACGGGCTGATCTCCCGGCTCAGGAGCGATCTGAAGAAGACCATCCTCATGGTCGAGCACCATATGAGCCTGGTGATGGGGATCTCCGACCGCGTCATCGTCATGGATCAAGGTCGCAAGATCGCCGAAGGCACCCCCGATCAGGTGCGGGCCGATCCTGCGGTGATCCGCGCTTATCTCGGCTCGGGCACGGTGTAGCCCATGTTGCTCGCAGCTCGCGACCTCTTCGTTTCCTACGGGGCCATCCAGGCGGTGCGCGGCGTCACCGTGCACATCGGGCTCGGCCAGATCATCGCCGTGGTCGGCGCCCATGGCGCCGGCCAGAGTACGATCGTCAGGGCGCTGTCGGGCGAGATCGCGCCAGCCAGGGGAGACATCCTCTACAAGGGCAGCTCCATCCTCGGGACGCCGGCCTTCCAGATCGCCCGTCAGGGCGTCGTCCAATGCCCGGAGGGACGGCGCATCTTCTCTGGCCTCACCGTCATCGAGAATTTGCGGCTCGGCGCCTATGGCCGGGCGCAGACACGAGGGGCGCAAGCGGCGCTGGAGCGGGTGTTCGCGCTCTTCCCGCGGCTCGCCGAGCGTCGCGCCCAGTTCGGCGGAACGCTGTCCGGCGGCGAGCAGCAGATGCTCGCCATCGGCCGCGCTCTGATGGCGGCTCCCGAGGTGCTCTTGCTGGACGAGCCCTCGCTCGGTCTCGCCCCCATCCTGGTGCAGACGATGTTCGAGGCGATCCGAGCCATCAATCGGAGCGGCACCGCCGTGCTGCTCATCGAGCAAAACGCCTTCTCGGCGCTCGCAATCGCCGACTACGCCTATGTGCTGCAGACCGGAAAGGTCGTGCTCGAAGGCGAAGGCAAGGACCTTTTGAAGAACGAAGCGACCATACGGGCCTATCTCGGCTAGGGCCGTGACGGGCACATCGACGACGCGCATGAAGAGAGTCAATAGATGAGCGAAACGCTTTCAGTCGCGATTGACGTCGGGGGCACGTTCACCGACGTCGTGGGCATGACGTCCGGTGGCAGGATGTCGCTGGTGAAGGTACCGAGCACGCCCTCCGATCCGTCGCTCGGCGTGATCGCCGGGCTCGTCAGGCTTCTCGGCGACACGCAGCTCTCGGCCAAGGACGTGGCGCGCTTCATCCATGGCACGACGGTCGCCACCAACGCGGTCGTCGAGCGCAAGGGAGCGGTCACCGGCCTCATCACCACCGAGGGCTTCGAGGACGTGCTCACCATCGGGCGCCAGAAGCGATCCGATCTCTATAATCTGTTCATCGATGCCGAGACGCCGGGCTTCCTGGTGCCGCGCCGCCGCCGCCTCGGCGTGCGCGAGCGCATCGCCGCCGACGGCTCGGTGCTGGTGCCGCTCGACGAGGAGGACGTGCGCCACGCGGTGCGCGAGCTCAAGGAGACCCACAAGGTCGAGGTGATCTCGGTCTGCTACCTGTTCTCGTTCCTCGATCCACGCCATGAGATGCGCACGCGGGAGATCATCGAGGAAATGTACCCCGGGCTCGCTGTCTCGCTCTCCTGCAGCATCGACCCGACATTCCGGGAATATGAGCGCACGCTGGTGACCACCTTCGACGCCTATCTGAGGCCGAAGGTGTCGAGCTACATCGCGGCTCTCGAGGACAAGCTCGAACGCAACGGCGTCGGGGCCAGGCTCGAGATCATGCAGTCGCGCGGTGGCATCGCGACGGCAGGCTCCGCCGTCCAGAAGCCGGTGAGCCTGTTGCGATCCGGGCCGGCGGCCGGGGTGGTGGCGGCGCAGATGATCGGGGAGATCTGCGGCGAGACGAACCTGATCTCCAACGATATCGGCGGCACCACGGCCGATATCGGCCTCGTCGTCGACGGCAAGCCCTTGACCTCAGTCGAGGGCAAGGTCGGAAAATACCCCATCCGCATCCCGATGCTCGACGTGGTGAGCATCGGCGCGGGCGGTGGCAGCATCGCCTGGCTCGACGAGGCGAACAGCCTGCATGTCGGCCCCCAGAGCGCCGGTTCGGTCCCGGGCCCCGTCTGCTACGGGACTGGCGGCACGGAGCCCACGCTTACCGATGCGAGCGTCGTGCTCGGCTATCTCGACCCCGATTATTTCGTCGGCGGCGACCTCAAGCTCGACGGCGGCGCGGCGCATAAGGTGCTCGATGCCTTCGGCAAGCGCCTCGGGATGGCGAAGGTGAAGGTCGCACAGGGCATCCACACCATCCTGAACAACCGCATGGCGGATGAGATCCGGCTGTTGACCATCGCGAGGGGTTACGATCCGCGCGACTTCACGCTGATCGTGCTCGGCGGGGCCGGCCCCCTGCATGGCAGCGCGCTGGCGCGCATGCTCAGCATCCCCCGGGTGATCGTTCCGTTCGCGCCGGGCGTGCTGTCGGCCTTCGGCCTGCTCGTATCGGATATCGAGCGCGACCATTCCCTCTCGTTCCGGCACCGCCTGGGAACCGTCAAGGTCGCACAATTGCGGGAAGGCTTCGATTTGCTCGACCGGATGGGTACGGAGCAAATGCAGCACGAAGCGGCATCCAGAACCGCGGTCGGCGTGCGCCGCTACGCCGAAATGCGCTATGTGGGCCAGTCCTACGAGCTCGAATTGCCGATCGAGGGCGCGCTCGATGAAATGATGATCGCCGCGCTCGCCAAGAACTTCCACGAAGTCCACCAGCGCGTCTATCGGCAGCGCAATGAGAGCGCCGAGATCGAGTTCGTGAACTTGCGCACGGTGCATTTCGTCACCGTGCCCAAGGTGAAGCTCAATCCGCCGAAGCCCGGCCCTTCCTGGGACAAGGCGCAGCGGGGCGTGCGCTCCGTCTATCTCGCCGACGCCAATCGCTACGTGGACGCTCCGGTCTATCGGCGCGACCGGCTGCCGATCGGCGTCGGGCGCGCAGGCCCCTTCATCGTCGAGCAGATCGATTCAACGACCGTCGTGCTCGCGGGCGAGGAAGCGCAAGTCGAGCCGACCGGCAACCTGATCGTGGAGATGCCGAGACATGGCTGAGCCCTGGACCCTCGGGCCGGTGCTGGTCACCGGCGGCACCGGTCATGTCGGCCTTGCCGTCGCGTCAGCCTTCCTGGAGGTGGGCGCGGTGACGATCGCGGTCGGCTCCACGGTGGAGCGCTGTGCTGCGGCGGCGCGCGAGCTCGCTCGATTCGGGGAGCGGGCCCAAACCCGCGCCGTGGACATGACCAAGGCCGAGGCGGTGAAGGCCCTGTTCGACGATATCGAGGAGAGGCTCGGGCCCGTGGTGGTGCTGGTGAACGGCGCCGGCATCAACTTCAACCGGATGATCCGCGACGTGACGCCCGAGGACTTCGACCGGATCATGGCCGTCAACGTCAAGGCGATGTTTCTTTCGAGCCGCGAAGCCTGCGAGAGGCTGGCTGCCAAGGGCATCACCGGGCGGGTCGTGAACATCAGCTCCGGGAATTATCGTTACGCTCGCCCGGACGCTGCTCTCTATTGCGCCAGCAAGGCGGCGATGGAGATGCTGACGCGCGGCTTCGCGCTCGAATACGGCCGGCACGGCATCACCGTCAACGCGGTGGCGCCAGGCCTCGTCGACCGCCCCGGCTTCACCGATCCGCAGTTCCTGAAGGTCGCGGACTACTACAAGAGCCGCAGCTCGCAACAGGCGCTCGTAACGCCGCGGGACGTCGCGGACGCCGTGATGTTCCTCGCCTCCGAACGGGCTTCCCTCATCGCCGGCGAGACGATCGTCGTCGACGGCGGCTATTCGGCAGGCCGGCTCGACTTCCCGCGACGCGCATCATGAAAGGATCAGCTTCCATGCTCGACCGCAGAGAGAGTGCCGGCACGGCCGAGCTGATCGACCCCATCACGCTCGAGGTGGTGCGCAACCGCCTCGACGTGATCGCCGCCGAGATGGAGGGAGCGCTGATCCGCAGCGCCTTCTCGGTGGTGCTGAAGGAGGGTGCGGACTGCTCCTGCGCCCTGTTCACGGTCGGCGGCGACACCATGGCCCAGTCGGTGGCGCTGCCGCAGCATCTCGGCGTCCTCGCCGCGACCGTCAAGTCGATCCTGCGCGCCTTCCCGGCGGAGGGGATGGAGGAGGGCGACGTCTACATCATGAACGATCCTTACAATGGCGGCACGCATCTGCCCGACATCACGGTGCTGACCCCGGTCATCTTCAACGGCCGGCATGTGGCGACGGCGGCCTCCATGGCGCATCACTCCGATCTCGGCGGCATGGCGATCGGCAGCCTGCCGCCGGACGCCACCGAATTGTTCCAGGAAGGCCTCGTGCTGCCGCCGATCAAGCTGATGTCGAAGATGCAATATGACCCGCAGATCATGGGCATCCTGCTCAAGAACGTACGCATGCCGGCCTATCTCTCCGCCGATCTCGGCGCCCAGATCGCGGCAGTGAGCACCGGCAGCGCGCGCTTCCAAACGCTCTGCGAGGAGTTCGGCGAGGAGCGCGTGCTCGGCTGCATCGGGGATCTGATGGACCGCGCCGAAGCGCTGACGCGTGCCCGCATCAAGGCCATTCCGGACGGCTCCTACAGCTTCGTCGACTATCTCGACAATGACGGCATCGTGCTCGACCAGCGTATCAAGATCCAAGCGACCCTCACCATCAAGGGATCGGACATCCATGTCGATTTCGCGGGCACGGACCCGCAAGTGGCGGGGGCCGCCAATGCGGCTTTCTCGCATGCCGCCTGCGTGACCTATTATTGCGTGCGCTGCGTCACCGACCCGACGCTGCCCAATAATGCCGGCTGCTTCCGCCCGATCACGGTCTCGCTTCCAGAAGGCTCGGTGGTCAATCCGCGCCATCCGGCCGCCCTGAACGCGCGCACCATGACGGTGTGCCGCATGACCGACGTGATCTTCGGCTGCCTCGCCCAGGCGGCGCCCGATCTGGTGCGCGCCTCCTCGAGCGGCATGCAGGGCGTCAGCTTCTCCGGGCGCCGCCGCGACGGGCGCGCCTATGTGTATCTCGAGCTGTTCTGCGGCGGCATGGGCGCCAGGCCCACGAAGGACGGCGTCGACTATATCGAGACCGACATCACCAATATGATGAATGCCCCAACGGAAGCGGTGGAGCTGGAGTATCCGCTGCGCATCCACTCGATGCGGCTGAAGGCGGATTCCGGCGGAGCCGGCCGGCATGCGGGCGGCCTCGGCATGGAGAAGGTGTTCGAGGTGCTCGAAGGCCCGCTCGAGGTGACCCATCGTGGCGACCGGCATTTCTCGCGCCCCTGGGGGCTGAAGGGCGGCAAGCCGGCCATGAGCTGGTCGAGCCTGTTGAAACGGACCGACGGCACCGAGCACAAGGTCCCGGCGCGCGAGCGCTTCAAGATGCAGGCCGGCGACATCCTCACCTGCGTCACGGCCGGCGGCGGCGGCTATGGCGACCCGCTGCTGCGCTCGGCCGCGCTGGTGGCGGAGGACGTGATCGACCGTCGCGTGTCGCGCCAGGCGGCGGCCGAGGACTACGGCGTCGTGCTCGACGCAGCGTCGAAGCCCGATCTCGCGGCCACGCAAGAGCGCCGGCGAGCCCTCGCCGACAGGCGCGGCGACGTCACATGGACCTTCGACCGCGGAGAAGGAGGGCGCGAATGAAGCATCTGCGTGAATGGCTATCGACCTCGAACCCAAGGAGCAATCAGCGATGAACGATCTTTCCCATACGGCTGCCGCCGACATCCAGGTCAGCGATCGGCTGCAGAGCATCACGGTCACCACCAAATATCTCGGCAATTATCAGAGCGTGAACCAGGTTCGCGACCTGCCGCCGATCTATCTGGACGAGCCGCTCGAGCTCGGCGGCAAGAATACGGGTCCGACGCCGCTCGAGATGACGCTGTGCGCGCTGAATTCCTGCACGGCGATGATCATGAACATCCTGCGCAAGGAGATGAAGTTCGACATCCAGGATGTCCGCTTCGAGTCGCAGGGCATCCACGATGTGCGGCGCGCCGAGATGCGGCGGACCGGCAAGCTGTTCTCGCAGGTCGAGCCGATCGCCTATCACTATCACAAGGTGATCCAGAAGGTCTTCATGAAGACCTCCGAATCCGACGAGCGGCTGGCGAAGTTCCGCTCCGAGGTGGAGCGGCTCTGCCCGTTGCATGCGCTCTTGCGCGACGCCAAGGTCAATCTCGTCAGCGAGTGGAACCGGGACGCTTGAGCTCGCGTCGCGGCGGCTGTTTTCAGGTTTTCAAAGGAGAGTGGACAATGTCCTTGACAAGAAGAGACGTGACGAAACTGACCGCCGCAGGCCTGACCGCAAGCCTTGCCGCGGGTGTGCTGCCGCGCGGCGCGTCGGCGCAGGCCGGCGCCACCGCGCTACTGGGCATCATGGCGCCCATCACCGGCAACCAGGCGCAATACGGCCAGGATATCCGCCATGGGGCCGAGCTCGCCGTTGCGCAGCTGAATGACAGCAAGGCGGTTCCCAACATCCATTTCGAGCTGCAGGTCGAGGATTCCAAGGGCGAGCCGCAAGAGGCGGCCAATGTGGCGCAGAAATTCGCGGCGATCAGCGGCATCACCGCGGTGGTCGGCGACTTTTCCAGCACCGCGAGCCTTGCCGCGGCGCCCATCTACCAACGCGCCGGCATCGTGATGATCACCCCGGTCGCCTCGCATCCCGATATCACCAAGACCGGCAAGTTCATCTTCCGCAACACGCCGATCGCCTCGTCGGAAGCCGACGCCGTGACCGATTGGGGCACCAAGGATCTCGGCTTCAAGAAAGTCGCCGTCATCGGCCGCAACGACGATTATGGGCGCGCCTATGGCGAGCTGTTCGGCAAGCGGGCCGTCGCCAATGGCGCCACCTTGGTAGGGGAAGAATACTCTAACCCCGACACCCAGGATCTGAAGTCGCTCATCACCGGCATGCGCAGCAAGCAGCCGGACGCGGTGTTCCTCGCGCTGTTCCAGGTCGAGGCAGCGCTGCTGTTCCGACAATCCAAGGAGATGAACTTCAAGCCGGTCTTCATGTCCGGCGCCGGCCTGTTCAATCCGCAGCTGCTGAGCCTGGCGCGCGACGCGGCGAACGGGCTCCTGCTGGTGTCGACCTATTTCCCCAAATCCGACCGTCCGCAGGTCAAGACCTTCGTGGAAGCCTATCAGGCGAAGTTCAGCTCGGTGCCGAGCAAGTTCGCGGCGCACAGCTATGATGCGGTGAGCCTGATCGCCAACGCGATCAAGCGGGCCGCATCGACCGACCGGACGAAGGTGCGCGATGCGCTCGCCGAGACCAAGGGCTTCCCCGGCGTCACCGGCGACATCACCATCGATCCGGACCGCGAGGTGACGCTCGCCTTGCTGCGGCTGGCCATCGAGAACGAGCAGTTCGTCATGTGGCACAAATAGCGACATGGCGGCCAAGGATGCGCCGGTGGCGGTCGTCACCGGCGGCGCGCAGGGCATGGGGCGCGAGCATGTCCGCGGCCTCACGGCCGCGGGCTTCAAGGTCGCGGCCCTCGACAAGAGCGAGGCGGCGCTCGCCGACCTCGCTCGCGAGGCGCGCGAAACGGGCGCCGAGATCGCAATTTTTCGATGCGACGTCGCCTCGGAAGCGGAGGTCGACGCCGGCTTCGCGGAGATCGAGCGCCGCTATGGCCGCATCGATGTCCTCGTCAACAATGCGGGCGGCGCCATCCATGGCGCCAAGCTCGCCGAGACCACGCTCGCCGAATGGGAGGCGACGATCGGGCTCAACCTCACCAGCCAGTTCCTGTGCATACGCGCGGTGGTGCCGGCAATGGCCGCGCGAGGCGGCGGCAGCATCGTGAACATCGCAACCACCTCGGCCCTCAGCGGCATCACGGCGGCGCTCCGCAAGGGCGGCGACCCGGCCAACCTCGTCGCCTATGTGGCGGCCAAGGGCGGCGTCATCGGCCTCACCCGGGCGCTGGCGCGCGAGCTCGGCCCCTCGAAGATCAGGGTCAATGCCGTCGCCCCCGGCTTCACCCCGACGCCGCGGGTCAAGGCGGCATTTCCGGCGAAGGCCGTCCGGCGCATGGTCGCCGATCAGGCGCTAGCGCGCGTCCAGGAAGCCGATGACGCGACCGGCGCCGTGGTGTTCCTGGCCTCCGATGCCGCGCGCTTCGTCACCGGGCAGGTCATTCGCGTCGACGGCGGCGGGAGCATGGGCTCGTGAGGCTGCTCGAAGGTAAGACCATCATCGTCACCGGGGCCGGCTCGAATGTCGGCCGCGCGGCCGAAAAGCTGTTCGGCGCCCATGGCGCGCGCCTGGTCGCCGTCGACCGGGACGCCGGCCGCATCGCCCCCGCGCCGCATGACCACGACGGGGAGCGCCTCGCGATCGAGGCGGACCTCACCTCGGCCGATGCCTGCCGGCATATGGTGGAGCGGGCGGTCGAGCGCTTCGGCGCCGTGCACGGGCTCTGCAACACCTTCGGCATCGATCCGCCGAGCGCGCGCGGCACGCTCGAAACCAGCGAGGAGGACTGGGACCGCATCATGCTGGTGAACCTGAAGGCGGTGTTCCTGTGCTGCCGCGCGGTGCTGCCGGCGATGCGCGCCAATGGCGGCGGCTCGATCGTCAATATCGCCTCGCAAGGGTCGCTTCTGACCTTGCCGGGCATGACGGCCTATGGGGTCTCGAAGGCCGGCGTGCTCCAGCTCACGCGCCAGATCGCCTCCGACCATGGCGCGGACGGCATCCGCGCCAATTGCGTGTGCCCGAGCGGCCTGGAGCAGCCCTCGCTCGACCGGCTCTCGGTGCTGAGCGAGGAGCAGCTCTCGCGGCGCGCCGATGCCATGAAGCGTATGTCGCCGCTCGGCCGTGTCTGCACGCCGCAGGACGTGGCCAATGCCATGCTCTATCTGGTGAGCGATCTTTCCGCTTTTGTCACGGCCGCGGCGCTCCCCGTCGAGGGCGGCGGCACCGCGGTCCTACGCTTTTGAGTCGCTTCTGAGAGGATTCATTGATGCGTTGGGGTCTGATCGGGACCGGGGTCCATGCCGAGCAGAAGATCGCACCCGCTCTCGCGATGACGCCGGCCGAGCGGCTGCACGGCGCCGTCGGCAGCAGCGAGCCGAAGACCAAGGCCTTCGCGGCACGCATGGGCGGATGCATCGCCTATCCCTCGCTCGATGCCATGCTGGCCGATGATGCGGTGGAGGCGGTGTTCATCTCGACCCCGAACGACCAGCACCGCGGAGAGACCGAGCGGGCCGCCGCCGCCGGCAAGCATGTGCTGGTCGAAAAGCCGATGGCGCTGAGCGCGCCCGATTGCGATTCCATGATCGCCGCTTGCGAGAAGGCGGGCGTGAAGCTCGGTGTCGGCTTCCAGCAACGCCACGCCCCGGTTCACCAGGAACTGCGCAGGCTCGTCGTCTCGGGCGCGCTCGGCGACATCGTCCTGGTTCGCGGCGAGTGGCACACCTCCTATAAGCCTTGGAGCAATTGGCGGGCCGATGCCAAGCGCGCGGGCTCCGACATCCTGGCCGCGGTCGGCGTGCACGTCTTCGACCTGTTGGGCTATCTGCTCGACGCCGGGGTCGCCGAGACCGCCTCGCTCGTCGACATCTCGCCGGAAACCGGCCTCGACGCGACCCTGGCCGCCGCCCTGCGCTATGCCGGCGGCGCCATGGGAACGGTGACGATCACACGCCGCGCCCGCGCCGCGGTGAACAGCGTTTTCGTGCTCGGCACGCGAGGCTCCGCGACCGGTGTCGGCACGCTCGGCATGAACCCCACCGGCCGGCTCGAGACGGTGATCGACGGCAAGCCCAAGGAACATTCCTTTCCGGTGGTCGACCTTTACGCCGCGCAGTTCGAGGCCTTCGCCGCCGCGCTCAAGGCGGGCGCCGAGCCTTCTGCGAGTGGGCGCGACGGGCGCAATTCCGTCGCCTTGGCCGAACGGCTGCTCTCCCGGCCGGGACAGGCATAGGGTTGGCCGTGAGCGCTCGCTACGGAGCGCGCCGCCTCGCTCATGAGCTGCCGCGATTCGGGAGGCGGTAGCGGGTTCGCCTCAGCCGGTTTCGGGCCGGACGGGCGCGGCCGGGCGGATCGTGTCGCGTCTCCTCATGCTGCGGCGCAACATCTGTTATTAACAGTTAAATTACAGATGAAGCGGCTCGATTTTGTTGCATTGCAGCATGCAAGGTCCCGGACCTTGGGCGCGACCTGTTCGGGCCTGGACCCTGCTCCCGACAGCGCCGACACGCGCGCCCATGAACAGCGTTCACGACACCCGGCGGACCCGAAGCCTACCCCCCAAAATCCGACCGGCGTCGACCGACGCCGTTTGATTTGGAAGGCCTAATTCAAACCAGCGCCGCCGTAAGCAACAGGCGATTTATAGCCCCGAACACATAGCGAACACTGACTTACTCCAACCCGCGCCCGGATGCAAGGACATGCGAGCAGGAGCGGTGGCAGGCGCGGTCCTTCGGCGATAGGCTCGCACCTGTGCTCACCGATCGAACGCCTCGCCGCTCTTGCGCGCGTCGCGGGCGAGGTGGTCTCCGTCACCGGCTGCGCCGCACGCCGTGGCCGCCTGCGAGCGCAGCGAACCGGTGCTGACCGAACACGCCTGGCCATGTCGCGAGCTGCCACAACCCCGCCCGCGACCCACGAGAGACAAGGGGCCTGGAATCACAGACCGGGATCGCGACGCACCAGCTGACGCACATGGACCCACAAGGAGAAGGGGAATGAACGAAGCACACGACCCGGCAACCGCTTTCTCTCGACTCATTCGCGGCGTCGCAGATGGGCGATGGGGGATCTTGCTCGGCTGTACGCCGAGCATGCCGTGGTCGAGCACGCGACACCCGGGTCACCCG